>JBDSOU010000194.1:0-13903 GCA_039914625.1 Bacteroidia bacterium | reverse complement strand
AAACTTTAAACCTTAAACTTTAAACTTTAAACCTTGAACCTTAAACTTTCGTCCGTAACTTTGCATGCGGAATGAAAAAAATATTCTTATTCTTTTTATTTATTGCTGCTCTTAAAGCCAACGGGCAATGCGTGGATACCAATGCCTACCATGGCAACTGCAATGAGTGCTTCGGGCTGGATTTTGCTCCTGTATGCGGATGCGATGGCATTAATTACCGCACAGAATGCGAGGCATTCAAATGCGCCAACCTGCTGCTGGACAGCAATACGATTTGCGATTACGTGGATTTTGATTTTCGCCCCACTTTAATTTCCGGTGACCCTGTATCCTATACCAGTGCTGTCGGCACCATTTGCGTGTTTGCAAAATTCCGGGGCAGCGTGGTTATCCAGATTTATAATTCGTTTGGTAAAATCATGTATGACAATGTTTTGGTTGCTAATTATGACAATGTTTTTTTGCCGGGCAATGTATTCAGGGGCATGCCGCTGCAATACCTCCAAATTCCGGAGACCGCAACTTTCGAGAGGGGAGTATATATTGTAGTGGTAAGTGTGGATGGACAATCGAAATCGCTGAAGCTACTGAAGATATAAGAACTTAAATTCCATTTTATTTTATATCTTTACTAAAATTCTAAAATCAACATACCATGAAAAACAAATCCGTATTTCTCCCCGCACTTATTGCAGTGTTTTTCTTTATTGCTTCCTGCAAAAAAGAACAGGACCACCATGACAATGAAACTGTAACTTCAAAAGTGATTGATGTGACGCTGAACCAGAATCAAAGCTACAGCTACACCATGCAGTCCAATGGTGATGCAGATAATGTTATGGAAATTTCGCAGCAGGCGCAACATGCGCTTACCTGTAAGATCAGCGCGGACGGTTCGCGCAATACGTTATTTGAATACACTCCTGCTCTGGATTATACCGGCAGCGATGAAATACAAGTAAACACCATTGAAGACAAACAGAAGGACGGTAACCATGGAGGAAATCATGGCAATTGCCAGGGCGGCCACGAAAATGATAGCGAAACAAATTACATTTTTAAAATAACCATAGTAAGCAGCGCTGCATCCGAAGTGCACTAAATAGTTTTTCGGAGATCTGGCTGTCGCCTTCCTCTGACAAGCAGAGAAGAACTTTACCAACGGTCAATAAGAAAATTTAAAAATCATGCCGTCATTCCCGGCAGCTATTCCTGTGTGGTCATCAGTCAGCAAAATGCTTTTTATAGTTGCGCCATTAAACGATTCGCCTTCATCCCATGAAGCGCCATGATCATAGCTGACAGCAATAATTCCGTCATTACCTGCCGCAACTAACGTTCCGTTTGTTGCAGCAGTGATGCAATTAAAGTGTATGCGGTTGCTGAAGGCATTGTTGCCATCGTTAATGCTGTTCCAGTTGATATTGTCACCCGGAGTTTTATAAATGCCACCGTTGTAGCCGGATGTATATAGCTCATCGGAAGCCACTGCAAATGAAGTACAGAATTCATTCGGAGAACTGATCACATTCCAGTTTATCCCGCTGTCATCCGTCCTGAGCATAATACCGTAGCCGCAGGCAAACCCGGTTTGCTCATTTAAGAATAAGATCCCTCTCAGTTCATTGCTGAATGTGGACAGGGTCCAGTTAACGCCCCGGTCTATGGTCTTAAAAATAATACCGGCTTCAAACCTTCCGCCCCCGGAAATAAAACCAAGCGAATCGTTCACAAAAAATATTTTCCGCAAAGGAACGCGGTAGTTGAGCGGAAAACCTGTACCCGGGAAGGGAAGAGAAATTTTTTCCCAGTTTTTTCCGCCATCGTCAGTTTTAAAAACATCAGGGGTTCCACCACATGCAAAACCAAAATGATCATTCATAAAATAAACATCGTATATAACCTGGTCAAACGAATTGCTTAGTATATTCCATGTAGCGCCTTTATCCGCAGATAATAATAAAATCCCGTTATTATCTTTCCCACCGCATGCAACTATAGAATCGCCATTTAATTCTCTGACTGCATACAGGTTATATTCAGTTACCGGGACAGCAGCAGTAAAACTGACGGAAGATTTTTCCTTTTCGCAGGATGATAGTATTAAAATAAAAGCAAGCGCAAAAATGGTTTTGAGAAAATAGTTATCCACTCTTTGCAGGTTTTTATACCATCATAGTATCAGAACGTGAAAAGAAAAATTAAAAATAGTCCCAGCCAGAGGAAATCCACAAAATGCCAGAAGATGACAGCCAGCTCAATTTTTGTAAGCTGGTATTCACTGGAAAAATAAAGCAGGGATTTTACAGGGTCTTTAGATTTCAGGTAAGCAGAAATCGTCATTACCAACAACACAATTAAACCGGCAACTACATGCAGAAAATGAATGCCTGAAATTATATATAAGTAAGAAATTCTTGATTGAGTCTGAAGCATAAATCCTGAATCAATTAATTTTTTCCACCCGTAAATTTGTGAAAGAGAAAATGCCAGTCCCAGCAATAAAGTTACAGCGAAAGACAGTAAAAGTTTTTTCATAGCATCTTCCCTGAAAGCAGCTACTGATTTAGAAATGGCATAGCTGCTGAACAACAGAAGCAGCGAACTCAGAAAAAACGGCTTTGGCAATTTAAAATTTACAAGCGGTAATGTTTTGGACAAGCTGGTAAGGTACAGAAAAGTAACCGTCATAAAAACAACGGTGCTGCCTAGCAATGCAAAAAAAAGAAATGTTTTATAAGGATGAAATTTTTCGATACGCGAAAAATCCATCAGCCTCTTTTTGTCGGTCTTCAACCTGGAACTCATAAATTGGCAGTTATAAATCAGGACACGAATTTACGAATTTTAGTTCAGCAATCGCAAGTCTTATTTTCATGGGTTCCCTCCTGCCCCTGTCAAAAAAATTTTAAGCCGGGAAATATTCTTCGCAGGTATGCAATTTTTGACTCGGTAGCGGTGCGCGGAAAAACGCCCTGGTTGGCATTGCGGATGTCTTCAATAGAATAAAATGAATTGGGATGGTGATCGTTAATGAGCTTTGCCACGCGTTCAATATCTCTTCTTTTTATTACGGTGAGCAACACTTTAACAGGGCCTTTTGCGCCCTGCCCGTCAATAATAGTGACACCGAAATTATTTTCATTCAGTTTCTGCACCAGCGAAGCAGGATCCTGCGGTGTAATGATGCGCAGCATCTGCTTGCCGAGAGCGAGCCGTTCTTCAATTTTTATTCCAACAAAAATCCCCATTGAGTATCCGCCAGCGAAACCGATATAGCACATTATATTATGCAAGTTCCTGATGGTCTGGCTTACAGCAAGCAGCCATATCAACACTTCAAAGAACCCGAGAAAGGGTACAATGTACCGTATATTTTTTGAGAGAAAAATATTTCGAAGTGTGCCTAATGTAACGTCACACGTGCGTGCGCAAAAGATAAGTACGGGCAGAACTACCCAATTGAAGATATCACTCTGAACAAATTCGTGGCTAAACATTTTTTATGCTGATATTAATTTTTTAACTAACGTGGGAACGCCTTCACCGGCTGTTTTTTCAATTATTTCAAGATTCATTATATACGGCAGCCGTTTTGCTTTCGGATCTACTAAATATTTTTTTGCATCTTCCGATGCATAATTAACCAATCCTGCTGCCGGGTAAACATCTAACGAAGTTCCGATTATGATGAGTATATCGCAATTTGAAATGAGATCAATTGCAGGTTCCATCATAGGAACCATTTCACCAAACCATACAATCCGGGGACGCAGCTGGAATCCTTTCTCACACAATTCACCTATTTTGATTTCATTGTTTTTGACATCATAGACCAAATGAGGAAAACGTGTGCTTTGCGCTTTCATTATTTCACCATGCAGGTGCAACACCTTTTTTGATCCTGCGCGTTCGTGCAAATCATCAATGTTTTGGGTGATGATGTGCATATCGAATTTTTTTTCGAGTTCCGCTAATGCCCTGTGCGCAGCATTAGGCTTTGCTTCAAGAACCTGCTTTCTGCGCTGGTTGTAAAAATCCAAAACCAGTTCCGGGTTTTTTTGAAAGCCCTGCGGAGTTGCCACTTCATTGATGTCGTACTCCTCCCATAAGCCACCGGAATCACGGAACGTTTTAATACCGCTCTCAGCGCTTATACCTGCTCCTGTAAAGACAACTACTTTTTCCATCCCGATTTATCGGGACAAAATTGCGAAGAAAATAAACCCTGAATTGCTTGATAAAAAAGAAGTTTTCAGCAAAAGTGTTGTTAATAGCTCTTGGATAGAACTTAAACATCCGGATCAGAGTACAGCCTTCCAATCATTCGTAATCTTAAAACCTCTCAGCAACTCCTCAACCAAAAGCTTTTTTCTTCCCTGCAACTGGAGTTCAGTAATTTTTAAAAAGCCGTTTTTCCCTGCAATTGTCAAAAATGTTTTTCCATCTGTTTCCATTTTTCCAGGAACCGTATGGGCTGAAGAAGCCTCTTGTTCACTTTTAAAAATTTTAACAAAATGCTTTTGATGATCCGAGGAAATGATTTCAGTAAACGCAGCCGGGTAAGGACTTAATCCGCGTATATAATTGTGAATGGTTTCAATGTTTTGATCCCAGTTTATCCTGCAATCTTCTTTAAAAATTTTCGGAGCTGGTTTTAATTGTTCATCCACCCTGGTTAATTCTGATTGAGAAATTTCTTTATAATTATTTTCTTCAATTGCTTTCACTGTTTTTAAAACCAGTTCCGCACCGATCAATTTTAATTTGTCATGCAATTCACCGGCAGTTTCATTTTCATTAATGGAAACTTTTTCGCGGAATAAAATATTTCCTGTGTCCACTTCGTGCTTCAGAAAAAAGGTTGTAACACCTGTTTCTTTTTCTCCGTTCATGATTGCCCTGTTAATTGGTGCCGCTCCCCTGTATTGAGGCAAAAGAGAAGCGTGCAGGTTAAACGTTCCCAACCGTGGCAATTGCCATAATTCTTTCGGCATCATTCTGAAAGCAACGACAATTTGTAAATCCGGATTCAGCTTTCTTATTTCATTTAAAAAATCTTCATCCTTTAATTTTTCAGGCTGAAATATCCTGAGATTATTTTCAACTGCAAATTTCTTTATTGCTGATGGAGTAAGTTGCAATCCTCTTCCGGAAGGCTGATCGGGTGCAGTGACCACTCCGGCAATTTCATAGCGGTTCTTTAAAAGAATTTCAAGAGAAGGCACAGCAAATTCAGGTGTACCCAGAAAAATTATTTTTAATTTCCTCTCAGCCATTACTCTTTTTTGATTTTGATATAATCAATATGAACCGTTTTGCCCGCCATGCAAATGGTCATTCTATTAGTGAGGTGGTATTTAATCAGCACTTTTAATTTATCTTTATGAAATTCAGGAGACAAATTTTCGGGTTGTATTTTTTCTTTGTCTGACAGTTCAAGAAGAAATTTGCAGCCATCCACTTCACTGTAATCAATTACTGTTGCTTCTGTCAACTTCAGGTTTACCATTGATGAATCAGCAACTTCAGTTTTGGTTTGCACCGAAGCAATATGTTGTTTACAACAAGCACCACTCAGTAGTATCAGCAAAACAAAAAATATATTTTTAAACCTTGACATCATTCACAATTTAATTTTTTTCCAGTGATTTCCAAGGAGGTAAACGTACGAAAAAATTCCCATCAGCAGCCAGTAAAGAATTTCGACAACCCAAACCCATTCCACGTTTGTCTTTATGATATGAGCGCATACATAGACATATAGAAAATAAATAAAAATGTTTCCGATCTCCATGAACATTGCAATTTTTGTATTCCCCGTTCCTGAAACCCCGCTGAATAAAACAAAGCTTATGCAAAATAAAATCATTGCACCACATACGACATAAAAGCTTCCTTTAGAATCACTGATCAGCCCAGCGTCCGAAGTAGTAATACCAAGTATGAAAGAAGGAAACAGGACATTGAGCAAAACCATTATAAAAGTTGTCATTAAGCTGAGTGTACAGATTTTTTTAAGCAGCGACAACACTTCCTCTTTTTTTTCCTGCCCGATCAGGTTACTGGTCATGCTGTTTGCAGCTGCGGCAAATCCCCATATAGGAGTCATCAGCAACATATAAGTACTGCGCACTACATTGGAAATCGCAAGTGCATGTTCCCCTAATTTTTCAATGAAAACAAAAAATAAAAACCATGCTCCCATTGAAATCAAATGCTGAAGCATGATAGGTGCGGATAAATTCATTACCTTTAAAAAAACCCGTTCCCCCGAATTTAAGAATCTGAACAATTGATACACCAGGAATTCTTTTTTGAAATATGTATATATTAAAAGATAGATGGCGGTAATGGTTTCGGAAATGGCCGATGCAAGCCCTGCTCCTGCTATTCCCATTGCAGGAAAACCAAAGTGACCAAAAATCAAGACATAACCCAGCAGCACATTTATACTGGTCATCAGGAAAGAACTGTAAGTGATGATGCGCGTTGTGGCTATCCCGGTATAAAATGAACGAAACGCAACGGTGATCATCACACCAATAATTCCCCAGCAACGGTATGCAATAAAAGTGTTTGCGGCAACTTTCACATTTTCCGAATTCAGAATCGCATCAAAAATAAAAGGTGAACACCAGCGGATAAAAACAAAAAGAAAAACTGAAAATCCAACCAGAAGTAATAAGGAATGATCGAAAATAATGCCGATCTCTTTTGTTTTCCCTTCTCCTGACTTACGTGCAATTAATATCTGCCCGCCAATACCGATTCCAAAACCAAGCATGACCAGCACAAAATAAAAAACACTTGCAATACCCACAGCTCCTAACTCCACCTCTCCTACCCGCCCCATAAATGCAGTGTCTGTCAAACCTAAAATAGTCTGTGCAAGGCTTCCCAGCATAATAGGATAGGAAATTCTCCAGATGTCGCTATATGTTGCTTTTACCTTTGTCAAAATGTTTTTTTAAAGGAGTGCAAAGTTGCAATTAATAGGGTAATAGAGAAATGGAATATGGAGATGACCGTTTCTTCGCTGGTATTTCTTTCTATATTTTCAATTACCTTCAGGTTACTTTTTATTTTTTTGATTTTTGCTACAAAATATTTCCATAAAATAATTTTTTTTTATTAACTAAAAATTGTTATTAAAATATATTTTTCCGGCATTTAACGAAAAGATTATTGTTTTACTCTTGCACTAAATAATGGGCCCCACCATGTTTTTCTCATTGAAGTAGTAAGAAGTAATAGAGTATAAGGATTATTGTGTTGAGTAGTTTTAAGTCTTAAGATACTAATATGATAGGTTTATGAAAATACTATTCCTGGAAGAAAAGCAGGCGGAGATAAAGCTCCTTGAAAGCGTCATGGAAGATGCCTTTATGAGTTTTGAATCGCGCTCAGCCACAAACGAAAAAGAGTTTATCAAACAAGTCAGCCATTTTGTTCCGGACCTGATCCTGTCCGGAAATACCCTTACAAAATACAGCGCTAAAGATGCTTTAACTTATTTAACGGAACAGCGGCTGCTGATTCCCTTTATTTTTATCGTTAAAGATAAAAAGAACCGTGAATTGATCCGCAGTTTTATGGATGGCGGGGCTGACGATTACGTCAGCAAATCTGATCTGCTCCGCCTGCCTGTTGTGATTAAAAATGTACTGCTGAAGAAAAATGCTGAAATAAAAAAATCGCAAGCAGAGCGTATTAAAAAAACAAACGAAAATAAATTACATACAATTTTTGACAACGAGCCTGAATGTATTTTCCAGATAGGCTTAAAAGGCGAATTGATCGAAATGAATCCCGCTGCCCTGGAATTAACCGAGTCCTCATCGAAAATAAAATTCGGGAAATCAAAGATATGGGAGTTTATAGATAAGCACGATATAAAAAAGATCAAATCGTATCATCAAAGCATTTTCAGGGGACATAAAAAGGAATTCATTTTCCGCTTTGTAGGCTCTAAAGGAACACCACGGCTTATTGCAACCCGTGCCGTGCCGTTGCGAGATTCTGAAGATTATGTTACTTCCGCATTGTTATTAGGAAAGGATATCACTGAAAAAACATACGCGGTGGAAGAGCAAAAAAAGAGCGAAGAAAAATTCAGGATGCTTGCAGAAAATTCTCCTGTTGGAATTTATTATTGTGACGTTTTAGGAAATTGTATATATGTGAATAAAAAATGGTGTGAGCTGTCAGGATATTCTTTTGAAGAAGCCCTGGGTGATGAATGGAGAAAAGCCCTGCATCAGGACGACAGGGAACGTGTTGTTAAAGCATGGAAGCTTTTTGTGAAAGGTGCTGCACCATTTCATTCAGAATACCGCTTAATAAACAAAGAAGGAAAAGTAAATTGGGTGGTTGGAAATGCTTCAGTCATTAAAAATGATGCTGACGAACCCTTGGGATTTATAGGAACCGTAAATGATATTACCGGGTTAAAGGAAAAGGAACAACAGTTGGAGCAGGCTGAAAGGAATTTTTATGAAATGTTCAATAATTCCCCGGATGCCATTTATATTGAAGACGAAAACGGAACCATTCTTAATGTAAACAAACAAGGATGCATTTTCCAGGCTATACATTACGATGAGCTTATCGGGACAAATATTTTAAGCCTTGCTCCCAACCGGTACCACAAAGAAATAATGACCAATTTCAAGAAACTTTACAGCGGTGAAATTTCCCGGTTAAAAACCAAAACATGGAACAAGAAAGGATTTGAAATTCCTATTGAAATACATGCCGCAAGAATTGTTTACAATCAAAAACCTGCTTTGCTTCTCCAGGTTAGAGATATGTCAAACTGGATGGATAGCAGCAATATTCATTGAATATTGATTTTTCATTCCAAAGGCAATTTTATTTTAGCGTTCAATCGCACGACCGGGTATCGCTTAAAAGATTTTTCAAAATAAGGTGAGCGCTGGTATATAAAATTCAACTGTGAAAAAGAATTTTCAGCAAAAGCCGTATCCAGTTTTTGTTTGGTTTCAAATTCAGTTTTTAATGCGGGATTTTGATTTAAGAATTCTTCCGCTTTTTCTTCAAATACATAATCGGAAAACCACTCTTTCTGGCCGAGAACAGCATCAAAAAATCCCCAGGCAAACCACGAGTCAGTTGCCTGCGGTTCGAGTGTTTCTACTATATAGCGGCTATTTTTATTATTTACATCAATGACATAATCGCCTTTATAAAAATTCAGTTGCTCCCATCCTTTTCTTATTTCAACATTGCTGTGCAGGTAATGTCCTTCATAAGGATCATGTGACGTGGTAAACTTTTCAATGAAGTAAACTTCAGCTTCCAAAACAGTATCCTTCCCCAGGCGCCTCATTTCAATATCATTTATTTTCAATCGTTCAATAACTTCCCGCCATGTCTGCGGCACAATATACATTTCCGGTTTTTTAACTGTCACTGTTGCTTTATACTCATCATAAAATTTTATTTTTCTTTCATAAGGCGCTCCGGGATCATAATACAAACGCTCCAACCCTGTCACAGTGCTTTTTTTATATTTTGCTTCATAGCCTTTAAAGTTTATAAGATCAGATGTTGTGGTATCCAATTGCCACTGCAGATCAAAATCGTTTCGTGTTGCACAATCCTGTTTTGCCTTATTTCTCAGCTCTTTTATTTTCATGAAATCTTTGCCGGCTACCTCAAGCAGCGACAGCAATATGTTATAAGTTGATTTCACACGCCCTTGAAATGGTTTGAACACATGGGTTTCAGAAACAAAACTAAGTGTATTGAACAGGGTAACGTACCCGGTGGAAAAGCGCGGAGTTTCAAAAAAAGCTATAATACCTCCCTCAGGTGAAACTTCTTTAGAATTTACATAAGGGATCATCTCATCTTTTTTTTCCAGCATCTTTTTGAATAATGCGGAGGTCATTTCCGCTTTCATATAATTTCCCAGGAAAGGATTCAGCTTATTATGCTGCGATGAAATCAACGTCATCGTGTAAGGATAATCAGCACCGTCACTTACGTGTGTATCAATAAAAACATCAGGATCCCATTCATGAAAAAGCTTTTCAAAAGATTTTGCATTTTCCGAATCGCATTTAATAAAATCGCGGTTCAGGTCAAGATTTTTTGAATTACCTCTGAAACCATATTCTTCAGGCCCGTTTTGGTTGGAACGGCTGCAGCAGCTCCGGTTCAATGCTCCATCAATGTTGTAAACAGGAACGATGCACACCACTGCATGTTTTAAAAGTGTATCAGAAATTTTTCCCGTCAGCAACTCTTCCGAAAATTTCATACTGGCATCTATGCCGTCAGGTTCACCGGGATGTATTCCATTATTGACCAACAGGATTATTTTGTTCCGCTGATGGATTGTTGAGGGATTAAAATCACCATCATTTGTGATCACAAAAAGATGGAGTGGCTTACCCACATCAGTCAAACCATACGTCAACAGCTTTGCATTGGTGTATTTCTGATCAAGCTCTTTATAAAATGAAATGCATTCGCTATAGGTCACCGTTTCATTCTTTAAATATTTTTCAGAAAGCTTTTGTGCTGAGGATGATTTATAAACAGAGCATCCGAAAAGTAGTAAAGCAAACAGGCAGTTGTTCTGCATAAATTTTTTTATAAAAGATTCCATGCGAAATTAACGACATTTCTTTAATCGTTTTTTTATGAAACTGCCGGGTATTCATCTAAAATAAAAATGGAATGCATTGGTCTTCCGGCTTTCAATATTAAATTAATTTACCTGTTGAAAACCCTTTGATAACACTTCCTGTTGTTCATAAATTCATCACACAACCATTGCTAATTATCTTAACTTTGTCACATAAAAAACAAAACACCATGAAAAAAATCTACATCACTTTAATTGTATTACTGCCTGCAATTGCCTTTGGACAGGCAATCACCATCGGGCAAAGCGACCTTCCTGCAGCAGGCTGGGGGTATGTCAATGCTATTGATAGCGCCTATACAGATCCTATTCCACCGGGAGGTAACCAGACCTGGAACTATACCGGTCTTCAGAACCTTTACCAGGACAGCCTTTTATTTATTCCTTCAGCAGGAACACCTTATGCAAGCTATTACCCGAATTCTAATATTGCTGCATTTAATCCTAATGACGGCACTTATACTTATTTTATTACCAATAGCACCGGCTTCTATCTCAACGGAACCATACTGCCTCAATTCAGCAACCTGGTAGCAGTTTTTAATCCGCCCCAAATGTATATACCGGTGCCTTTTACTTATAATGACACCTATTCAGGTTTTTCGCGGGTAGTGATAGATACCATGTTAGCCGGGGATTCCACACGCATTATCATACATACAGACATTAACCTGATTGCAGATGGCTATGGCACCCTCAATCTTCCGGGCGCTTCCATACCCAACACCCTTCGCATTAAGCAAACCAAGCTTGAAACAGATTCTATCCTGCAAAAATTGCCGGTACTCGGATGGATATTGATTGCAGCACCTGCAAACCAGACTACAGAATTTGTCTGGGTGCGTCATGGAAGCGGAACGCTTGTATTGGATATTAATGCGGACAGCCTCGGAGTAACAGCTAACAGGTCATCGTACCAGGTGTTTTTTGCAGCGCTGGGAGTTAACGAAATCACTAACCCCGTTGCAACAAATACGTTTCCCAATCCTGCATCAGATAAAGTAACTTTTGCTTTTGAAAGTAGTTTAAGCGAATCATCTGAACTTACCGTAACCAACCTGGCAGGCCAGGAAGTTGAATCTTTTAACGTAACGCGGCTGAATAGTTTTACTATGAGCACTGCCCGCCTTTCAAATGGCATGTATTCCTATATAATCAGAAATGAAAAGGGAATTCATGCAAAAGGTAAATTTACGGTGATGCATTAACGATATTTTCAGAAATCAAAAAATGAGCAGATGAATGATACATTTGCTCATTTCTTTTTATTCAGCAATACCGATATGGAATCTTTAATCCCGATGCAAATGGGAAAACAGCTCTCTATCGGCATTATACCAATTTCTCTTGGATTATTTTATAATAGGTATATATATAAGATTCCCTGGTTAAGATTCCGCATGAAGTCCCGCCAAATTGAAATAATACCGATACGGTATCTGTAATCCCGATACAAATGGGGAAACAGCTCTCTATCCGCATCATACCGTTTTAGGGTTGGACTAATTTGATGTAAGTAATGGTATAAAGCCTAAGATTAGATGTAACTACTCAGCCCGATAATGCTATGAAATGTCACAGATTCACAGATTTAAAGCGCGACAATTCAGGGTCCGCCAGAGGCGGATGAATATTTTGATAATTTGAAATTCTGTTGCATTGGACGAATAAAAAATAAAAAAATCTGTGAATCTGTGGCAATAGAACGCATGAGTAGTTACGATTAATTAAATTTTTTGCTCTATACCCTCGTTTCTTCAGGAACTAATCTTTTTGATTACAAAAAACCCGGTTCCATATTCCCGGCTTTTTTGCTCCTTTCTTCTCATTTACAGATCAAATCAGTAAAAAATCATGCTTTTGTATTAGTGAAACCATGGATTATTTGCAAAAAAAACCGGAGTTTCTTATATTTGATAGATATAATAATAATTCTCCTCCTATTAAAATTATCTAATAATCAAATTGAATGAAAACTATCATTCTTATAAGTTTAGCTGTCATTATTACTTCTTGCAGTTATGCACAACAAACTATTGATGATTCAGTAAGCTTCGACAAGGGTGCAAAGTTCGGCTATTACATGATGCAGCCTGACTATGTAATTTATTGCCATGAAAATGGGAAAACGGATACACTTTTAGCCGATGTTTCACTGCGCAGCGGTAAAATGCTTACTTACCGGGGCGAATTAATTGAGAAAAACGCAAAGAAAATATTTCTTAAAGAGGGAGAATGCGTGAATGCAAACGGAATTATTGAGGACTGCGCTAAGCTGAAAAAGAAATTAGAAAAGAAAACAGAAAAAAAATAGTGGCGTTTCCCCATCACTATTTTTTTGGAAACCTTAGTAGAAACTGTATCCTGTCAAGAAAACCTTATTACCCTTTTTTTCGCAATTTAAGTTTAAAGCTGCTGAAGAAATTTACCCGTTTTCGTATAATCGCTTTAGCTGCTGCTCCACGATTGAAACAGAAAACTGCTGCATACCTTTTATGCTACGCCTGCATGACAGAAAAAAATCCCGTTGCTGAAAGACAACGGGATTTTTGAAAAAACTTTTCGCAACGCTTTACGAAGCCCTGTGAAAGGACGGATCACTCCATCCTGAAATACCGGCTGTATTGAACGTGGCAACTCGGAAACCATAATTGCTGCCCGTGGTTAACCCGTCCACCGTTTTGTTGGTTTTACCGGTCAACGAATCGGTAAGATCCTCCCACCGGTTATCATCCATGGGCGTTCTGTTGATCTGCATTTTATATCGCGAACGGCCCGGAACACCCTTCCAGCGAAAGATAATTTCACCTTCTTGCTTTCCGTAAACACTGCGTACGTTAGACGGGGGAGGCAGCAGCCCCACAGGCGAACCGGTGCGCTTTACATCCGCTATCAGTAAAATTTTGGCAGGGTCTCCCCCGCTTACCGACTGGACGTAACCTTCCAGTGATGACATGCTGTTGAGCATGGTTTGCCGCGCAAGATACATGAACTCTTTTTTATCCGAGCCGCCTGTTAATGCCTCCTCATGTTTGGTTTCGAGGTCGTCCACCTGCGTGGTAAGCGTGGCAGTTGCCGGATTGGGTATGGCATACAGTTTTGTCTAGTCCTGAAATAGGTTGACGGATTTTACAATCAAATTCAAAAAATGAAAGATGTAAAAACAGAACACAAAAAAAAACAATTTGTAAAAGAAGGACCAGCCTTTTATGTAGCACACAAAAG
>JBDSOU010000041.1:0-41552 GCA_039914625.1 Bacteroidia bacterium | reverse complement strand
TAAAAGCCCTCCGCCAAAAAGATAAACGTACCCATCAGCAATATGAAGTGCATGAATGTTTGACATCTGTCCGCTGATGGCTCCGTCACCGGTGTATTGTTTTACCTGCACAGAATCGGGCAGGTATTGAAGATTTATAATTTGCAATCCACCTCCTGCTTCTGTAGTAACATAAGCATAATTACTATAAGTCTTTACTTCGCGCCAGCTGGATGTTAATCCCGATACCGCTATTTTTTCTACCGGCTGAACCGGATTTGTAACATCTACAATAGATAGCCCGGCCGAAGTACCGACTAATGCATATTCATTTCCGAAAGCATCAGCATATCCGCCAATATTTGCTAATGTCAAGCCGGGATATGATAATTTAGAGCGGAAGGTAATGTTTTGTTGTGCATGAAGTGTCACGGTTAATGACAGCAGCAGTAAGAATAGTAAAATATTTTTCATGGTTTTAAAATTTGGTTTTAATATATGTCAAAGATACACAGAACAAATTAAAAATTCAGACGCTCATGGCTGGAAGAATAATTAAACGCTGAGTCACGCAGAAAAAAAAGGAAAGAGAATCGCAGAGCCGGGAATCGATAATTCTTCCCACAATTGAAATTGAAAAATGTTCTTATACCATTACTTACATCAAATTAGTCCAAACCTAAAAACGGTATTACATCGAAGGTATTAATTTTTTACAAACCGTATTCTTGAAAAAATCTCTTCATTTTTTATCTCAATGAAATAAATTCCGGCTGCCTGTTTTGAAATATCAAAAACAAAATCAGTTCCGTTAAGTTCATATTCTTTCACTACGGTTTCTCCGAAAACATTAATTAATTTAAAGGTGGCATTGTTGAGTGAAAGCCTCGCCCTGAGCGTTATTTGTCCGTTGCCCGGATTCGGAAAAACAAGAAAAGAAACTATCTTATTGATCTCTGCAATGCCGGTTATTTCATAAACGATTACGGTATCAGTTGCAACTCCACAATACATGTCAGTCACGTTAACGATATATGTTCCGGCAGCCAATCCGGTCAGGTCTTCTGTAGTAGCAGTAAATCCTGCCGGTCCTATCCAATTGTATGTGAAAGATGCAACTCCACCGCTTACTGTCATATCAATAGATCCGTTGCTGCCACCGGTTGTCGTATTTACAACTGAGAAGTTAAGATCGTTTGCACCGGCAATGCTGACAAAGCAAAACAAAGTGAGCATAATAATTAATTGTTTCATTTGAATATTTTTATTTTAAAATATTTTAATAGCTCTGGTTTTTAATAATTTATTAAAAGGAATTGTTTGATCAATTTGATTGCTCCTAATAAATTTAACAGTATTTTTTTCCTTGTTCATAATGATTAAACCCGAAGCAAGAGACACATTTATGTTTTTTTCTATCCTGGAAACTGCATCTTTGGTAACACTATAGATGCTGCCTGAATTTAACATCATATAAAGCTTTTTATTATGGGTGAACAATGTGAAATAATTATCCACCGGCATTTGAAGTATGTTTCCATGTTCCCATTTTTTTCCATCATAATTCCAGGTACTCAACTCGCCATTGTTGGCAATCACCATATAAAAAGAGGAATCGTTCATTGCGATGGCATCAAAAAAAAAGTTGTTCAGCACGTTGGCTCTGTTATTGGTAAACTTGTAAGGTTCATTATATGCAAACATATTTTGATCGGTGCTTTTTATGAGCATGTCTTTAATTGTTACATCGCTGCTCCATTTCTGTAAAGAGGATAAAGAAAAACGTTTGAGTGCCTCATTTCTGTCATTCAGCGGATGATCCAAAAAGTTTATGCAATAGAAATTGTCACCTGATATATCCCATGAAAAAGGATTTACTGGTTCATTGTAATTTCTTCCCGCTGGCAAAGCCAGTTGTTTTGCCGTTTCCAGCGCTTCTGAAATCATTCCTGTGTGAAGCGTGCCAATCTGAAATTGCTCATCAATAGTTGTGTAATAAAAATTATTGTTTGAGATAATTATTTTACGTTCGATGTTTTGTGCATCAGCAGAACGTGTTAAACTTAAAAGCAGGACAATGATAAATGAATATTTCATTTGAGGTTAAAATGTAGTAATGGTTTCCATCAAATCAGATTGTGTCATATCATTGGCAAAAAAAGCATGTGTGGTTGAACCTATAGTATTCCGGTAACCCCATCCGCTGAAAGCAGCAGTTTTAATATCGGTAAGCAGGTTGAATGTTACTCCATAACAAGGATCATAGTACACACCGTCAATTTTGGTGATCTGGTGATTGTTGAAATACGAAGCGGGATTTATAGTGCACGAACCCGGTAAGCCGGACTGGTC
Source organism: Bacteroidia bacterium (assembly GCA_039914625.1). Classification (GTDB taxonomy): domain Bacteria; phylum Bacteroidota; class Bacteroidia; order AKYH767-A; family OLB10; genus DATEMK01. The sequence goes on along the minus strand of JBDSOU010000041.1, from coordinate 39,221 downwards.
GACTACATCTGCAGTATCAAAATTATATGCTGTATAAGGGAAAGGCATTAAATTGGTATAAGTATTTTCATACGGAAAATCAGGACACGTTGCTATAGCTGATGGATTTCCGAACATCCATGTTTTTACAATAAACCGGTTTACAATATTGCTGCACACAGAGTTATTGATGGGTGTTATATATACATAATTGTTAGTGCGGACAACTCCCTGGATTTTCAGGCCGGAGAGAAACAATTGCGCAAACGTATAACACTCCGCATCGCGGTACTGCAGCAAAGCCGATAAAGTTACATTCGGAGAGTTCATCGCTTTGTAATAAAATAAACTGTCATCATTGTAATTCAGGACAACATGATCGGTGAATTCATTCCATACCGAACTGATAATTGCCGTATCCTGGCTTTTATATTGCGCATTTCTGCAGCTGATATCAAACACGGTATGGAACCATTTATATAAAGATGTTTCCGGCTGCGGTGCGCTGCGTGTAACATATAAAGTATTATTCGTAATGCCAACCGATTTCCATGTAATTCCATTATCGAATGAAATTTGCCAGTCAATTGTAAATGGTTTGAAGAACCGGACAAACCCGCTTGCGAAAACAGCAGAGCCGGTTGTTGCAGGATAAAGAAATGAATGAACGGTTGTTGCAGAACCAGCAACCACCACTTTTATCGGTGTAAATGCTATGGAGTCAGAAGCTAAAGCACGCACATAAATTGAATCCGGAACCGTGGCGCAATCAATGGTGAGTGAAGCAGCCACTTTTGGTGCATTGCCGCTTGTGTATGCAACAGGGCTTTTTATGGCGTTTGTTGCGAGCCATTGCGGGGCGGTATAAATTCCTGAATTATTATCCGTACGAATGTTCAGGTTGCCTCCGCTGAACGAAACGCTTTGAACGTTAATATTCGCATATTGGAAATTCTGGCAAAATGAGTTGTAAGGAAATAAAACAAGAACCGCCAGCAGGAAATGAACTAGGTTTCGCATGTAATGAGTTTTCTGCTAAATTATGAATAGTTTTGAATTTGACAAATAAATCACCTGATTTTAAAAACGAAATCCAGCGGTATCCGACCTTTGTTTTTCCTAATTATGAACTGATTTCTGTTCTTTCTTAATAGTAAAAATTAACTATCGAACAGCTTTTTAAAAGTTATCTTAATTCAATACATTTGCGATTCAAAAATGGCTAAATGTGAAATAAATTGTAAAAAATAAAAAATAAAAATGAATAACAAATCATACTCTAAATTTATTCTGATCCTGTCGCTATTCCTTAGTTTAATGTTGTTAAATAACTGTGCAAATGCCGGAGTCGGTGACACCACAATTGTACAAACATTCAGGTTTGATACTTCCATGCGAGCAGGTGTTTTTATGTTTCCTACTGATACAGCAAAAACGTATGAAAAAATTATCATGCTTTACAGCATGAGATGCAAAAACGGGTTGATTTCAAACAGCGGAAATACTAATCTCGGTTGTGGTGAGTGGGATTATAACTGTTACACCTACTTAGTTGACAGTGCTCAAACGGATTCGTTAGATGCTTATCACAAATCGTATGACATCAGTAATTTTACTGATACTGTTTTCAATTACACTACTAATCCTGTTTATGCTTATATACAATATAATCAGCAGGCAGTAACTTATACCAGCATCATTTCTGAAGATTCAGCTATTGTAGGCACAGGAACAACTTCTGTTATTAACCCGCTGGCAACTTCCGGGGCATTAAGCAGAACACAGTACCTCTGGACTGTTGCTGAACTTTCTGCAGCAGGGCTTACAGCAGGCAATATTACCGGATTAAGAATGGATGTGCTTTCTCTCGGAAGCGCGGTAAATAATTTAAGAATAAAATTCAAGAGTATAGTTAAAACTGTTTTGGATCCTGACAGTACTGACTTGAATGGATTCACCGAAGTGTATTTTCTTAATACAACTTTGGCCACTACCGGGATTAATAATTTTAATTTTTTCACTCCTTTTAACTGGGATGGAACTTCAAACGTACTCGTTGATTTTTCTTATACCAATGCATTAAACGGAAATGATAATCCTGTGCAAGGACATGATGCAGGTTTTAATGCTGCGCTGATTAATACACAGCCTGATGCTTACCTGAATTTTAACGGGGGTGTACAGGCGGTTAAAGTCAACCCTGCAGCTTATAGTTCTATATCGGATCAAATAACAGTAGCCTTCTGGGCTTATGGCGACTCAATGCGCTTACCTGCCAACACTGCTATCATGGAAGGAAACGATAATAATAATCAACGGCAGCTGAATATTCACCTTCCATGGAGTGATTCCAATATATATTGGGATTGTGGTAATGATGGTTCCGGTTATGACCGGATTAATAAGGCTGCTGTGGATTCCGAAATAGCCGGCAGGTGGAATTTCTGGGCATTCACTAAGAATGCTGTAACAGGTGTTATGCATATTTACCTCAACGGTAACGTATGGGCAACGGGTGCAGGCAAAACAAAACTGATAAATATTCAAAATATGATAGCAGGAATGTCACTTGGCGGGATTACTGGTTATTACGGTAATTTTGATGAACTGAGCATCTGGAATAAAGAACTCAGTTCAGCATCCATTCAGCAAATAATGTTTAAAGATATTACTGCTGCCCATCCTGATTACGTAAACCTGCTTGTTTATTACAAATTCAACGAAGCAACCGGTATGACAGCTTTCGATTCAAGTCTAAACGGATATAATTCTGATTTGATTAATCCGGGATGGCGTACTTCACGCGGCAATGAACTGTTCCGTAATTTTACAGTTTCCACTTTTCGACCCAACACTACTTTCGTCCAGGGTGTTTATACTACTTCGGTACAAAACTTTACCGTACTTGATTCTGTTCCTTTAAGCGCAAACTCTGTTGTGTCTTATGTGGTAACTAACAATGAACTATCCGTGATAGATACTATATATGTATGGGAGGCAGGTTACGCATATATATACGATCCGTTAGGTACTGTAATTGATTCTGTGCAGGTGCCTTCGCAGGCTACTATAAATATTACTCAATTGGAATATTATTCTAAACGTCCGATGCGCCTTGAACTGATTAATTTTATAACTCCTTATGGGATAAATTTAAATATGAACGGACTTATTGGCAAAACCTGGGAATTTGATGTAACAGACTATGCCCCGGTTTTAAAAGGCGCGCGATTTATTGCGATGGAAGACGGGAATCACCAGGAAGATAACGATATTAAATTTGTTTTTTACGAAGGCACACCTCCCCGTGATGTAAAATCCATCTCGCAAATTTGGCCGAGCGGTACATGGGTTTCTCCTTCATATAACGACATAGTTAATAATAAATATTTCGAGCCGCGTGATGTTATTCTTTCTTTAACGGCCAACCAGTTCAAAGTTAAAAGTGCCATAAGCGGACATGGCCAGGAAGGCGAATTTATTCCCCGCAATCATACGATTACTCTTAACGGATCTGTAAACTATACACGTTCGGTCTGGAAGGAATGTGCTACCAATCCTATTTATCCTCAGGGCGGAACATGGATATATGACCGTGCTGGATGGTGTCCGGGAGCTGTGGTAGATACGAGAGAATATGAAATCACCTCCCAGGTTTCAGGCGGACAAACTATAAATCTTGATTATTCATTACCTTTTATTGCCAATCCGGGCAGTTCAAACTATCGGGTAAACAACCAACTTGTAAGTTATGATTCACCTAATTTTTCTTTAGATGCCGCAGTTAATTATATTAAAACGCCATCGAAACGGACGGAATTTTTCAGGAAGAATCCTATATGCAATGAACCTGTTATTTCCATAAAAAATACCGGTTCTGACACGCTTATTTCTCTTGATATAACGTATGGAAGGGTGGGAGGCGCTATGTCAACTTATCAATGGACCGGCAGTCTTGCTTTCCTTGACACTGTTGAAATTACGCTGCCACAACCTAACTGGCTTACTTCTTTGACTAATGAATTTATAGCTGTTGTGAGTAACCCAAACGGAGGTACTGATCAGTATGCAGAAAATGATACCATGTATTCAGCATTTGATATTCCGGCTGTGTATCCTGCTCAACTTATCTTTTTACTAAAAACAAATAACCTCCCATCTCAAAATGCCTATACATTGAAAGACAGCCAGGGAAATATCATAATCAGCCGCTCCGGACTTGCTGCCAACACACTATATCATGATACTGTGAATCTCGTTACTGATTGTTACACAGTTTATCTTACAGATGCTGGTGATGACGGGCTTGGCTTCTGGGCTAACCCCAACCAGGGATCCGGTTACTTTCAAATCCATAATATAGCAAACGGAATGGTAAAGAATTTTAATTCTGATTTCGGTGATAATATTTACCAGCAGTTTACAGTAAACTATGCTTTGCCGGTAAATGAACTAACGGATGCTGCCATACATGAATTAGCGATATATCCCAATCCTGCAAGCGATATTTTTGTTGCTGAATTTTCACTTCCGCTGCAGGCGCATGCTGAAATTAAAGTAATGAATATGCTGGGCCAGCAGGTGATCAGCCAACCGCTTACCGTAACGCAGGATGTTGAAAAAGTTAGCATTGACATCAGCACGCTTTCTGAAGGATCTTATTATGTATCTCTTGAAACGGGAACCAGCAAGGTGACCAAAAAATTAATGATAATCAGAAATTAATATATCTACGAACTACGAATTAGTACGAATATACGAATTACGAATGCTTGCAGGAATCTACGAACTACGAAGTTTTACGAATATACAAACTACGAAGGTGTGGAATTTCTGAACTACGAAGGTTGGAAATGTTTTAGAAATCAACAAATTAAGAATTAGCACGAAATTAGTAAGAGGAGAAAAGTGGGGAAAAAGAGCGTAAACATTCGTTGGGACGTGTCTGACAGTGGTTTTTACATGTCTGACAGCCGTTGGGAAATGTCTGACAAAGCGTTTTTATATGTCTTACAATGGTTGGGAATGATTTTACATCCGTTTTTTGATGTCTGACAGTGGTTGGGAATAGTCTTACATCCGTTTTTATGTGTCTTACATTGGTTTTTATATGTCTTACATTGGTTGGGGAATGCCTTACAGTCATTTTGTCTGATCTTACAGTCATTTTGGACAGACTTGCAATGGATTTATTAAAAGTGCAGACATACTCGTGTCATTCGCACAAGCCGCGCTTCACACGAGTATGAGAGAGGCACACCGTATTTATAGCTGCTAATGAATTGGAGAAGAAGTAAATCAATCTTTTACAAACCGCTTTACCAATTTTTCTTTTTCAGTTTGAAAAGCAATAATGTAAAGCCCTTTTGAATAATTGGTTGTGTTTAAGTCCTGAGTGAAATATTTTGAATTTAATTTTCCTTCTTTCTTATAAATTACATTGCTTAAAATATCATACACTACAAATGAATAAATTCTTCCTTTTAAATTTTGCGCATTAACAAATGCCTTTTGCCAACCCGGATGGTAAAAAACAAATAACTCTGCATTTGAAACATTTTGGAAAATATCCGGAATACCTGTTAAACTGTCACATATACTCCCTGAAACCGCTCCCATTTCATAATCGGGGTTATTAGGTAATCCCCAATATGTTCTTTTTCCTCCAAGATAAAAAGAATAAGGTTGAAAATCGCAAGCAGTACCTAAATTATTGGGAAAATTAATAACTCCTAAATTCATATTATACATATTATAAACACTGTCTGGATATGGATAATTAAAGTTTACACCATCATTATAGGCACATGAAAGGTATATTTTATCATCGGGACCTCGCTTTAATGCTCCTCCGGCTATTGTGGGATAAGTTAAAGACCATAAAGTATCCTTGCTTGCAAAAATATTGGATGCCGTTAAATCATACTGAAGAAGATAGGTTGTATTTGAATTCGTGGATATGTATAATCTTTGTCCATTATGAGAAAATTCACAACTCCAATATGCGGGCCAAGGAGGCAAATTCTTTTCAGCTTCAATAGTATTAGTTAAGGTGATCGCTCCCGAGCAACGGTCAAAATCATAAAGCTCCACTAATCTTTTATAATTGATAAAAGCCATTTTGGAACCATCTTTGGAAAAAGCTATTTTGCCAAAACCGCTTGTTTTTGCAAACCCGACATTTTGAATATATGCTGATGAAACTCCTGAAGGAGTCACCAAATATAAATAATACATATTATTGAAAATGTTTCCAGGGTTTTCATAATCACGAGTGATAATCCACCAATCTCTACCATTAGCATGCCTTATTGCATTCAGACAATCCAGTGCTTTATAAGTTTCTAATTGTATATTTTTTAGGGTGACTTCGCCTAAGCCATTATTTTGCCGCAAATCTACAATTGAATAATAAACGCCATAAATAGAGGTTACGCCAATGGAAAATAGATAATAAACTGAATCATTTCCAGGATCAGAAATTATTACCAATTCATTATACCACCCTCTTCCAACTATGCTATCACCATTTTGCATAATAAAATTATTTTTATTCCAAACTAGGGTTGTATTACCAGCCAAGGTTGCTCTCGTATTTGCATAAAATAATATCTGTCCGCTACTGTCAGCTATCGAAACACAACTGCCCCGGGTATCAAATGATGTATTTATTGGAACAGGATTGTTTAAGTTATTAAAATCAATGCCTGATGAATCACCAAAACACCAGATATAATTTCTTTTTTGGGCGCAACTTAAAAAAGTTATCAACGAAAATAGCAGATATAATATTGAATTTTTCATTTATAAAAAAGAGCCTGTTGATAATTATCAACAGGCTCTTTATAATAATTTATTTTAATTTAATGAACTTTTGCTTTGCAATTAGATTTCCATTCACAAAAAATTTGAAAAGATAAACGCCTTCACTAAAAGCGTTAATATTTATTTCATTTGTGAAATAAGTTTTTAACAACTTTTGTCCCAGCAAATCTTCAATGATAATTTCACCCTTTTCGGCAGAGCCCGTATTATAGCTAATATAAATTTTATCATAGCCGGGATTAGGATAAATTTTTATTTCAGTTGGAGAATTACCAGGTAACTCGGTAGCAAACCTTGATGAGGTAGTATCGTCATCCTCATCACCGTCTTCTGCCGCCATCGTCCGTGTCCCCACGGACGATAAACCTGTAAACTGATTTTTATACATATCCAAATTGTTTTTTTTTATTTTTACAAAAAAAATGGCCCTGAATAATATTTATTTTTTTACTGCTACTATCCAGGGATGGAAACATCTTTTAAATAAAGATGAATACAAAGATATTATTATTGATTCACTTAAATATTTAAGCGATGAGGAACTGGTGCGCGTTTATGCTTTTGTCATTATGCCAAATCATATACATTTGATATGGGAGATGATGGGCATAAACGGAAAGGAAATGCCTCATGCCTCATTTATGAAATTTACATCGCATCAATTTCTTGAAAAACTCCGGAAAGAAAATCCTGTTTTGCTTTTGGACTATTCGGTTGAATCCGATTCGCGAAAGCACCGGTTTTGGGATAGAGATGCACTAACCATAGAATTATATTCGGACAAAGTGTTTGAACAAAAGTTTGATTACATTCATAATAACCCCTGTGCGGGAAAATGGAATTTGGCTGATGAACCGGTTAATTACAAATATTCATCTGCTAAGTTTTATGAAACAGAAATTGATGATTTTGGATTTCTTAAACATTATTCAATATGGCAGTAATGACTGGTTTTATCGTCCGTGGGGACACGGACGATGGCGGAAAACTTACCCTGCTTCAAAAGATGTTTCCATCCTTCAATAGTTGCCGTATAAAAATAGACAGTGTTTAATTCCATTTGCAAGGTAAAGGTAATAAAGAATTGCTTGCTATCAATAATGATAGTAAAGTGATAGGGGGTTTTATTCCTCCGATTTCCTCGCTGTGGGGACACAGTCGAGGGCTTTTTCTACTAACGATGGCGGAACGAATTGGTTGCTATTAATAATGGCAGTGATATGAGAGCTTTATTCCTCCGATTTCCTCGCTGTGGGGACACAGGCGAGGGTTTTTTGCACTAACGATGGCGAAAAAGTTGGTTTCGGACAAGAACAACGGTAGTATCAGAAATAATATCTATCAGATTATGCGGAATTGGTAAAACAGTTTAAATGAAAGGAATAATTTATGTAAGAAAATGCCAATTCTGATTTCATTTTGTTTAGTTTATTTTTATTTTTAGTATAGCTATATGAAAACCTTACAGGCGTATTTTCCGAAATTTTTTTTAATAAAAGGTATCCGTTAACTTTTCAGAGGGCAACTTTAATTTGAAACAGCCGGAAATTATAAGTTGAACGAAATTTTTGCTTCATAAGTTACAAATAATTACAAATGTTATGTATTACTGAAAAGTAACTTGCTTTTATTTTTTATTTCACGAATATTTACATCGTTATCAAGTAGAAAGTAGAAATTATCAAGTAGAAAGTAGAAAGTAGAAATGGACAAAGAACAAATTACAATTATTAATTTACAGAACCGAATAAATAAATAAATAAATACAAGTTTAACAATTTTAAAAACGGAGGTAAAAATGACAGCACGTCAAAACTCAAAAAACTCGATGTATCGGAGCGTATGGCAGATACTATTATCAAACAGTTTAACTTATGCAGCGGTGCTTGCATTGGTGGCGGCCGTGGTACTCTTAGAAGCTTTGCTACTTGAACTGGATAAGGCGATAGATCGTCAGCGCCTGATCCGGACAGGTTATGCAGAGGATAAGCGGAATAAGCTGATAGCGATGGTGCGACTGGCGATGAAAATCAAGGGCGGAGTACAGGCATACGCTGAGGACAATTCACTGGCAGTTTTGTATGACAGCGTTGATTTTGAAGAGAGCATCCTGATAAGCGGCAGGGCTGCATACGCGCGGTCGGGATGCCAGATTATTTACGCAGAGGCAAATGCGGTACTGGCTCAAATGGGCGCAGGTTACGGTATTGTGGCGCAGGACCTGGTTGATCTTCTTGCCGCCATCATTGCATTCTCAGGAGTAATCAGCATGCCCAAGGCGAAAAGGGCAGAGCTTAAAACGGCTTCAGGAGAGATTGTGAAGAAGATGGAAAAAATTGACAGGCTGCTGCAGAGGAAAATTGATAAACAAATGCTGATTTATAAGAATAATCCGGCAACAGCACAGTTCTGGTCAGATTACGAAAATTCAAGAAAAATTTATGATCCGGCAACAAGCCATACAGAGATAAAGGCTTTAATACTGAACGAAGAAACAAACCAGCCGATGTCGAATGTAAAAATGATTGCATCAAGCGAACACAATTCATTTTTTGAAATTTCCAACGATCAGGGAATCGCAGACAGGCAGATCAGCCCCGAGCTTACGAACCTTGTCTTTGAGATTCCGGGATTTCAAACGGTTACTACTTCGGTTTCACCCAGCCCAGGTGAGAAGGAAGAGGTGACAATAAAAATGAAGCCGGTTTAAAATTTTGTAACCAGTAAATAAGAGCGTTTCGGATGCCGCCCGAAACGCTTTTATTTTTTAAAGGTGAAAATGCCATCAATCCTCAATTGCTTTAATTCCGGGCAATTCTTTTCCTTCAAAGAATTTTTTTTAAAATACAAATTAAACCAAATTTTTACTTCCGTGAATCAGAGATAAAATTTCTATATGAGTTGATCGTATCTGATAAATTAAGCGATACCCTTTAAAAATTATTTCTCTTACCGAATCATCATTGATCTCAGGAACTTTTCTACCAATTCGTGTATAGATTGAAAGATAATCTGCCTGATCAAAAAAAGCATTTACCATGATGGCAGCATATTTAGGAGAATCTTTATAAATAAAATCATGAATTTGCTGCATATCATATAGCGCAGCCTCCGACCAAATTACTTTTTCCATTTTTCAGCAATGTTTTTTGCTTCCGATTGTGTAAAAGATTTCCCCTCTCTGACATCTTTTTGCGCTTTCAGAACTTTTTGCTGAACATAAATTGAATCAAGAATTTCTTCCATTGTTATACTTTCAGGCATTTCTTTTATTAAAGAAATAATTTGGTCTTTAACATTTTTCATTTTAAATTGTTTTGAACAAAATTAATAAATATTGAGTATTGTCCAAAGGATTCCTTTCGGAGAAAATTGAATGTTTTTTTATTTCAATCCTCAATTGCCTTAATTCCCGGCAATTCTTTTCCTTCAAAATATTCCAGCAAAGCTCCACCGCCTGTGGAAACATAACTTACTTTATCACCCATTTTAAATTGATTTATTGCTGCCGCAGAATCACCACCTCCTATTAAAGAGAACGCTCCTTTTTGAGTTGCTGCCGCAATAGCTTTTGCAACAGTGAGTGTTCCGTTGGTAAACTTTGGCATTTCAAAAACTCCCATCGGTCCGTTCCACAAAATGGTTTTTGATTGCTTTATTATTTCCGCATATTCATCGGATGCTTTGGGGCCAATATCCATTCCCATCCATCCATCCTTTATATTATTGCTTTCTGTAATTTCAGTGTTTGCATCTTTATCAAATTTATCACCGCAAACAGAATCAAGGGGCAAATATATTTTGACCCCGCTTTGCTTTGCTTTTTCAATAATGGTTTTTGCAAGATCAAGCTTATCCTCTTCGCATAAAGATGAACCAATAGTTCCTCCCATCGCCTTAAAAAAGGTATAAGCCATTCCTCCTCCAATAATTAAATGATGCACTTTTTTCATCAGTTGTTCAATGATTAAAATTTTATCAGACACTTTTGCTCCGCCCATAATTGCAGTGAAAGGTTTTTCGGCATGCTGCATTATTTTTTCTGCATTCTTAATTTCGTTTGCCATTACATACCCGAACATTTTTACACCAGAAAAAAATTTAGCTATCACGGCTGTGCTTGCATGGGCACGATGTGCAGTTCCGAATGCATCATTCACATACACATCTCCGTGCTTCGATAATTTTTCAGCAAAACCCTCGTCTCCCTTTTCTTCCTGTTTATAAAAACGAAGATTTTCCAATAACAAAATAGCACCCTGCTGAAGATTTTTTGACATAAAAAAAGCAGCATCGCCAATGCAATCGTCCCCAAACATTACTTGTTTGCCAAGAAGTTGTGAAACAGTTTTAAGAGTATGCTTTAGTGTAAATTTTTTCACATCAATGGTTCCGTCTTCTTTTAATTTTTTCAAAGGACGACCAAGATGACTCATCAAAACAACACTTCCACCGTCTTTCAAAATTTTATTTATTGTGGGGACAGCAGCACGAATGCGCGAATCATCCGTCACTTCAAAGTTTTCTTTGCTTAACGGAACATTAAAATCAACCCGTATCAAAGCGCGCTTACCGGAGAAATTATAATTATCAATGGTTTTCATAAAATAATTGATGATTTGAAGATTTGAAGATTACAGCAGGCAAAGATAACAGGTCTTTAAAAACAAAAATGCTTATGAGTTTTCAGAATCCAATTGTTTTTTTATCATTCTCAAATTTTCAAATCTTCGAATCTTCAAATCATGCTAACTTTGCAGATGCAATTTTCAGAAATCATCGGGCAGCAAGCGGTTAAGCAAAGATTAATTTATTCCGTAAATGAGAACAGGATTGCTCATGCACAATTGTTTTTTGGTCCTGAAGGAAGTGGCAATCTTGCGCTTGCAATTGCTTATGCTCAATTTCTTTCCTGTGAAAGCAGGATGGAAAATGATAGTTGCGGACATTGCTCCTCTTGTAAAAAATACAACAAGCTTATTCATCCCGATCTTCATTTCTCTTATCCCACTGCTCCTCTGAAAGACAGGAAAGCGAGGAGCCTTGAATTTGCAAAAGAATGGCGCGAAGCAATTATAGAAAATCCTTACCTCGGCTTGCAGGACTGGTATGAATTCATAGGTGTTGAAAACAAGCAGGGATTTATTTCAGTGGAGGAAAGTGCAGAAATTGTTAGAAGGCTCACGCTAAAAACTTTTGAGTCAAAATATAAAATCATGATTATCTGGATGCCTGAAATCATGAGAACAGATGCTGCAAATAAATTATTAAAAATTATTGAAGAACCTCCTGATCAAACAATTTTTTTACTCGTTACCGAAAACAGGGATCAAATCATCACCACCATTTTATCGCGCACGCAACTTGTAAAAATAAATCGTCTTGCCGACAAAGAATTAAATCAGGCACTGAAAGAAAAATTTAATCTTGAATTTCATGAAACGCAAAGAATTGTTCATTTGTCTGACGGAAATTATAATGTTGCGCAGGCAATGGCAAATCAGGAATCAGTCAGTATTGAAATTGAAAAGGAATTTATTGACTGGATGCGGATGTGTTTATTTTTAACCAACGCTTCAAAACAGGAAGAAACTTTAGGAAGCCTGAATGACTGGATTGATGTGATGGTGAAAGCAGGGAGAGAGCGACAGAAAAATTTTATCAGCTACGGATTAGAAATCGGGCATGAATGCATTATAACAAATTATGCAGACGCTTCACTTGCAAGAATGACTGATGAAGTTATTCCTACATTCAGCAAGTTTGTGAAATTTATAAATCAAAACAATGCGGAATTGTTCACCGAAGAATTAAACAAAGCCGGTTTTCACATAATGCGCAATGCCAACCCTCGTATTTTATTCTTAGATTTGTCGTTTAAAATGAACAAGGTTTTACAAATAAAAAATCCCTGATTCCCCAAAAGGAATGGCATTTGATATATTGGTTGGAAAATTGAAATTGGAAATTGAAATTTAAAATTAAAGAAGATGGGTTGCGGAACATGTGGAACAAAGACGGGAGAAGTTTCTGCCGGATGTGGAAATAACGGAACGTGCGGAACGAGCGGCTGTAACAAATTGAATGTTTACAATTGGCTTAGTGATATGGAATTGCCGGATGGGCAACAACAGTATTCTGTTGTTGAAGTTAGATTTAAAGGAAGCCATAAGGAATTTTTTCGCAAGCAGGAAAACATTGATCTTAAAACAGGTGATATTGTTGCCGTTGAAGGTTCTCCCGGTCATGACATTGGAACTGTTTCTTTAGCGGGTGAATTAGTCCGTTTGCAGTTGAAGAAAAAAAGAGTAGAAGAAAATTCACCCGAAATAAAATCGCTTTACCGACTTGCGCGCCCGGCTGATATTGAAAAATGGGAATCCGTAAAATCTTTGGAAAGCAGCACCATGTTTCGTGCGCGCACCATTGCAAATACGTTTGGATTAAAAATGAAACTAAGCGATGTGGAATTCCAGGGGGACGGAAAAAAAGCTACTTTTTATTACACTGCCGAGGACCGTGTTGATTTTCGTGAGCTTATAAAAAAATTAGCTGATGAGTTTCGCATACGTGTGGAAATGCGCCAAGTTGGTATGAGGCAGGAAGCAAGCCGTCTTGGAGGAATCGGTTCATGTGGACGCGAGTTATGTTGCTCTACATGGCTTACAAGTTTCAAGGCAGTTTCAACAAGTGCTGCGCGTTACCAGAATCTTTCTCTCAATCCTGCAAAGCTCGCAGGACAGTGCGGCAAACTTAAATGTTGTTTAAACTATGAGCTGGATAGTTATCTTGATGCATTGAAAGATATTCCTGATTCAAATATCCGTTTGCAGACTATGAAAGGAACAGCAATTCATCAAAAGACAGATATTTTTAAGCGCCTCTTGTGGTTTTCTCTCATCGCACCTGAAAATAAAGAAAGAGATACCGGCCATTCGGATGCATGGAAAGTGATTACAGTTGATCGTGCAAAAGCAATTATTGAAATGAATCGCAATAATCAGAAGCCTGAAGACCTTACAGATCCTGATATTGAAGAAGTTGTTGCAGGGCCTGATTATACCGATATGGTTGGACAGGATAGTCTTACACGAATGGATAACCGGAAGAAAAAGAAGAAAAAGAAAAATCGCAATAAGAACCGCGATAAAATGAATGCCCCTAAAGCGGTTATAAATCCCAAAGATAAACTTTAAAACTTTTTGATGCTTCGCATTCCGGTCATTACGATTTCTTTTATTGCATTCGTAGTGATTTCAATTTGTTTTTCTTCATGTGACCCTGACAGGGTGTTTGAAAAAAATGAAAAGATCACGAATAATAACTGGGACCAGAATGCACCCCTTGTTTTTCTTGTAAATCTTGATGACACTTTAAATCCATATAATGTCTATATCAATGTGCGCAATGCCGGTTTTTTCGGATTCAGCAATTTGTTTTTATTTATCAATACACGATTTCCGCAAGGACAGATTGAACGCGATACACTTGAATGTACGCTGGCATCGCCTGATGGCAGATGGCTCGGAAGCGGATCAGGGGATATTTGGGATAATCGCATTTTGTTCAAAAAAAACGTTCGTTTTCCCCAAACGGGTGAATATCGTTTTGAATTAATTCAGGCAATGCGAATTAATCCCCTGCCGGGAATTATGGATGCCGGGATCAGGATTGAGAAAGCAAAAAAATAATAGTGTTTATTAATTGAATTTTCAGGGCTGTAAAATAAAGCCGTTTACCAAAACTTGGTAATTTTATTTCAATCAATAACTTTTTTCAATTCCCGAAAACTCAGCCTCGAAAAATAAGTGAACCAGCAAATAACTCCGAGTAGCTTTACAGCATCTTCTAAAAATGTGTCTTCAGGAATTGGCATGGGAATACGCTTGACAAAAGTGGAACCGCCAATGAAAAGGAATGCCATACCGAGAATAATGTATTCGCTTTTAAAAATGCTTTCTCTAAAGAGCAATGCATATAATAAAATAATGTTGCTGTAAATTACAAAGACTCCTTTTTCAGGAATGCCAATGTATTTTGGAAAAAGTTCTTCGTGAAATAAAAATAAATCATCCAGCATCAGCAACGTGGTGATTAATCCTGAAAAAAATAAGAATATCCTGACAGGTTTGTTTACTTCCGTTTTGGGTATGAATAATCTTGAATAGAAACAAACCACAACAGTGCCACACCAGAGCAGGATTCCGATATTTGAAAAAAGCCCGAGATAAAAAGGTGCACCCATAATCTGCACGGGGTCCTTGGTGAAATGATTGAGTTGAACGTTGTATTGCAAGCCTATCATGACTACAATAGAAAGCACCACCAACGCTGCCGCAAAAACGATGATGAGTACCGGAGTGATATTTTTTAGTTGTTCGCGAAGAGTCAACTGACTGAGTAAATGTTTTGCTAAAGTAAAATGTTCTGAGCATAAAAAATATTTTTTTTGAAAAAAACATTTTTCTGCAATGCAATGTCTTTGGAAAGTTCCTGTAAAAAGTTCAATTTTCTTACACACCTTTAAGATTTAACAGAGGAACTTTAAATCAATACCTGCGTAAGGACAGACAATTAATTTATGAGAAAAAAAATAACTACTGAAAATTTTGATTTTCCTGTATCTGATCCTGTGAAGAAGGAGATAGAGCAGCAGCTGAAGCGTGAAAAAATAATTTATAATGTAAAAGAAGAGTTGTATTGTAATCCGCGATACAAAGATTTTTTTGAGAATTATGATGAAGAAACAATTCATGCTTTTGTGGAATCGTATGCAAAAAGAAAAGCGTTTTATATTATGCATGGTCAGGAACTGCTTGATGAGGAAGAAACTACCCAACTTTACTTTCACAGCCTTGCCGAAAATTTTATCTGGGAAATTCAACAAAAAAAATTATTTGATCTCCAATGTTTGTGGAGGGCAGAAAAAATAAAGCTGGAAGAAGTACAGGTGACAAAAGATTTTTTGTACCACGAAGCAATCATAAAAAACTGTCCCCATAATTCGCCTGTCACCCGTGATGAACTGCAGCTTTATGTGGATTATCTTTTTTCAGATGACTACCCTGATAAGGAACATGATTTTCAATGGCAGGATTATGATTTTATAAAAAATCAAAGCCTCATGTTTTGCAATTCAGGAATACCTGCATGGTATTCTTATTACGACAAGCATGTTCATGGAAAAAACATGCATGACCTTGCAGACATCAGGGGAGAAAAGGAATTTTTTTATTTGGAATTACTGAGTAAAAAAAATGCAGTTAAGAAACTTTATGAGGATGTTAACGGAAAAAATAAAAACGAAGAAAAATCTTTTTTGCAATTCAATTATAAAACACTCGAATTCTTTATAAATACATTTGAAGACAAATCCATCATCAGGAATTTTTATACAGCAGAAAGACAGCATCCTGATCTTTCTAATAATTCAGAATTGGATGCAGCGATAAGAGTGCTGCGTATCAGCGATGAAAATGTTTCTATCTCCGCAAATCGAAATTGGAAAGATGCGGTAATTGAAGCTGCAAAATTTTATAAAACAAAAAAAATTGCTGAAGCACTGCTCACAGTGTATGAGCAATACACCATGCGCATTAAAACACAATTGCCTTTTTATAATGAAACCGATTGCGCGCGTCAGCAAATTGTTTTAAGAAATGTGGAGAATTATAAAAAACAAATTTTGAAAGCGCGGGGGCTGAATGGTGAAGCTGCGGATTTTAGTTTTTAAAACTTAACTCTCGCCTGCAAAGTAAAGCTTCTCGGAGGTTGCATATCCGCAGGACGACCCATATATTCATGATTGAATAAATTTTTTGTGATCAATCCCAAATCAATCTGGTGAGTAAGTTTAAAAATAATCCGGTTGTCAAAAACCCAATCACCAACTCTGTGAATGCTGCGGTAATGCAGGAAGCCGGGAATAAATTCCAAAGGACCTAAAGCAAACTTATCAGTATTTTCCATAAAACTGGTAAAGCGTACACTCAATCCGAAAGTAATCCGGTTAAAGAAGGTTGCTTCGGCATCTCCTTTAAATGTATGCCTGTAACGATATTTCAAAACATTGTAATCGGCAGTACTGTTCAGAGTATCTTTTTTCGGATCAAAATCAAGTTGTATGGGATCAATATAGGTATAGCCGCATAATACTGTCAAAGGAACGTTTCCAACCTTTCCCTGTCCTGTCATGGTGATGTCAAAGCCTTTGATCCTTGTATTGCCAATATTAACAGATTTATATCCTAATCCGAAAAAAGGGTCAATTAAAAAATTTCCGTACTGACCAAATGTAAATTCCATCATGTCCTGATATTCCATCCAAAATAAAGCAACATCCAAAAAACCTTTCCAGTCAGAAATCTGAAATCCCTGGTTAATTCCGGCTTCTGCGCTCCACCCGGTTTCTGATTGCAAACTGTCGTTCGGATAAATTTGAAGACGTCCTACAGTTGTGCGTATAAATTTTTCGGCAACGGAAGGGAACCTGTAACCCTGTCCATAAGATGCCCTGAAATGTGTATTCTGAAATACTTCAACATTCAAGCCTGAGCGAAAAACAGGATGAGACTCCACCTTTCCCGAATCAATTTTATTTGATTCCAATCTTCCGCCTAATGAAATATTAATACGTTTTAAAAAAGTTTTATCAATCTGCGCATACACAGCTGTGTTTCGGCTTTTGTGGTCATTGTACAATTCACCCTCAACTTTATTATAGGTATAAGCAAAACCGCTTGTAATTGTCAGTGCCCATTCTTTAATTAATTTCTGGTACTGAGCTTCGCCAAAATAAACATCAGCAAAAGATTGCTGCCGGGTGTTGTTATTATTGTCAGTCCTGAAATATCTTCCTCTTAATTTATAAGAACTTCCATGCTTGTCCAGGTAAGTAATAAAGGGATCAATGTTTTTTCTGATGGTGACATATTCACTGATGGAAGTAGTTGCAGTATCAATTCCACCAAAAGGAATGTAAGCGCCAACGGTATCGTCCTGCCAAATTGTAAACAATCCACCTTTTGCACGCTGAATATTTCCGTTCACACCAACGAATAAACCATCTAAAGTATTTTTGAATGAATAGCGCGTGTTTATATTTGCACGATAACGTTGTTCGTATTCGCCCTGGCGGTAGCCATCGTCCCTGAAAACATTTCCGGCTGCAACCAAATCAAACCTTCCGATTTTCCGGCTATCACTAAAGTTATACCCGTAAATGGTCTGATCATTTCCGTTCCACCATTTATATGCTCTCCTCGCTGGCGTGTCATAAAATCCTGCATACATACTTATTTTTGTTTCAGGTTCTGATTTAGGATAAGCTGTCCGGACATTAATTATTCCGTTCATTGCTGATGAGCCGTATAATGCAGATGCTGCTCCTTTGATTATTTCAACCTGTTCTAAATTTTCAACCGGCAAAAAAGACCATTTTACATCAGCTGCGTCAGCAGTAAGCATGGGCATGTCATCAACAAGCATCAATACTCTGCTTCCTGAACCATAGCTGAAACCACTGCCTCCTCTGATGTTTGCCTGGTTTTCAATCACATTTACACCGGGAACCTGGTTCAACGCATCGTCCATCGAAGTAGTGTTTGTGTTTTGAATAAAATCAGGTTTCAAAACAGACATGCTTACTGTAACATCTTCCAGCCGCTGTTCAAATTTGCCTGCTGATACCACAACAGTTCCTAACTCTTCGGAAACAGGATTCAGGTCAATATTTAGAATTTTAACCTGCGATGAATCCATAATAACATTTCGGGAAACGTTTGTGTAACCAATGAACCGAAACGTAAGATTATGATTGCCGGGTGTGGTTTTTAATTCATATCTTCCCCCTGCATCCGTTGTTGTCCCGGCAGTGTCATCAACCATCACTGTCACTCCAACAAGTTTTTCTTTTGAGGAAGCATCGCGTACTATTCCTATGACAATTCCTTCCTGCTGTGAAAAGCTGCAATGAAAAATGTGAATGAAAAAAAGTAAGAATACGGCAGCCTTACTTTTCAACTTCATGAATTTTTTATTTTATTTTTGCCTGAAAGATACCTAAAAAAAAGTTTAAGGTTTAAAGTTTAAGGTTTAAAGTTAAAAGAAAAATTTTCGATTCCGGGATTTTTTTCTGACTATCAAATGAAAAATATTGTTGATGAAAATCTGAAATATAAAATTGCTCTCACTCTTATTGCCGGAGTAGGAAATGTGATTGCTCGCAATCTTGTAAGCTACTGCGGAAGTGTGGAAGGCGTATTTAAGGCTTCAAAAAAAATCCTTGAAAAAATTCCGGATGTGGGACCTGTTACTGCTGAAGCAATTAAAAATTTTCGTGATTTTGAAAGAGCTGAAAACGAATGCCGCTTTATTGAAAAACATAACATCACTCCTTTGTTTTATCTCGACAAAAATTATCCTGCGCGGTTAAAAAATTGTAACGATGCACCGGTGATGCTTTATTATAAAGGTAATGCTGATTTGAATTCAGCAAGAGTTGTTGCCATTGTAGGAACAAGGTCTGCGACTGATTACGGAAAAGCGTTTTGTGAAAAATTGGTTACTGATCTTAAAAATTCAAAAGCAATAATTGTGAGTGGACTTGCTTACGGCATTGATGTGCATGCGCACAAAGCAGCATTGAAAAACGAAATGGAAACTATCGGGGTAATGGCTCACGGGCTTGATAGGATTTACCCGGGCTTGCATCGCAGTATTGCAGAAAAAATGATTGAACATGGAGGATTGCTCACAGAATATTTACCGGGAACAAAACCTGACAAAGTAAATTTTCCACAGCGTAACAGAATTGTGGCTGGAATTTCAGATGCCGTAGTGATAGTTGAAGCAGCGAAAAAAGGAGGTGCATTAATTACCGCTGAAATTGCTAACACTTACAACCGTGATGTATTTGCTGTTCCCGGAAGATTGAATGATTATTTTTCTGAGGGATGCAATCATCTTATCAAATTAAATAAAGCGGTATTGATTGAATCGGCAAAGGATATTGAATACATCATGGGCTGGGAAGAAAAACAAACAAAAAAAGTTAAGAATACACAAAGAAATCTTTTTGTTGAATTAAATACAGAAGAAAAATCTTTGGTTGATTTGATTAATCAAAATGGTTCCATGGATATTGATACCATTTGCAGCAACATCTCCTTGTCGGTAAGCAAAGTTTCAGCAACTTTGTTGAATCTTGAATTCAAAGGAATGGTGAAATCATTGCCGGGAAAAATTTATGAATTGATCTGATTGAATAAATCTCTGGCAATAAGAATAATTTCGTATTAATATATCACCGATTTTGTCATTCAGGAGAGTTTGTTCCAATCTTTCATCGTGAAAACTTCTTAAGAAATTCAACACACTAAAATTCAATCAAAACTTTAAACATTAAACTACTCTCATGTACACAACATTAAAACCCGTTTTAGAAAAGGAGCTTAATGAAATAAAAAAAGCAGGACTTTATAAGCAAGAACGCGTAATAACTACTCCGCAGGGTGCAGAAATAAATGCTAACGGCAAGGAAGTAATTAATTTCTGTGCGAATAATTATCTCGGGCTTTCATCGCATCCCAAAGTAATTGAAGCAGCAAAAAAAGCAATTGATTCGCATGGATACGGAATGAGTTCTGTGCGTTTTATTTGCGGCACCCAGAATAGTCATATAGAGTTGGAAGAGAAAATTTCAAAATTTCTGGGAACAGAAAACACCATTTTATATGCAGCAGCATTTGATGCAAACGGTGGAGTATTCGAACCGCTATTCAATGAACAGGATGCAATAATTTCTGATGAATTGAACCATGCTTCGATCATTGATGGTGTGCGACTTTGCAAAGCGGAACGTTTTCGTTATAAGCATAATGATATGAATGCACTCGAAGATTATCTGAAACAAACACAACATCTTCGTCACCGCATTATTGTCAGTGACGGAGTTTTTTCAATGGACGGAACCATTGCACAACTGGATAAAATATGTGATCTCGCAGATAAATACAAAGCACTTGTAATGATTGATGAATGTCATGCTACGGGATTCATGGGAAAAACCGGAAGAGGAACGCATGAGTATAGAAATGTTATGGGACGAATTGATATTATTACTGGTACTTTAGGAAAAGCTTTAGGCGGAGCAATGGGAGGATTCACATCAGGCAGAAAAGAAATTATTGAATTGCTGCGGCAACGTTCACGGCCTTACTTATTTTCTAATTCATTAGCTCCTGCAATTACTGGAGCGTCTATAGCAGTGCTTGACATGCTGACAGAATCAACAGCCTTGCGTGACAAGCTTTGGGAAAACACCAAATATTTCAGAGCTAAAATTGCTGAAGCCGGATTTGACATAAAACCGGGTGAGCATCCGATAGTTCCTATAATGTTGTATGAAGCAAAGCTTGCCCAGGAATTTGCTGCTAAATTAATGGATGAAGGAATTTATGCCATTGGCTTTTTTTATCCTGTGGTTGCAAAAGGGAATGCCCGAATTCGCGTGCAGCTATCTGCTGCTCATGAACGGCATCATCTTGACAAAGCAGTTGCTGCTTTCAAAAAAGTGGGCACGAAATTGGGCGTTTTGAAATTGGTTTGACAGACCATGAAGGAATAATAATGTAATATTCTGCTTTAACTTTCTTCTTTACTCCCGGGAAGTACAAAACCAAAATGCTTCCCGGTATTAAAGCCTGTTTGCGAACTGGTATCTTCTAAATCCTGGAGCGAAGTAAGAAGATTAGAATCAAATGAAGGAACATTCAGATCATTTTCCAAAACCTGAATAAGAATTGCCAGAAGTAATTGTTTCAGCTTTTGTTCAGTTATTTCATCATTATTTATATCGTTAAACAAGGAGCCGAGTGATTTTTTTCCATCCACCACAAAGTGATTGTCCTTATTTATAAAAAGACGCGCCACAAGAATTCCCCGATCCTTGTTACGGTGATATTTAATGGAATTCGTTAAAAAATTATACACGTAAATCATTCCGCAAAATGCCCTGAGCGGATCTTCTTTTAAATAAGAGCTTTTAAAAACATAGTGACTTTCATCAAAAGCAAAAATATTGGTATGCATAAAAAAAACCAACACCTCATTTGCCACTTTAAAATGAACTTCTAATCTTCCTTTGTCATCATATTCGACAGCCACACGCGGATCAACAGCACTGATTTTTGTCTTCAGCTCTTTTTCCATTTGCTGAAGAATAGATTTTATATTTTCAAAAACAATTTTACTTTTATTGAAAACCTCAATAGAAGTAATGCCTTTATCTTTAATAAGCTGAAATATTTTTTCTTCGTCTGTCATTTTTAATTTATTAAGAGTTTTTTAATACGCTCTTGCAAAAATTACTCTTTGCGAGGATGGTTTTCCTGTAAGAATACATTTGCCTTCTTCTTTATGATTGTTCAAAGGAATGCAACGGATGGTAGCTTTGGTTTGCTCTTTAATTTTTAATTCTGTTTCAGTAGTTCCGTCCCAATGGGCATGAACGAACCCGCCTTTATCATCAAGGATTTTTACAAGTTCATCCATGGTGTCGGCATGATACGTTAAACTATCTCTGAAACTTTGTGCTTTCTTATAAATATTATGCTGCATCTGATCAAGCAAATGTTCAATCTTTAATTCAAGATCAACAACCTGGTAAGTTGCTTTTTCTTTTGTGTCCCTTCGCGCAACTTCCACCGTATTATTTTCCATATCCCGCGGACCAATGGCAATTCGAATCGGAACTCCTTTCAATTCATACTCCGCGAATTTCCAACCCGGCTTATGCGTATCACGGTTATCATATTTCACAGAAATGTTTTTTGCTTCTAAAGATTTTTTAATCTTCAATGCATACTCCGAAACTGCATCAAGTTGTTCCATATTTTTATAAATGGGAACAATCACCACCTGGATAGGAGCAAGCATAGGAGGAAGAATCAACCCGTCATCATCAGAATGAGCCATCACTAACGCACCCATTAGCCGTGTTGAAACTCCCCATGAAGTTGCCCACACTAAATCCTGGACTCCTTCTTTAGTTGTGAATTTTACATCAAACGCTTTCGCGAAATTTTGTCCGAGAAAATGCGAAGTTCCGGCTTGCAATGCTTTTCCATCCTGCATCAATGCTTCAATGCAATAAGTATCTATTGCTCCTGCAAAGCGTTCGTTCTCAGATTTCACTCCTTTAATAACAGGAAGCGCCATCCATTTTTCAGCAAATTCTGCATACACATCCAGCATTTTTTTTGTTTCTTCAACTGCTTCTTCTTTTGAAGCATGTGCTGTGTGACCTTCCTGCCAGAGAAATTCTGCTGTTCTTAAAAACAATCTTGTGCGCATTTCCCAGCGCACCACATTTGTCCATTGATTAATTAATATTGGAAGGTCTCGGTAAGATTGAATCCAATTGCGGTAAGTATTCCAGATGATTGTTTCTGAAGTCGGGCGAACAATATATTCTTCCTCAAGTTTAGCATCCGGGTCAACAATAAGACCTTTTCCATCAGGAGAATTCTTTAAACGGTAATGCGTTACGACAGCGCATTCTTTTGCGAATCCTTCAATGTGTGCAGCTTCCTTTGAAAAAAAAGACTTCGGAATAAAAAGCGGAAAGTACGCATTAACATGTCCTGTATCTTTAAACATTTTATCCAATTGCTGCTGCATCTTTTCCCAAATGGCAAACCCATAAGGCTTAATCACCATGCACCCTCGCACGGCAGAAGTTTCTGCCAAATCCGCTTTGACAACGATATCGTTGTACCATTCGGAGTAATTATCTTTTTTACTTGTTATTTCTTTGCTCATGAAGTAATTTTACAGTGTAAAAATTTTTTAACTTAGTTTAATTTGTAGTGCGTTTCACTTAAAATTCACTCGTATTTAAGTCAATGGTACTAAGTTTGAATATCAAATTCGCAACAAAATTGTAAAACAAATTTCAGATAGACAATATTAATTTAAACCTAAAGTTAAAAAGACAGTCAAACCTCTAAATTTAAAGCACATGTTGAACGCAAAAATTAATAAAAAAGAAGCTTCAGGAAAAAATTTATTTCAGTTAGCTTTTGTTGCCGTTGCAGTAGCACTCAGTTCATGCTCATCAACAACTCCGGTTAGTTCGGGAAAAAGCTACGATGATGTTTACGGAAGTTCATCTGCAAACAATACATCTGTTTCACAACCACAGACGCAACAACCTCAACAACAATCTTCGCAGCCGCAAACCCAGGCTCAGCCACAACGTACTGCGCCTTCGGAATATTCATCCTCTTCAAATTCTGAGGCTCGGAATTCAGATTCCAGATTTGATTATGCCAACGCGAATGAAACTCCATCATCAACTTCAAGAACAACTGATGATCAGGGCAACACGTATGTCACCAATAATTATTATAATGAAGATGATTATTATGACTATGCATACTCTGCGCGTTTAAGAAGATTTTATCATCCGTATGGCTGGAGCTATTATGATTCCTATTACACCAACTCTTATATGTATGATTATAATCCTTATTCATGGAACACAAGCATATATCTTGGATACAACTGGTGGGCGCCATCTTATTGCTACTACAGCCCGTTCTCATGGGGAGTAGGTTTCAATTATGGTTATCCAAATTATGGTTTTGGATATAATCCGTGGTCTTCTCCTTATGGATATGGTTACGGACAAGGCTATAACCAGGGTTACATGAATGGATATTACAATGGCATGTACAATGGATACAATCCTTATTATTTCAACAGCTATGATAATTTGAGCTATAACAATAACAACAGTAATTATTATTACGGACATCACAGATCATCTGATTCCAATCACGGAAGCACTGCACCGGCATCTGTTGCTCAGTTGTATCAAAAAAATGTTTTGAAAATGGAAGCTCCTAATAGTTCTTTGAATGCAAATTCATCGCCTGTAAATTATTCTCCGGCTCCCCGTCCGAAAAATGTAATGAACACTTCGAGCGAAGTTGCAGGTCCAAGAAATGATATTAAGAACAATCCCAAAAATAACCAGTCAACACCAAGACCAATTAACAATGGTGATGTGAAGGGTGACAATAATGTGGAAAATTATTCTTCCGACCCGCGTCCTAAGAACAATAATGCTTCAACTCCAAAAAGCAATTATCAGTCAGCGCCCCGTCCGAAAAATAATTACAGCAGCGATCAGCAGAAGAATGATTTAGTAGAACCGGTGAAACCAAAGGAGGAATACAATAATTCAACTCCAGTAAAAAATAACAATGCGGAGCCGCGTCCGGTTAAAAAGAGTTTGACACCGAAAGTAAGGGACAAAAACAGCAATAATAACTCAGAGCCTTCGCGTCCTAAGATGGATCAGCCGAAAGAACATGATTCGTATTCGGCTCCGAAACAAAATACTTCTTCTCCTGCGCCTTCCTATTCACAACCAAAACATCAATCACAACCGCGTAACGATAATTCAGGTTCCGGTAACAGGCGCAGATAAATTTTTATCCTTTAACAATTACATATTATGAAAAATATCAGGAAGAGCATTTCGCTCTTGGTAACATGTTATTGCATAACTACAACCGTTTTTGCACAAAGTGACGTAGATGCTATCCGTTACAGTGAAACAAGTATTGCAGCCACTGCACGTTCGCTTTCGATGGCAGGAGCATTCGGTGCGCTGGGCGCTGATTTTTCATCACTGAGCACCAATCCTGCGGGCATTGCAGTTTACAAAAGATCAGAGTTTACTTTAACACCTGCTCTTGAAAACAGGGTTACTTCCACCGATTACCTTGGAAAAAAATCTGTTGACAATAAGTACAATTTCAATATGGGAAACTTAGGTCTTGTCTGGGCTTATCCCAAAGAAAATAAAAATTCAGGATGGAAAGGATTTGCATTTGGAATTGGTTACAACAGGCTGAACAGTTTTCATTCACGAAGCGTTTACGAGGGTGTGAACACGGAAAATTCTTTGCTTGATTATTATAAGGAAGAAGCAAAAGGAAAAAACTATGACTTACTTCCTGATAATTTTCCTTTTAGTTCTGATCTTGCTTATGAAACATATTTGATTGATACGATGCCCGGAACAACCGATCAATATTTTACAGCTATTCCGGATCCTTCAGGAGGAGTATTGCAAAGAAGAACAAAAGAAACAACTGGTTCAAAAGGAGAAGTGGTAATTTCCTTTGGCGCGAATTACAATGATAAAATTTATTTTGGAGTGACTCTCGGTTTTCCTTATCTCCGTTATAATGAAAATATTATTTACGAAGAATCTGATCCTGATAATACGATTGAACAAACCACTCCGGGATTGGATTCATCGTATGCAGATTATTTTAATTTCAAATCATATACTCTTCAACAAAAGGTAAACACTTCGGGCAATGGTTTTAATGCAAAAGCAGGAGTAATTATTCGTCCGAATGAATGGCTGCGTTTTGGCGCTGCAATACATACACCGGCATTTTACAAAATGCATGATAATTTCAGCAGTTCAATTGAAGCTATTTATGAAAACGGAGAAAATATTCCTTATGATTCACCTATCGGGTCGTATGATTATAATCTTACTACTCCTTTAAAATTTATCGGAAGCGCAGCTTTTATTTATAAGCAATCCGGAATTTTTAGTGTTGATTATGAATTTGAAGATTACACTACGGCAAAATTCGATGCAAGCGATTACGCTTTTACAACTGAGAACGATATTATTCGAACCGCTTATACACAGCAGCATAATATAAGGGCGGGTGTGGAATGGAAATATGCAATCTTTGCTTTCAGAGGCGGTGCAGGATATTCAACCGGTAAATTAAATAAAAATGTCAGTTCATCAAGCACTGATCAGCATAAAATGATCTACTCGGGTGGCATTGGCATCAGGGAAGAAAATTATTTCGTTGATCTCGGATATGCATATACACAGGGAAATGAATTTTACCGTCCTTATTCTCTTACAAACGAAGAGGTGCAGGGAGCATTCAGTAAGATTACAGATCACAAAATATTATTGACTTTAGGTTTCAGATTCTGATAAAAAATTATTACCGCAATACAAACCTTCCCGATAAATCCGGAAGGTTTTTTTATTTCACATTAAAAAGACCGTGAAGTTCGCCCTGCACGCGTGAGATTATTTCGCCAAGATGTTCGCTGTTTTCAGCAAAATTTATTTCATCAATATCAACTACCAAAAGCTTACCTTGTTCATAGGTAGTAATCCAGGCTTCATAACGTTCATTTAAACGTTTGAGGTAATCAATGCGGATAGAATTTTCATAAGGCCGGCCTCTTTTTTCAATTTGATTGACTAAAGCAGGAACACTTCCCCGCAGGTAGATCATCAAATCGGGAGGCGAAATAAAAGTGGACATCAGGTTAAAAAGGTTCAGGTAATTATTAAAATCACGTGTGGTCATCAATCCCATTGCATGAAGGTTGGGAGCAAAGATGTAGGCATCCTCATATATGGTTCTGTCCTGGATAACTTTCTTACCGCTTTTTTTTATGTTTACAATTTGATTGAAGCGGCTGTTCAAAAAAAAGATTTGCAGGTTGAATGACCAGCGCTGCATGTCTTCATAAAAATCATTGAGATACGGATTGTCGTCCACATCTTCATAATGGGGTTCCCATTTAAATTGTTTTGCCAACAAAGTAGTTAATGTTGTTTTTCCTGATCCTATGTTACCGGCTACTGCAATATGCATGTGAGGTTTGGGGGTTATTACCGGTGCAGGTATGGAAGGGATTACTTTTGCGGCCGGTTTGAGATTTGAATTCAAAGTTTAGGTTTTTTATTATTTGTTTTTCTCTATTATTCACATGTTGTGATTTACCTGCAAAGGAAATCAAAAAGAATATATTTCAAATGCATCTTTTTCTAAAACATATAATCGATTTTGCTCAATGCGAATTTTTAAGGCGTCTTTCAATTCCGGATAAGTAATTTCCGTTGATTTTAAATCAGATTGGTTCGTTTCTTTTAATGTATTTCCATGGCTTAAAATAATTTTATCATCATTCACCTGGATATTTTCCAGATCGGATGCATCTTTTATTTCCAGCGTTTTTAAATAGGTTCCGAACATGTCAAAGATAAGTACTCCTGATGCAGGATTGCTCATCCACAACCATTTTTCTGATTCGACAAGGAAGACAGGATTTATTTCGGCATTAATCAACAAACTCAGGTCGCTGCTTTCGCGGACCGGCTGAAATGCATTGTCAAATTTCTTGAGCTGATTGGTTTGCTTATCGTAAATCCAATATCCATTATGACGCGAAATACAAATCAAAACAGGTTGCTGCAAATTAAGATTACGTAAATTATATGTTGCCTGGACCGCGAAATTTTTATCAAGAATGATTGCATTTGAAAAATCTTTATTAAATAAAAGAACTTTCAATGGATCAGTTGCATCAACAAACTGAATGGTGCCGAAAGTTTTCTGGCTGAATGAAAACAATAGTTTTCCATTAAGGTCATATTTAAATAACCCGTTTTCGGTAACGATATAAGAATTCCCAAGAAGGTCAGTAGTAAAAAAAGAAACCTGCGCATCAATTTTATTCAGCAGCGTGAGCGTATCGGCAAAAAGATAGTGACTGCTGAAAAGAAAAAAGATAATTATGGAAAACTTTAGTTTCAATTTACACCGCATAATTAAGCAATTAATAGAACTAAGATATCCGGCAAACGTTTTCATTATTTAAAATCAAAATTTAAAATTTCATCTGCATATTTCCTGTGATTAGCCAAACGCGGAACTTTGTGCTGCCCTCCTAATTTATTTTTTGATTTAAGCCATTTATAAAACGTATCGGGTGCTACGGTTCGTATAATGGGCATTCGCAGCGCCATATCATGATAGCGTTTTGCTTCGTAGTCTGAATTAAGGTGCTTTAATGTTTCATCAAGCTTTGCAGCAAAATTGATTAAATCAGCCGGATGTTTTTCAAATTCTATGAGCCATTCATGGGCACCGTTTTCGCAATCACTGAAATACAGGGGCGAGGCAGTGTAGTCTTTGACAGCTGAATCGGTGACACGGCATGCTTCGGCAATGGCTTTTTCTGCATTATCAATCACCAGTTCTTCTCCAAACGCATTTATAAAGTTTGCAGTGCGGCCTGTAATTTGAATGCGGTGTGGTTTTAATGAAGTGAACATCACCGTATCCCCGATTACATATCGCCACAACCCCGCATTGGTAGTGATTACCATAGCATACTCCCGGTGCAGTTCCACTTCATTGAGTGAAAGTGTTTTCGGGTGTTCACTTTTTAAATTAGCGGCAGGAATAAATTCATAAAAAATTCCGTAGTCGAGCATCAGCAGCATTTCACCGGGAGTTTTCTGATCCTGTATTCCGAAAAAACCTTCTGATGCATTGTATGTTTCATAATAACGCATGTCGCTTTTTGGAATCAGCTTTTGAAATTGTTCCCGGTAAGGATTAAAGTTTACTGCACCGTGAATAAACAATTCAAGATTGGGCCATATTTCCAGTAAATTATTTTTTCCGCTCATCTCCAGAATTTTTCTCAGCAGCACTAACGTCCATGAAGGTACGCCCGAAATGTTGGTTACGTCTTCAGCCATGGTAATGGTTGCCATCCGGTCTATTTTCTCTTCCCATTCGTCCATCAGTGCTATGGCCATTCCCGGGGTGCGGAACAGTTCAATCCAGAACGGAAGATTCTGCATAAGAATTGCCGAAAGGTCACCGTAAAAAGAATCGTTGCTGAATGAGTTTATTTTGTGGCTGCCGCCAAGAGATAAAATTTTTCCGTTAAAAAGTTTTGTTTCCGGGTGGTTGTTGCAATAAATGGAAAGCAAATCTTTGCCTCCTTTGAAATGACATTCTTCAAGAGCTTCTTCCGAAACAGGAATAAATTTGCTTTTATCGCTGGTAGTGCCCGAGGATTTGGCAAACCATTTTATTTCTGACGACCAGAGAATATTTTGTTCACCTTGCTTTATCCTGTTAATATAAGGTTTCAGGGTTTCATAATCCTGCAACGGAACCCGTTCTTTAAATTGCCTGTAGTTTTTAATGGATGCGTATTCAAATTGTTGCCCCCATTCGGTATAGCTGGCTGAAGAAATTAATTTGCGCAGCCATTCTTCCTGAACCTCATTCGGATATTTCATGAACAGCTCCATTTGATGAATGCGCTGTTTCATGATCCAGGAAAAGAGGGAATTGAGCAGAGGCATCTGAAGTCCGATTGTTAAATTGCTAAATTGCTATAGGAATTTGGTAATTGGTAATTGGTAATTGTTTTTTTTATTTTGCTAAAGATAAATATTTTTTTGTTCTTAAATTTTATTGAAAAATTAATTTTATGATTCGCATTTAATATTATTCTTCTAATTTCGCCCTTCAGGTGAATGCTGTATTTATGTTTAAAAAATATTTTTTCTTTTTTTGTTGTGTGCTGCAGGCTGCTGTTTTAGTTGCACAGGACCCGGCACCTCAAAAAAAAGAAACCTGTCATTGCCCCGGTATGGCAAAATCAGGCAAAGGAACTTTTTATTTTTCGTTCGGATATAATTTAGATTGGTTTACCCGAAGCGATATTCATTTCAAGGATACTCAAACGGATAATTATGACTTTACATTGTATTCGGTAAAAGGAGTTGACCGCCCGGCAATAAAATATATTTTAGAGCAAGATATTACCCTGCCTCAATACTCTTACCGGATTGGTTATTTTTTTAATAATAAAAAAGATATTGGCATTGAAATAAATTATGACCATGTGAAATATATTATGGTGCAGAACCAGACAGTACACATTAAAGGACAAATTCACGACAGTTATTTAGATCAGGATACTTTATTAGTGGAGTCTTTTATCCGTTATGAACATACGAACGGTGCCAATTATTTTATGATTAACGCAGTGAAGCGTTTTAATTTTTTACATTCAAAAAACGAGCTGCACTGGCTCAGTGCAACTGTACGTGCCGGTGGCGGACTGGTGGTTCCCCGTACGGAATCTTATTTGTTTGGGTTGCACCGCAATGATGTGTATAATGTTGCCGGTTTTGTAACAGGGGTAGATGTGGGATTGCGTTATGATTTTTTAAAAAACTTTTATTTGGAAACTTCGGGCAAAGGAGCGTATGCAAATTATATCAACGTATATCTTTATGGACAGGGCAGGGCGCACCAGCATTGGTTTTCTTTTGAATATATTTTTACCCTTGGTTTTCAATTTGGCGGGAAATTGTAGCAATCTTTAAAAGGTTTTTTTTCTCATTCGCGTTTATCCTATTCATGTAAGGTTACTGCCAAAACCGGTAAAATTCATGGAAAAACCGGACATTTTTCTGAAAAAACCGGACATTTTTCTTGGAATACCGGACAAATTTATGCCAAAGTGTCAAATTTTTAAGAACAGGATAGGTATTGAGCAATACTGGTCTGTTTTATCGTAAAAGAAGTCTGTTTTACCATAAAAGAGGTCTGGATTATTGTAAAAGAGGTCTGTTTTATCATAAAAGAGGTCTGTTTTGTCGTAAAAGAGGTATTTATTATCGTAAAAGGGGTCTGTATTGTCGTAAAAGAGGTCTGGTTTAACGTAAAAGTGATCTGGTTTACCGAAACAAAAAACCCTTTATTTTATCACCAGATCAAACATCATCCTTGTCTGAACCCCGTTCATGTTTAAAATTTCTTTGAGCGATTTGTAATAAGCTGATGCTTCGCCAAAGTTCTCTTTCACATAAGACATTTGTATATCTTCTTTTAAATCTTTAAGCAATTCTTCAAGAGGGTCCTTTTGTTCGGGCAATTCTGTAATACGGTAATTCTCTAATTTAGCCATCCGGGCTGCAATCTTTATTGCATCGTTGAAATCGCCAAGCACATCCACCAATCCCAACCGTTTTGCATCTTCCCCGCTCCAGACTCTTCCCTGGCCAATGCTGTCCACATCTGCCTGTTTCATATTGCGGCCGTCAGCCACTCGTTGTGTAAAAGTTCCATAAACATCTTCCACACTGTTTTGAATAATTTGCCGTTCGGCATCCGAAAGCGGATGGGTAGGCATTCCGATGTCGGAAAAAGTTCCGGTTTTATACAAATCGGTGGTAATGCCCATTTTATTATTTAATAAATTCTTAATATTAAAAAGCAGTCCGAACACTCCGATGGATCCCGTAATGGTGTTAGGCTGCGCCACAATGGTATCGGCTGCACAGCTTATATAATATCCGCCCGAAGCAGCGAGGTTTCCCATCGAAACCACCACCGGTTTTACTTTATGCGCCAATGCTACTTCGCGCCATATAACTTCAGAAGCCAATGCGCTTCCTCCCGGTGAGTTCACACGGAAAACAATTGCCTTTACATTATTGTCTTCACGCGCTTTCCGGATGGCTTCAGCCGTAGTTTCAGAACCAATTCCGTCATCATCACCTTCACCGCTTGATATGTTTCCGGCTGCAAAAACCACAGCTATTTTATCTTTTACATAATCCGATGATTTTGCGGCTACATGTTTATATTTTCCCAATGAAATTAATTTGAGCTTTTCGCTGACGGAAGTACCGCTTTTTTCTTTTAGAATTTTAACTACTTCATCCTGGTAGGCAAGCTGGTCGGCCAATCCATACGTTACAGCATCTGCTGCACGCTGCACTTTCAAGCTGTCGGCAACCAGCCTTAATTCATCAACAGGTTTATGACGGCTTTCGGCAATTTTCTCTAACGTGTGGTTCCACATTACATCAACAAACCTTTTTACCTGTTCGCGGTTTTCGTTGCTCATTTTATCGGCAATAAAAGGCTCGATGGCGCTTTTAAATTTTCCGTGACGGATTACTTCCGGTTCAATTTCCAGCTTACTAAGCATTCCTTTAAAAAACATGAGCTCGGTGAAATAGCCTTTAAAGTCAATTGCGCCCTGCGGATTCAGATAAACTTTATCGGCAACCGAACAGAGGTAATAGGTATTTTGTGCGTATTCTTCGCTGTAAGCGATAATAAATTTTTTAGATTCTTTAAACCGCAGTAATGCATTACGGATTTCTTCAATGCTTGCCAATCCGCCCTGGACGTTTGAAAGATTAAGATAAATTCCTTTTATATTATTGTCTTTGGCTGCTTTGTCAATGTTTTTTATAATGTCATAAAGACCTAATTGATTTTTGGAATCAAATGAAGGAAACTTTATATTTTTAAGAGGATTATTTGGAGTGCGTTCAGTAAGCGGTTCGTCTAATTTTATTTCAAGAATAGAATTCGCGGAAATTGTTGTCGCTTTTTCACCTCCGGCCGAAGAAACAAGACCGGCAATAATTCCGAGAAAAATAAAAAATAATAAAATAAACATCAGCAGCATGCCCAAGGCGGATGCAAACATAAACTTGAAGAATTGTTTCATTTTGGTTGGAAATTGGAAGTTAGAAATTGGAAATTAATAATTATGCAATATTAATGAAAGTGAAAGAGAAATGTGCTTTAAGCGATTCAACCAATTAACCAATTAATATAATCAACATGATTAACCAAACAGTATCTTTGAGAAATGAATGTTCAGCTTACTGATGTATGTTTATTGTTCGGTTCCAATTCAGGAAACCGGCTTGATTATATTACTAATGCATTAAACCGGGTTGCAGAAAGGGCGGGCAAAATAATTTCAAAATCTTCCTGCTATGAAACCGCCCCCTGGGGATTTACCGGTCAGCCTGATTTTTTGAACCGGGTGGCAATCGTTGAAACGGCCTTAACACCAGTGCAACTTTTACAGGCTCTTAAATCAATTGAAAAAGAACTTGGAAGAATTAAAATCGAAAAATGGAAACAACGCATCATTGATATTGATATTCTTTTTTACGGAGATCTTATTTTTGAATCAATAGAATTAACCATCCCGCATCCGCTGCTGCACAAAAGAAAGTTTACACTTATTCCGTTGAATGAACTCATGCCCGGTTTAATTCACCCGCTTTTTAAAAAGAGAATCAGCCAATTGCTACTTGAATGTGAAGATGGGGGGGAGGTCAACCTATTGAAACCGGAACTTATAAAACCATAATGTATGCTGCCCTTTAGGTATCTTGTTATTGAAGGAAACATTGGTGCGGGAAAAACTTCGCTTGCGCACTTGCTTGCACAACGGTTTAACGGTGATTTATTGCTTGAAGAATTTGCCGAAAATACTTTTCTCCCGCAATTTTATAAAGACCCTGACCGGTTTGCATTTCCGCTTGAAATGTCATTTATGGCTGAACGTTATGGTCAGCTGAAGGAAATTTTTGAAACGCGAGATAATGCACGGACGGTAATTTCCGATTTTCTTTTTAATAAATCGTTGTTATTTGCGAGGGTGAATCTTAAGCAGGATGAATTCAGGCTGTTTGAAAATTTTTTTAATTTGATTCAGCAATTCATCCCCAAACCCGATCTGCTTGTTTATCTTAAAAAAGATGTAATCCTCTTGAAAAAGAATATTGATAAAAGAGGAAGAGAATTTGAAAAAGAAATTAAAGGCGAGTATCTTAAAAATATTAACGAATCGTACGATCAGTTTATAGATTCAAATGATGACGTTAACAAACTTGTAATTAATTCAAATGATATTGATTTTGTTTTGAATGAAAAAGATTTTGAAATTATTGTTGACAAAATTTTAAGCAAAGCTTCGGTTAAACAGAAACTATTTTTTTAACATATATTTGCAGCCCTGAAGGCATTCCAGTGCAATTTGTTAAAAAGTATAGGGAAAACTTAAATCAAACCGTTTAAAAAGATTTTTATTTACAAAAACATTATTTATACTTGCAGCCAATTCCAAACTATAAATTTTTAAAAAATTCCAAAAACATTAAATCATGAAACTAAAAATTACTTTGTTATCATTAAGTCTTTTTGTGCTTGTTGATTCCGCAATGGCGCAGAAAGACGGTACACCGCCAGCTTCAACAAGCAGCAGTTCCACCACCTCAAGCACCAATTACGGGTTGCCAAAAAAATCAGATTTTGATCAATGGTCCATTGGTATTAGCGGAGGTGTTAATTGGTTCCAGGGCGATTTGCAAAGTGGATCTGAGAACAACAGCGGCATTTTAGATAACATTTCTGATCCTGTTTTCGGATTAAAAGTCGGTTATCAATTGACCCATTCCACCCAAATTAACGTACGTGGAAATTACACCAAACTGACTGGCGACAAGGATCTTACAATTATCAGGTTACCTGATGCTGCAACAGGTAAACCGTATTTTGCTGATTTTGCCAGTTTTGAAACCACTGTGATTCAGGGAAGTTTAAATATTAATTATACATTGGGCAATATCAGCTTTATACAGAGAAATAAAAGATTTCACTTTTTTGGTGAGCTGGGTGTAGGCATGTTCTCTTTCAGCCCGAAGGTAACAAGTAAATCACTCCGCAGCAATGCAGGTACTTATGTATCAGTTCATGACTCTGTCCTTGTTGACAGGTCAAATATTACAGAAGGCATGATTCCCGTTAGCCTCGGAGCAAAATACCAAGTTGGCAGATTTGACATTGACTTAATGTTCACTTACCACAAAACGCTGACTGACAAAATCGATTGGGTTGACCAATCCATCACAGAATCTGATAATTATTCTTTTGTTACTTTAGGAATCAATTATACGCTTGGTAAAAAACAGGCCATGATGGAGTGGGTAAACCCGATGGAAGTGGTGTATAATGATATGGCTGAACTTAAAGATAAAATGGATATCATTTCTGGCGATAAAGATAAGGACGGTGTTTCTGATATGTTTGACAAAGATAATTCCACTGCCGAAGGAATGAAAGTTTATGGTGACGGTACTGTAGTGGATAGTGATGGAGACGGAGTTCCTGACAGCAAAGATTCTGACCCCTTCAGCACAAAGGGAGCTAAGGTAGATGCCAATGGAGCAGAAGTTGACAGTGATGGTGACGGTGTTCCTGACAGCCGCGATCTTGAACCCAACACTGGAAAAGGAAGCCTGACTAATTTCCAGGGGGTTGCAATTGATAAATCACTCGCTGAAAAAGGATCTTATGGAAATGCAATTGGTTGGATGCCTCCTGTATTTTTTACTCTCAATGGTTCAGATGTACAAGCCAGTCAGCGCGATAGGATGTTGATTATTGCGAAAATTCTTATGAGCAATCCAAACCTGAAACTGAATGTTACTGGAAATTGCGATCCTTCAGCAGGTGAAGATTACAATATGAAATTAGGACAGAAGAGAGCAGATGCCGTTAAAAATCATCTTGTTAAACATTATGGTATTGATGCTTCGAGGCTTACCACAACATCTAAAGGTAAAAAAGAGCAGGTGGCTAAAAATTTGAACCCTATGAACAGAAGGGTTGATTTTGAAGTGGCAAAATAATTTCTGAAAGCAGTTATAAAGAATCCCTCCCGCGCGTAAAACGGGAGGGATTCTTTTTTATACCAATACTTACATCAGATTAGTCCAAACCTAAAACGGTATAATGCCGATAGAGTAGCTGTTTCCCGATTTGTATCGGGATTACAGATACCGTATCGGTATTACTTTAACAGGTTACAAAACGTTATAAATTCTTCAGCCTGACAAAAAAATCCCATACAACAATTCCCGCACAAACAGAAATGTTCAAAGAATGCTTGGTGCCCGACTGCGGGATTTCAATTGCAGCATCTGATGCTTCAATAACATCGTCACCAACTCCTGAAACTTCATTGCCGAAAACAATGGCATATTTTTCATTTGAAGTCGGAATAAATTCATTCAGCCGGGTGCTTTTATTGGTTTGTTCAATCGAAATAATCTTAAAATTATTTTCTTTTAATTCCCTGATGGCATCCATCGTGTTTTCAAAATACTTCCACACAACCGTTTCAGTGGCACCCAATGCTGTTTTTAAAATTTCCCTTTGAGGAGGCTGTGCAGTGATGCCGCATAAATAAACGGCTTCCGTTAAAAAAGAATCTGCTGTGCGAAAAACCGATCCCACATTGTGGGCGCTCCTTACATTATCCAAAACAATTATCAAAGGAATTTTTTTCGCACCTTTAAATTCTGAAACTGATTTTCTCCCCAATTCGGGCATGGTAAGCTTTCGCATGAATGCAAAGTAAAAATTTATTAACAGCATTTGCTGCGGGCAAATGAAAATTTATTTTCACAAAGTCAGATTAAAATAGAGGTATAGAAACTGCAAAATTTGAAGAATTACTGCCGGTCTGTATAGCTTCTCCATTTTTCAATCACTTCCTCCATATCCTTTGGCAAGTCAGACTCAAAAAACATTTTCTTTCCTGTATGCGGGTGAATGAATCCAAGTGATTTTGCATGCAGCGCTTGTCTCGGAAGTACCTCAAAGCAATTTTGAACAAACTGTTTGTACTTCGTAAAAGTGGTTCCTTTCAGAACCTTATCTCCGCCATATTCTCCATCGCTGAAAAGAGGATGTTTTATATATTTAAAATGCACTCGTATTTGGTGCGTTCTACCGGTTTCTAATTTACATTCAACAACTGTCACATAGTTAAATTTTTCCAAAACTTTATAATGGGTAACAGCATGCTTGCCGGTTTCACCTTCGGGGAACACATCCATTATTTTCCTGTCCTTTATATTGCGCCCTATGTTTCCTGTAATGGTTCCTGTTTCTTCTTTAAAATCTCCCCAAACCAAAGCAACATACTTCCTGTCAATAGTCCGGTCAAAAAATTGTTTGGCAAGATGCGACATGGCCGTTTCATTTTTTCCGATTACAACCAAACCTGAAGTATTTCTATCTATGCGATGCACAAGTCCGGGGCGTATCGTATCTGTGGTAACTGCTTTTCCTTCCAACTCAGGATTAAAATGATACATGAGAGCATTCACCAGTGTGTTACGGTAATGCCCGTATGCCGGATGAACTACCATGCCAGCAGTTTTATTAACAATAATGAGATCGTGATCTTCGTAAACTATATCCAGCGGAATGTTATCTGCATAGAGTTCAATTTCACGCGGAGGATGAGCGAGAACTATAGATATAACATCCCCCGGTTTTATTTTATAGCTCGACTTCGTGGGTTTGGTATTAACTAAAATGCTTCCGGCCTCGGCTGCATTCTGAATCCGGTTTCGTGTAACATTCACCAAACGGTTCATCAGAAATTTATCAATCCGCACAAGAGAATGCCCCTTTTCTACTATAATGCGATGATGTTCGTAAAGTTCTTCCTGGTCGGAGATTTCTATTTCTTCTGTGGACATTTGGGGTTTGGGATTTGAGATTTGAGATTTGGGATTTATCGAATGAATGATTTAAATCCTAAATCTCAAATCCCAAATCCTAAATTTTTTTAATGATGAATAATAACTTTCTCCTGGAAAATATTTCTTTTCTCAGTATCAAAAACCCTGAGCACATAAAAACCATTTGCAAAGCTGCTTACATCAATAGAATTACCCGTGAGCGATTTGCTTACGATAGCTCTGCCGGAAGCATCCATCAATTCATATTGGAATCTCCTGCCTTCTGTATTGTAATCTATATTCAAAAGCGAAGAAACCGGGTTGGGATAAACTGAAAGAATATTTACAGGAGGAATTACATTGACTCCTACATTAAAAGGATAAGGAGTGAACACCGGGCGAATCATCCATGAACCGGCAATACCGGACTGTGTCCAGGATCCTGTCCCCTTAATATATTTGTTTGATGCAGCAGTAACAATATTTGCATCAAAGCCAAGCTCCAATCCTGTACTGCCATTTTGAATAAATCCGAAATAATAATCTCCCTGCGAAAGCGAAGTGGGTGTGGTAACATAGGTAACAAATCCATCTATAATATTGGAATAGGCAGGCACCTGGTTGACTTTCTGATATACAATACTGCCGGGCACTCCACCCGCATCATTCCACACCGCTATGGTAAACAGCTGGTTTGCCACGCTTAATCCTATTTGTGTAAAATAGAACTGGATGGCATGAAGTACATCTGCCTGGTTTATATGAAACTTATAAGCTAACTGGCCTCCGGCTGTAAAGATATTATAACCTGCTTCAGCAGTCCCGTCATCATGAGCATAGTAGTTATAAAATTTCTGCAAATAACGAATAGTGTCATTCTGCGGATTATCATCAAGAGGAACACCTGAAGTTGACTCAATATGATTGACCACCCGGAAGACTGCGGTTGCAAGAGCCGTATCCGGATATTGAAATGAAGAGAAAGGAAAATTATAAGATAAGCTGCTTTGTTGAGATACCTGCTGATTATTACTGCCCATAGGGCATCCGTTGCAAAAAATTTCTACTCCTGCCGGATCATATACCTGGTCAACAAACCTGCAAATTTTAGCTAATGAACTGCTATTATTAAACATGGTATAATTTACGCTGTTGAGCATTAAGGCCGGAGGTGTAATAT
>JBDSOU010000038.1:0-1840 GCA_039914625.1 Bacteroidia bacterium | reverse complement strand
TTTCGGACAAATTACAGCAGGCATTCTTTTTCAATTCTGAAGTAGTAAGTGTTTCGGTCTTTATTGGTTTTATTGAAGAGATAAAAGTATCGTCCCGCTTTTTGGTTATTTCAACTTGTTTCAGTGTAACAGATTTTTTCAATACAACTTTTATGTCGGTTCCT
Organism: Bacteroidia bacterium; assembly: GCA_039914625.1. Taxonomy (GTDB): domain Bacteria; phylum Bacteroidota; class Bacteroidia; order AKYH767-A; family OLB10; genus DATEMK01. Next base: position 1,676 of record JBDSOU010000038.1, on the reverse strand, counting down.
TCCGCTTTCACTGTGTCATTAACATAACCGATGTAACTGATCACAATTTTATCTGCCGTATCATTTGGTTTATTGAACATGAACATTCCGGTTTCATCAGTTGTCGTTCCTGTTGTTGTTCCTGGAAAATACACATTAGCTCCGATTACGGGGATTTCTTTTTTGTATTCATCTATTTCAACAACAGTTCCCATAATATTTTGTGCAAAGAGCTTTGCTGTTGAAAGCATTAATAAAACTGAAATTATAATTATTCGTAACATGATTATTTGATTTAAAGATTTAGTAAAATGATTTAATTGCAGATATTTTATTCTGCTCATCTATAAATCAATAAATCAAATACGAAAAACTTCTGTGAAAGACGGTTCGAAGGAATGTACGAGCGCTGGTGGTTTAAAAAGAAAAGAAATTTTTGTTTCTGGATTAATGAATAAAAAAAAGGTTTGAGTGAAAGCACACACAAGATTTGTAATGAAAACTTTTATTGTTTTTGAAAAAGAAGTTGGAAGCGAATCAAAAGACATTTTAAAGACTTTAGTTGTCTTGCCGCAACAATTGCTTTTGCATTTTTTCTTGCAACATTGCTTTTCAATCTCTGCATTTTTAATTTTGCAATAACTTTTCGCAACAGCAATTCCAACTGTTGAAAACAGGAAAGCAAAAATGAGCAGTATTGAAAATATTTTTTTCATCACATTTGTTTGGTTGTATCCGCTTCCGTTTTTGTTGAATCGTTTTTCATTTCAACAAGAACCAATTCCATTCCGCAAATCGGGCAATTGCCGGCTTCAGTAAATTTCTTTTCTTCACACTTCATAGGGCATTCGTAATATGAAGTTACACCAGTAATATCTGTTAATTCCTTAGGAGCCTTAACAGCTGCATCAGTAGTTGTCTCTTCAGCTTTCTTGTCACCGCTTCCGCATGATGAAATTGTTAGCGCTGCGACTATTATTAACGGCAATATCAAAATTTTATTTTTCATTTTCAGCTATTTTATTGCAAATCTAACGAATTTTGAAATGTATTATACAACTTTTTGGATGTTTTGTTTCCGTTTAAAAAACTCCATTAATGAAATATTCATCAACAGCATAAGCAATGAATAAAAAAAATCTTCCGCAGGAATAGCGTAAATTCTTGTTCCAAGATTTTCATTGTTGTTATAAATGACAACCGGTAAAGAAGTTAAAACGCCATTTACAACCAAAAAAGGAATTTGACTTACTAAATAAGCCCTGTAAAATTTTCCGGTTGGGTTTGCTTTTTTAATCATCAGCCACAATAAATAAAGAAAAAGAAAAAATGCCGTGGTGAATGTGTACATTTTATTGTAACAAAAAAGCATAGCTAAAATCAATATCAAAAGTAAGCACCAATTAATCAATTTTGTAAATTTTACAGACCGATCTTTTTCAAAAAAAATATTCAGACAGTGGTAAATAAAAATACAACTGAACGGAATGAAGATAAAAAACATCCATTCTTCAACAGGCATTCCTGCAATATAAATTCCTATCAGATATTTCGGATTAAAATTCCATACATCCCATTTGGTAAAAAAATAATCCCATATTATAAAGAATGCTGCGGTAATTAATAAAGCGGGAAAAACAAATTTCCATTCTTTGTAAAATTTAAGTTTCGGATGGAAGGAAAAAATGAGAGGGAAG
>JBDSOU010000026.1:0-29043 GCA_039914625.1 Bacteroidia bacterium | reverse complement strand
AGATCAATTCCTTTCAAATACATTTCATTCGCTTTTTCTGTTTCATTCAGTTTTTCAGATAATTTTCCAAATTGATAATAAACCGGCAGGTAATCTGAATGTTTATTAACAAGTGTTGAAAAATAATATTTTGCTTTAAAAAAATTCTCTTCTTTTAAATATTCCAATGCAAGTGCATAGAGTGTGAAGGCATCATCCGGATCATCATCCAGGTATTCTTTGAGTAATTCAATTCTATTTATGGTCATACTTGTAATTTTATTTTCAAACTCCAATGTAATGATTAAATTCGCACACAAAAAAAGTTTAAAGTCTAAAGTTTGAAGTTTAAAGTTCAAAGATATCCAATATAAGAACTTCCAATTTCCAGTTTCTAATTTCTAATTTCCTGCCACATGAAAATCCTTGTTTGCATCAGCAACGTACCTGATACTACAACCAAAATTAATTTTACACCTGATAATAAAGCCCTCGTAACCCAAGGCGTTCAGTTTATTATTAATCCTTATGACGAGATGGCTTTGACGCGTGCTTTGGAGTTGACCGAACCCGGTGGAGGAACAGTTACAGTTATTAATGTCGGAGATATTTCAACCGAACCTACTATTCGAAAAGCGCTTGCAATAGGCGCAACCGATGCCATTCGTGTAAATGCTGTTCCGCGCGATGCTTATTTTGTTGCGAAACAAATTGCGGAAGTGGCAAAAAAAAATAATTATGATCTGATTCTTGCCGGGCGCGAATCCATTGATTATAATGGTTCACAGGTTCCTGCAATGATTGGTGAATTGCTTGAAATTCCTTCAGTCAGCATTTGCAAGTCATTAAAAGTAGAAGGAACAACTGTGACAGTAGAAAGAGAAATTGAAGGAGGAAAGGAAGTTCTCAGCTGCGAATTGCCAATAATTGCAGGCGCATCAGAAGGAATTGCAGAACCCCGCATTCCAAATATGAGAGGAATAATGAGTGCGCGAACAAAACCATTAACCGTGATTGAACCTGTTGATGTACCGCAGCACACACAAGTAATAAATTATGATAAACCAAAACCACGCGGGCAGGTTAATTTAATTCCTGCCGATAATGTGGAGAAACTGGTTGAACTGCTTCATATCGAAGCGAAAGTTATATAACGGTTTAAAGTTTAAAGTTGACTGACGCGACTAAGAACTTTAAACTTTAAACTTTAAACTTTAAACTCAAAAAATATGTCTGTTTTAGTTTACGCAGAGAATGCTGCAGGAAAATTTAAAAAATCATCTTTTGAAGCGATTTCTTATGGTAATGAAATTGCAAAAATGCTTGGTGTTGATTTAAGAGTAATCTCAATTGGCGAAGTTGCTGCTGATGAATTAACGAAAACCGGGAATTACGGTGCGAAGAAAATTTTAAATGCATCATCAGAAAAGTTAAAAATAGTTATTAACCAGGCATATGCTTCCGTTATTGCAGAAGCAGCGAAAACAGAAAATGCAAGAGTAATTGTATTGTCTGCCTCGTTTTCGGGCAAGGGATTAGCTCCGCGAATTGCAATAAAATTAAGTGCTGGTTTGGCGGATGGCGCTGTGAGTTTACCTGATGTAACCAATGGTTTTACAGTTCGTAAGACGGCATTCTCCGGAAAGGCTTTTGCGAATGTATCATTAACATCAGAAATAAAAATTATTACACTTATTCCTAATTCTTATAAAGTAGTTGAAAATGTGCAGCAGGCAGCAATTGCAGATTTCAATCCTGCCGTTAATGATGCAGATTACAAAATGACAGTTAAAGAAACTGTTCGCGCTTCGGACAAAATTTCATTACCTGATGCCGAGCTTGTTGTTTCTGCGGGACGCGGCATGAAAGGTCCCGAAAACTGGGGAATGGTGGAAGAACTTGCAAATTTACTGGGTGCTGCAACTGCATGTTCAAAGCCCGTGAGTGATGCTGACTGGCGTCCGCACAGCGAGCACGTTGGTCAAACAGGAATTTCTATCAGTCCTAATCTTTATATTGCAATCGGAATTTCAGGAGCCATTCAGCATCTTGCAGGAGTGAGCTCTTCAAAAAATATTGTTGTGATTAATAAAGACCCTGAAGCGCCTTTCTTTAAAGCAGCGGATTATGGAATTGTGGGCGATGCTTTTGAAGTAGTTCCTAAATTAATTGAAGCTGTAAAAAAATTTAAATCAGTCAACGCATAACATAATTACTTTTCACTATTTTTAACCGCTGAAATGAAAAAAATAAAATTAGAAATTATCGGGTTGTCTTTCAGTCAGACGCAATCAGGTGCTTATGCGCTTGTGCTTGGAGAGGAAATAGGCAAGCGAAGATTACCTATTATCATTGGAGGTTTCGAAGCGCAGGCAATTGCAGTGGAATTGGAAAACATGACGCCAAGTCGGCCCCTCACTCATGATTTGTTCAAAAATTTTGCCATCGCTTATGGAATTTCCGTCCAGGAGATAGTAATTTATAATCTGAAAGAAGGAATCTTTTATTCTAAATTGATGTGTACCGATGGAGCAAAACCCATGGAAATTGACGCGCGTACTTCAGATGCCATTGCAATGGCAGTGCGTTTCAACTGCCCTATTTATACGTATGAATTTATTCTTTCTCAAGCCGGAGTTTTGTTAGACGATGATAGTGCTATCATTGATCCTGCTAAGCCTGAAAAAGAAAAGGAAAAGGAAAAAGAAAAAAAATCGGTTGCGAAATCTTCTTCCAAAGAAGGTGAATATTCTTCCATGACCACCGAAGAATTAAATGAGTCTTTAATGCGCGCCATTGATGAAGAAGCCTATGAAAGAGCCGGCAAGATACGTGACGAGCTTACCAAAAGAAAAAAAACCTCTTAGCCTTTGTTCCTGTATTGCAACAAACTTACAGGTTAACTTTTATAACAGTTGGAGTTGCATCATATTTCACGGTACATCGGGATCCGATTTTCTAAACTAAAAAAATTATGAGCATAAAAACTCGCCTAACTATAATGAATTTTTTGGAGTTCTTTATCTGGGGCTCGTGGTTAATTTCTCTTGGCGGTTATATGTTCACGACTTTGCATGCAACCGGCAGCGAGATAGGCGCAACTTATGGAACCATGGGAATCGCATCACTGTTTATGCCCGCATTACTGGGTATTGTTTCTGACCGGTGGATAAATGCTGAACGTGTTTTAGGAGCTTGCCATATTGCAGGTGCCGGACTTTTATTTTGGGCTTCACAGGTTAATGACCCGCAGATGATGTATTGGGTTATCTTTTTTAATTCCATGGCTTTTATGCCAACTATTGCTTTGAACAACACCGTATCCTATATCGTCCTCGAAAATAAAGGGTTCAATATTGTAAAAGATTTTCCGCCAATACGTGTTTGGGGTACTATAGGATTTATACTCGCTATGTGGCTTGTTGATTTATTAGGATGGACTAAAAGTCCGGTTCAATTCCAGGTGGCTGCTGTTGCTTCATTACTAATGGGAATTTATTGTTTTACCATGCCTGCATGCAAACCTGCGAAATCCACTCAAAATGCATCCTGGTTTTCTTCATTAGGACTTGATGCATTTGTTTTATTCCGCCAGCGTAAAATGAGCATCTTTTTTTTCTTTGCTATGTTGCTTGGTGCAGCTTTACAAATTACCAATGCTTTTGGTGAACCATTTTTACATGATTTTGAAAGCATTCCTGAATATGCAAATTCTTTTGCCGTGCAACATCCAAGCGTTTTAATTTCAATTTCACAAATTTCTGAAACACTGTTTATTCTCACCATTCCTTTTTTCCTGCACCGGTTTGGAATAAAAAAAGTGATGCTGCTAAGTATGGTTGCCTGGGCATTTCGTTTTGGTTTATTTGGAATTGGTAATCCCGGAAACGGATTAGTGTTGCTGGTTCTGTCAATGATAATTTACGGAATGGCATTTGACTTTTTTAATATATCAGGTTCCTTGTTTGTAGAGAAAGAGGCTGATATAAAAATAAGAGCAAGTGCGCAGGGCTTGTTTATGTTTATGACAAACGGAATAGGGGCTTATCTGGGAGGCACCCTGAGCGGATGGGTGGTAGATCATTTTACTGTTAATGGAATTAAAGATTGGCAAAGTATCTGGTTCACATTTGCAGGTTATGCGCTTATTCTCGCAATTATTTTTCCCTTTGCTTTTAAGTATCAGCATAACCCCAAAATGACTGAAATTAATAAAGCAGAGTCACGTGAATGAAGCAGCATTGAACTTTTACCCCATTGAAGAGGTTCAAACAAATGCATTTATGATTGAATTATTTGTTGGCTTTCTGTTTTACCAAGTTTTAAATACAGTTTAAAGACATATTAAAATTTATTCTCATTTTTGAAAAACCTTCATGGATAACTATACAAAAAATTTTTTTAACGGAATATTGATTTTTATTCAATTGATTATAATTCAAAATGCATTTTCCCAGGGGAAAGGATTCAAAAGTTATGAATATAAGTGGGAGAATGATAAACCTAATGCCATTCCTGTAGATGAAAAGTATAAAAACAATGATGCGGTGATATTGCAGGAAGACAATATGATATGGCTGGTGGAAAATGTTTACAGCAAGCACATCCGCGTAAAATACCTGAATGAAAAAGGGGTAAAGAATAACTGCAGTTTTGTTCTGCCTGAAAGCTTTGATCCGTTAGCTGATAAGTTTGACCTTGAGTTTTCCAAAAGGGATTCCGTAAACAGGCCAAAGGGTGAATTTAATTCTATAAGATACTTTGCCCCGCGGATCATCAAACCGGATGGCCGCGTTGTAAAGGCAGAATATGATTATAAAACTCAGTCTGAAATTATAAGGTATAGCCAACAAGACCACACTTTTTATTCCTGGACATTTAATGTAAAAGGAGTGGAACCGGGTGACGAATTAGAAATTCAATACGCTTATGAAGATATTTATAATGCAAAATCACCATATAGAGTTTATTTTCATGGCATATTACCCAAGCAGAATTATTCTTTAAAAATGCGTTACAAGAATGGCAATTTATTTTTTTATCAATATCATAACGGTGCAGAGCCACAGGATTCCGCAGTAAATAAAACTACCACCCCGGAAACATATGAATATACCTGGACGAGAAAAAACCTTGATGGGTGCATAAATGAAAAGGGAGCAAGAATACATAGGGAGTTGCCTTTTGTAACATTTTACCAGCATCATTATGACTACAATGACCAGGGAATGGAGGTGCTGCAAGATGCCAAACAATATCCTTATCCCTGGGAATTTATTTACCGCACCATGATCGGTTATTATCCGAAACATCCGAACTATTACCTCAACAAGCTGGATAAAAATACTACTGCCATCAGAAATTATTTCCATGAGTTGACCGATTCGTTAAAAGATACTTCAGGTTATTCCAAATTTCTTTCAATTCATAAGGATATAACTGATAATTTTCAATATGATGATGACCTGGAACATTTTACGGGGGATGATGACCGTTTGGAGCGACTCCCTCTATTCATGGAAAAGAAAATTTTAAGAGCAAGCAGCCGTTATCATATTTATAACACGCTGGCATTCCGTACCGGAAATCCCTATTATAAAGTAAACCTGTACGACAAACGTTTCGAAGAGATGGATTTTAACTGCTTTTATCCAATGGAGATTTCACAAAGGTTTTTTTCTTTTCCCTATAAGGATGCCTATCTGTATTTCTATCCTAAGCACACCCGCTTTGGTTATGACTGCAATGAATTTCCTTTTTATTATGAAGACAACTTCGCTATGCTGATACCACAAACTATTCCTGAGGAAGAAACCTATAAAGCCATTCAAAATGTTAAATATGTCAGAGTTAAAACTCCTTACAGCAGTGCAAATGATAACACCAGGAATACTATCAGTATGATAAGCATAACGCTTGATTCTCTCAAAGCTGATTTCAACACAAAGCTTATTATGAGCGGCCAGTTTTCGACTTTAACCCGGGGGTTTTATCAATATAGTTCCGTTGATACCACTGTTAATCCCGGTTATTATAAGCCTGTATATTTGCTGAACGGAAAAACCAAATTAATTACTAAAGAAATGACTTCACACATTAAAATTTTTCCCTTCACTGCAAATTTTAAATTGCACTATGTGAATAACAGTTTAATTGAACGCAAAGGCGATCGTGCAGTATTTATTCCCCTGAAAAATTTCTTTAATAATATTACAGAGTCGGTTGATACAGTAGCAAATAGGTGTTTGTCTTATTATCCCGATTTCCAATTTACCGATCAGCATAAATACATTTTAAAATTTGACAAACCCGTTGAGATAAAAGATATTGCCACGTTTAATTTTTCAATAAAAAATTCTTTTGGAAATTATTCCTGCAGTTTGATTAAACAACAGGATGAAACATGGCTGCTTGAAACTATCTTTGAGGTGAAAAACGAAAAAGTTGCTCCCGAAAATTTTCATGATGTCATAGAAATTTATGCTGCCATCCAAAAAATGAATGGCTCCTATTTAACACTTAACCAGTAAAAGTTTAATTAAAAATAATAAATCATTAGCCTGGAAAAATAGTACCACCGGTAAATATTTATAAGAATAATGCTCCAAAATCTGCCCGAATTTTTTGATACTCTTTTACATTCTGAAAAACTTATTCAGTATGGCGGGTTTACACTTATCGTAATTGTGATTTTTGCCGAGACCGGGCTGTTCATAGGTTTTTTTCTTCCGGGTGATTACCTTCTTTTTACTTCAGGAGTTTTATGCGCTACAGATATTCTTGATATTTCTATATTTATTTTGCTCATCTCACTTACTCTTGCATCAGTTGCCGGTAATTATGTGGGCTATTACACAGGAAAAACATTAGGAAAAAAATTATTTACCAGACCTGATTCACGATTTTTTAAAAAAGAACGCGTGGAACGGGCAAAGAGCTTTTATGACAGGAGAGGAAGCATTTCACTGGTGCTGGGAAGATTTCTTCCAATTATAAGAACTTTTTCGCCCATTATTGCCGGAGCCATTGATATGGATATTAAAAAATTCAGCTACTACAACTGGACAGGCGGATTTCTATGGATATGGTCGCTGGTGCTGACAGGTTATTTTCTCGGAAGATCCTATCCGCAAATAATTAATTACCTCGAATATTTTATTTTTGGTTTCATCATTGTTACCACTCTCATTCTTATCAGGAATGCTATGAAAAAATAAATTCTTAATACAGGGAACGAACCTGTTTAAATTCAGATAAATTAAATCCGTTTTAATCCTGCATGAGAAAATCTTTTATTTATCTCTTTACGTTTGTATTTTTAGCATTACAGCACTGCCGGGCACAGGATATTATCGTAATAAAAAACGGCACCGAAATAAAAGCAACGGTATTGTCCGTTACTATCAAAAAAATCAAATACAAAAAACTTGACAATTCCGGCAGGGGTGTGTTTTCAGTTCCCACACCAGATGTATATATGGTTATATATGCAGACGGGACCCGGGACATGCTCGCTTTTCAATCGTCCGGAGTAAAAACACCTGTCACCGAATCTGTTACTCTGAAAACATTTATCGGTTTAATTTATGCGGGTGGCTCCATCCCTGTTGGTAGTTTTGGAGGCACATCGCAATACGATGACGGCTACGCAAAATTGGGTTTTACCATTGGCACCGAAGGAAACATTAATATGTATGACCATATATCTTTTTTTAATTACAATATCAATTATACTTTTCATCCGACAGAATTTTCAAGCGTAGAATATAATTCGATTTATGCATTACTTGGTTTTCGATTTCAAATTAAAAACAATTCCTGCCAATTTTATGGTTTAATAAACGCGGGAATCAACCATACGTGGCTGGGCGGAACTGATTTTCCATATTTTGAAAGCATTACCGGTTTCGCATTTTCTACGGGTACGGGTGTTGTTTTCAACAGGAAAATAAATGTCGGGTTCAAATTTCTCTCTGCAAGCCCTTCCAATAGTAAGGGTTATACAATTTCAATTACTTGCCTGCAGGTTATTGTGGGTTATGAATTTTAAAACTTTATTGGCCTCTTGAATGGTTGGCAACCAGGAGCTCAAAATGAAAAAAACGTTCATGTGGTATATAGATTACCCATTGAATTTTGGCTTAACGATAAAATTAAACGAAAATATGTGAAGAATGCATCAAATGAAAAACGATGAGGCATGGAATTCTAAAATACATTTGTACTAATTTGAAAATAAATACTTCTAATCCGAGACTTGGCAGCCGATAATAATATTAAAAGAAATAAAAAAAAGAAGGGCTTTGAGAGGTAAACGAACTGAGTGCAGGAAACTAACAGGAAAATAAATATTTTCACAGCCTGAATAAGTAATGCCTACTCACAAGGCAAACAGAAACTAATTTCAAATGACTGAAAAAAAATCAAAACTGGTTGAAATAAAAACAAAACCAACCATAGCAAGTGTGGAGGATTTCATCAATAATATAAAGCAGGAACAAAAGCGTAAAGACAGTTTTGTGCTTTTGGAAATGATGAAAAAAGCTTCCGGTGAAGAACCTATATTATGGAGCAACTCCATCATAGGGTTTGGTAATAAAAGATACAAAAGCCCCGCTACCGCAATGTCGTTTAGTTAAGGTGATAAAAAAGTAAAAACCATTGAGTTATGAACTGCATTGCTACAGTTCTTTGTAGTGTCTAAATACAAAAACTCAATGGTCGAAGCAAATGTAAAAATAATAGAAGAACTAAAAATGTTTTTAGAGATTGTGTCCAAAGACGAAACAATAAAAAAGTTGGTCACACAATCAGAAAAAGACTTTATCCGGGATCGGAAATTGCCCTTGGATCGGATTGCAAGTCTTATCATCAACCTGCCCAAACGGAGTTTGAGCATAGAGATACAAGAGTTCTTTAATTGTTTGGAAAAAGATTTAGAACCCAGCACAAAAGGAGCTTTCAGCTTACAAAGAACAAAACTACAGCCGTTGTTTTTTGAAGTATGGAATAAATGGCTGGTAGATAGTTTTTATCATTATTATGGTCATAAGGTAAAACGTTGGCGGGGCTTTCGCTTGCAGGCGGCAGATGGAACAACTGCCTATTTAATGAATAAGGAAGAGGTGATTGAACACTTCGGCACCCAGGATAATCAACACGTATCCATACCCATGGCAAGAGTGGTGCAGTTGCAGGATATATTGAATGATATAACGGTGTGGGGAAAGATGAGACCCATTAAAGAATCCGAGCAGGCAATACTGATCAGGCAGGTGAGTACCTTATATGAAGACAGCATTACCCTTTTGGATCGTGCTTATCCGGGCTTTGCGCTGATATATATGATGAACAATCAGGAAACACCACGCCATTTTGTGATACGCTGTAAAGCAGGGTTCAACAAGGAGACCATACAATTTTTACGTAGCAGAAAGAATAGTAAAATCATCACACTTAGAGCAACAACAGCCGCCATAGCAACGCTTCACCAACAAGGTTACACCCTGCCCGCTGCAACAACACTAAAAGTGCGTTTGGTAAAAATAAAATTGAGCAGCGGTGAAACAGAACTATTGTTAACCAATTTGTACAATGAAAAACTATTCACCACAGATGATTTGAAATATTTATATGGGCTTCGCTGGGGAATAGAAACTACCTACAGCAAACAAAAAAACCAACAACAAATGGAACAGTTTAGCGGTCACAGAGTAATTTGTATTCAACAAGATTATGCAGCCGGACTCTTTGTTGCCAACTTGCAAAGTCTCATAGAAAAGCAATGTGAGAATTATTTACATCTGGTAAACAAAAGACGAAAATACCGATATAAAATAAATCGTAATGTAAGTTGGGCATCCATCAAACACACTATCATCAAATTGTTTTTACACAATGAACCAAAACAAATATTACTGCAATTACAAAAATCCTTTGAGCGAAACATTGAACCGATAAGACCCGGAAGGCACTACCCACGCATCATTAAAGCAAAACGAGTAAATGGAAAATATCAGACTTTTACCAATTATAGAAGAGCTATTTAGTCCTTAACTAAACGACATTGCCCGCTACCGGTAGGGAAGTGGATTGGCTTGGGATAGGTTTCTCTCCCCGTAAAGCGAATCTATCCTTGTATCTTATGGTAAATTTTAAAGAGCAGGCTGCAGCTCTTAAAAAGCTGGGCAGGCATAATACTGGTGCGGGTTGTCTCTATATAAATAAGCTGGAGGATATTGACATTGAAGTTCTGAAAGAAATGATAGATGCAGCATTAAATCGAAAATGAGTTAAAAGGACTTTAGAAACGTATTGAAAAAATCCCAAATTGTACTGCTTTATTTTTCAAACACAAGCGAAGCTGCTTTCACCTCTGCTGAGGGATTTTGTTTGTGGGCCAGGCAAGATTTACATTGCGTGCTAAAAAAGTCTGAATAGAAATAAATTTCCCCCTTTGTAAAAAAAGTTTCACAACAAATTCTTTACTTTTCAGAAAGGAGATAATGAAGGTGGCACATTATTTTAATGTTATAAATTGTAAGATTAGCTGCGGAAACTTTCGAACGGGTCAAACAGTAGGAAAAGCAAAAGCAGAAAATCAAAACAAACTATCTCTTTTGCAAAATTATTAAAATAAATATTTACAGTTAATTTATTCCGAAAAAAGATTCGTATTAAAAACAAAAAACAATGCTTAAAATATGAAAGCAAAAACAAAAAGACCTTTTCAAATCTCTGGGGAGTATCTTATTATTCCGTCAATTATATGGTTAATAATGGTTCTATATCTTATTATCAATTTACTGCAGGAGTAAAATCATGAATATAATTATGGTTGAGAGGTTCATGGCATAACTTTTTATTAATTAAGTTAACATGGATGATTTCAAAATAAATTTTTTTTTAATTTCCCTTGATTTTTCGAAAACATTAAATAATAATTATAAATAAACTAATTTAACATTAAAATTTCAACATCATGGAAAATAAAAACACTCCCGAAAAAAATCCGGCTAATCCTCCTCCAAATAAACCAGCAACACCAACCCGGCCTGATCAAAACCCTGATCCTACCAAGCCCAGGCCAGGAGGCAATGAACCTGAAAAAAACGACCCCACACGAATTGAAGAACCGCAAAAGACTGACCCCACCCGCATAGATGAACCATCATTGCCTAAACCTGGGCTGTAGAATCCATCACATCTCTGAACTGGAACCTGTTTCCTTATTGTGGTTGGCAGAAGATTAGGTGATGCAGCTACAGCATCATTTGAAATAAATTGTGGAATATAAAAATTTTTAAATTATTGCTGAGCAACTATTGATTAGGTTTTGTGATGAGATTTTTTTTACAGTCCATAAAAAGATAAATTTCCAAAATCACCTCAATGATTTGCAGAGCAGCATATCCTGAGTATAAGGTCCATCCAAAATGTGAAGCGCCCAAATGAACGTTAACATAAACCAAAGTATTCACGGCTATGAAATCTGGTGTGGCAAAGCAGCTGTTGCTCCTGAAAGCTGGACAGAAAACATGGGGGTCAGTTCCGGAAAAAAAACATTGCTCAATGATCTTGAAAGCAATGTAGAATATGATGTGCGCGTGCGGGCTATAGGGATCAACAAAACGCACGGTGGGTGGACGGCAGTAATTATTAAGAAAACATATTAAGAATTCTGATTAAAAAAGGTTCACTCAAAAAGGCAGACTTTTTACTTTTTAATATAGTTCAGAAATATATAATTATATAACTGGGCTGCTACTTTATTTTCTTTTCAAAACAAACACTATTTTCTATTCCTTTATACTGCCCGTAATTCGAAATAAGCTTATATCCGTTCTTTTTATATAGTGCTACAGCTTCGGGTTGTTTCCTGCTTGTTTCTAAAATGCATTTTTGGCAGGACAATTCAGTTGCCCATAGTTCCAGTTCAGCCAGCACTTTAGTCGCAAGTCCTTTTCCCCTGTAATCAGGTAATGTAAACATGCGTTTAATCTCCATAGTTGCTGAAATGTATTCTTTTATAGCGCCACAGCTAACAGGATTGTCGTCCTGGTAAGCAATCACCGCATGTTTAATTTTGTCAATCATATTGAACTGTGCATAAAAGGAATGGTCATTTCCATCCAATCGAGCTAAAACACTATCAAGGTTTTTTACCAGCTCAATAAAATCTTTATTGTCCGAGTTGGTTCTTATTATTTTAATCATCTGTAATTTCTTTAATGGTGCATGAGCAAAGCGGAATGCAAAAAACGAATTTACAAATTTAATCCATGTAGTTGCTGCACGGAAAAACAATTCGGATTAAAAATTATTCATTGTAACTTCTCCATTCAACTTTTTATCTATTTTTGTTTGCACAAATTATAAAACCGAAAACATAATGGGAACTGAAATTAAAACTTCTGCAGCAAATTCTAAAGCGCAGGTAAATGGTGTCCAGCAAAACAATGGCACCATCTTTTACAATGATGTACTTTCTTATTTTGATAAAGCAGCAGCGTTTACAAATTTTGAACCCGGAATATTGCAACAGATAAAGGTATGCAACAGCGTTTATAAATTTTATTTTCCTGTTGAAATTGGAGGCAGGGTGCAGGTTTTTGAAGGAATCCGTGCGCAGCACAGCCATCATAAAACACCGACAAAAGGCGGTATCCGTTACAGCATGATGGTGGATGAAGATGAAGTAAAGGCGCTTGCCACACTGATGACTTTTAAATGTGCAGTGACCGATGTTCCCTTTGGCGGTGCCAAGGGAGGAATAAAGGTAAGACCTTCGCAGGTTACGGTGGAAGAACTGGAGCATATCACCAGGCGTTATACAACCGAACTTATAAAAAAAAATATGATCGGCCCTTCAGTGGACGTGCCTGCTCCTGATTACGGAAGCGGCTCGAGGGAAATGGCATGGATTGCAGACACGTACGCAACATTTAAATATGATGACCTGAATGCATTGGGCTGTGTTACCGGCAAACCGCTTGGACAAGGCGGCATTCACGGAAGAACAGAAGCGACCGGGCAAGGCGTGTATTTCGGAGTGCGCGAAGCACTGAGCCATCCCGAAGATGTAAAAGAGCTTGGACTAACGATAGGCATAACCGGCAAAAAATTTATTATACAGGGTTTGGGAAATGTAGGGTATTACTCTGCAAAATTTTTCAGCGAAAGCGGAGGAATTATTGTGGGCATAGCAGAACGCGAGGGCGGAATTTATAATGAAAAGGGTTTGGATGTGGAAGCTGTATTTAAGCACCGTCAGGAGAGCAAGTCTATTCTTAATTTTCCCGGTGCAAAAAATATTGATAATACAATGAGCCTGTTAGAAATGGAATGTGACGTACTGGTTCCTGCTGCTCTTGAAAACCAGATCACCAAAGAAAACGCTCCGCGCATCAAAGCAAAAGTAATTGCTGAGGCTGCAAACGGTCCCGTTACAAAAGAAGCAGAAGACATTCTGAATGAGAAAAAAGTGCTCATCATTCCCGACCTGTTTCTTAATGCAGGCGGAGTAACGGTTTCTTATTTTGAATGGCTTAAAAATCTTTCACACGTTCGCTTCGGGCGGATGGAAAAAAGATTCCAGGAAATGTCCACCCGGCAGCTGATAGAATCCATTGAACGCATCACCGGAAAATCTTTAGAAGCGCGTGAAAAAAAAGTGCTTACTCACGGTGCAGATGAAATTGATTACGTGCGTTCCGGTCTTGAAGAAACTATGATATTTGCGTATAACGAAATCCGAGAAATCAAAAAACAACATCCGAAAATTACCGATTTGCGAACTGCAGCCTTTGTAAGCGGGATAAATAAACTTGGAGTAGCCTATCAGTCACTGGGAATTTTTCCGTAATAGAGTCATTCTGCTTTATTACAATTAATTTTATTTATCGGTCACAAAATTTTCTGAAATAATCCTGCAGAAGTAAATACCGTTTGACAAAGTGGAAATATCTGGTTCTTCCTGAACGGATTTCGTTGCTGCGAAGTTGCCTCAAATATTTTCGCGGGTCTGATTGTTAACTTTTAAGCTCCTGTTTTGAATACATTTTAAACAATTCAATTGCTTCCTTTGCTTCGTTCACGTCATGCACCCTCAAAATCTGTGCGCCATTCATCAGCGCCATTGTATTTAAAACAGTTGTTCCGTTCAATGCTTTTCCGGGAGATGTTTTTAAAACTTTATTGATCATTGATTTTCTGCTGATACCTGCCATCACAGGGCAATCAAGCATTTTAAAAAGAGAAAGCTTTCGCAGTATTTCAAAATTATGTTCCACCGTTTTTCCAAATCCAAAACCGGGATCAATAATAATATCATGCACACCGCAATTTTTCAGCTCCGCTATTTTCTTCTGGAAAAAATCAATCAGCTCTTTCACCACATTTTTGTAAAAAGGATTTTTCTGCATTGTTCCGGAAGTTCCCTGTAGGTGCATTAATAAATAAGGCACTTTCAGTTCGCCAACGGTTGCAAACATTTTTTTATCAAAGCTTCCTCCCGAAATATCATTCACAATAGCTGCACCGGCCTCAATTGCTTTTCGTGCAACAGTTGAACGATACGTATCAACAGAAAAAATTGCTTCAGGAAATTTTTTAACAAGCGTTTTTAAAACGGGAAGCAATCGTTCCATTTCTTTTTTTTCACTCACTTCTTTTGCACCGGGGCGGGTGGATACAGCGCCAATATCAATTATAGAAGCACCTTCTTCCAGCATTTGTTTAACCCTACTTATTATTAGTTTTTCTTCGGTAAATTTGCCGCCATCAAAAAATGAATCGGGAGTAATATTTAAAATTCCCATCACAACAGGGTGAGAAAGATCAAGTAATTTACCGTTACAGTTCACAATAAATTCACTCCTGAATAAAGTACTTTGTGTAATCATCTGCGAATAACGAATCTATAAGAATTAACGAATAACGAAACCGGTATCAGGCTTCCAACTTCTAACTTCCAGCTTCCAATTTGAATACTTCCCAGCAATACGACAAAGCCGTAGCTTTTTGCAAAGATATATTTGTTAAGAAGATGAAAGATTACGGAAGTGCATGGCGCATTCTCCGCATTAGTTCCATCACCGACCAGATTTTTATTAAAGCGCAGCGTATCCGCAGCATTGAGGAAAAAGGAACACAAAAAGTTGAAGACGGAGTTTATTCTGAATTTGCCGGCATTATTAATTATGCAGTAATTGCAAACATCCAATTGGAATTGGGAGTTTCCTCAAAACCGGATTTGAATTCAGAGGACGCTTCAAAATATTTTGATAAATACATCAAACATTCAAAAAGCCTGATGGAAGATAAAAATCACGATTACGGAGAAGCTTGGCGCAAAATGAGGGTAAGCTCCATGACTGATCTTATCCTTGTAAAATTATTGCGCATCAAACAAATTGAAGACAACAAGGGAGAAACTATCATTTCAGAAGGCATTGATGCAAATTATTATGACATTATCAATTATGCTGTCTTTGCAATGATAAAACTGGAAGCTGGAAATTAGAAATTAGAAATTAGAAATTAGAATTGGCGAAGTTGAATAATATATCGAACCAACTTTAAACTTTAGACTTTAAACTATGAAATTTCTTGTCAACATCATCCGCATTTTAGTTGGTGCCTTATTTATTTTTTCAGGATTCGTCAAAGCCATTGACCCACTGGGAACGAGTTATAAAATGCACGAATATTTTGAAGCATTTTCTCCACTCGGTTTAAGTGCTTTCTGGGAATGGATGAATTCTTTATCTACACCGTTTGCAGTGTTCATGATTGTAATAGAAATGGCTGCAGGGATTGCTTTACTTACCGGGTGGAAACCAAAATTCACAGTGTGGATTTTATTTTTGATGACGTTGTTTTTCACTGTGCTTACAGGCTTTACATATTTATCAGGGTTCTGCCCGACAATTCCTTTTGCTTTGCATTCCATTGCAATTATTGTTTTGCTGATGGTAAGTGCCGCAAAATTTAATTCACCTGGAGGAAAAAAAGTTTTCTGGATTACTTTGATCCTTACTATTTCCTTTTTAGGAATGCTCAAAACCTCCGGCTACTTCCATTGTGAATTCACTGAAACAAAAATGAAAGTAACTGATTGCGGCTGCTTTGGGGATTTCATGAAACTGAAACCGTGGCAAACTTTTTATAAAGATATAGTTCTTGATGTACTGATTTTTATTCTCGTTATAGGAGTGGGTTATATTAAACCGATAGTGAAAAGAAGCACTAATAATTTTATAGTATATGGAGGAACACTTGCTTCGCTGCTCTTTTGTTTTTCAAATTACATATGGGGTTTGCCAATAGTGGATTTTCGACCTTATAAAATCGGAAACAATATTCGTGAACAGCGTCAAATGTTAAAACCGGAAGTACGTAAAATGGTTTTCATTTATAAGAATACAAAAACTAATGAAACAAAGAATTTTACAACTGAAGAATTGGGCGACCTTTCAGATGACTGGGATTTTATTGATCGAAAGGATTCCATAATTGATCCCGGCATTCCTGCTAAAATAAATAACCTTTACATCAGCAATGAAGATGGAGAAAATGTAACTGATACACTGCTTGCTGATCCGAATTATTCTTTCATGGTTGTAATTTACAGAATGGCTGAGGTAAATAAGAATGCCATTACAGAAAAACTAAATCCGCTTGCAGTACAATGTGAAAAAGCAGGAATTAAATTCTATGCTGTTTGCGGAGGTGATATGAAAGTGGATGATTTCAGACATGAATTGAATACGCCATTTCCTTTTTATACAGCCGATGAAACGCCTCTAAAAACCATCATCCGTTCCAATCCGGGATTGGTTCTTTTAAAAGACGGTGTGGTGATTGATATGTGGCATCATAAACATTTGCCGGATTTTGAAGAATTAAACGGAAAGTATTTTAAAAAGTGAAAGTGAAATTTTATTACTCTTTCAATAGGGGAGGGGAGGATTATTTCAATTTAAAAGGTACTGACAGGTAATATGCTGCCGCTACACTTTTGCCTTTTTTTGTTGCGGGAATCCATAATGGCATTTTTTCAATAATACTGATAGCTTCCTTCACAAAATTTGGCGCTCCGGGAGTTCCGTTTATCGCTTCCACTTTTGTAACTTTTCCTTTTTTGGTTATTAAAAACTTTAACTGTACACTTCCTTCCAGCCCTTTTGATTTTTCCGGTTCGGGATAACGGATGCTGTCCGTAAAAAATTTATTCATTGAAGGTGTTCCGCCCGGAAATTGCGGTGCGATATCAAACGGGGCTTCTTCAAACTTATATGGCAACGGATTTTCGCCATCCTGTGCAAAGGAAATTTGAGTTGCAAAGAATAAAATAAGCAGATTAATGGAATGTTTCAAAAAGTAAATTAATCTTTACAGTAAAATTACGGGTTAGCAAAAAATGAGTTGATACAAGTAATCATGATGAGTAAAATATTTTTCACCGGATTTAATTTTATGTAAATATAAAATTTATCTTGCAAACAAATTTTAATTTTGAATTCTAAAAGATAACCATGCGAAAAAAAATAGTTGCCGGTAACTGGAAAATGAACTGCACCCACGAAGAAGCGGTCAGTCTTACCACAGAAATCGCAGAACTGCTGAAAGCTGAAAATACCAGGGAGGTGAAAATTATTCTTGCTCCGCCATTTTTACATATTGGCATAGTAAGGTACCTGACACAGGAGGAAAAACGAATCAGTGTGGCTGCACAAAACTGTTCTTCGATTTCATCAGGTGCATATACCGGTGAAGTTTCTGCCGCAATGATAAAATCTGTCGGGGCTGAATATGTCATTATTGGACATTCCGAAAGACGAGGTTATTTTAATGAAACTAATGATGTAATAGCCGAAAAAATAAAACTGGCTTTGCAAAATGATCTTACACCGATATTCTGCTGTGGTGAAACATTGAACGAGCGCAATGCAAACAATCATTTTGAAATTATAGCCCGGCAATTAAATGAAGCTGTTTTTCTTTTTGATGAAAATGATTTCCGTAAAATCATAATCGCTTATGAACCTGTGTGGGCTATCGGCACAGGCGTGACTGCTTCACCTGCACAGGCTCAGGAAATCCATGCATTTATCAGGAATTTGATTGCAAAGAAATATTCCTATGAAGCTGCAGCATCTTGTTCCATTCTCTATGGCGGAAGCTGTAACGAACAGAATGCAAAAGAATTATTTTCTCAAAACGATATTGATGGCGGATTAATCGGTGGCGCTTCTTTGAAAGCAAAAAGCTTTGTCACCATTGTAAAAAGTTTTTGAATCTTCTTTCAAAAAAAAATGCGCTCTAATTCGATTGAGCGCATTCTTTTTATTGCGACTTGTTGTAATAAGTTCTTCTGTGTTATCTTGATTTAAAAATTAAAAGATAATCGCGTAAACAATCTCATTCCATTGCTTCCCATCTGCACTGCATCCCATGCACCGCCTGTTTCTGTATTATATGCCCAGCCTTTTGCTGACAATACTGCGCCATAATCAGGATGCACGTTAAATACATTGTCAGCGCCAATGCTTATAGAGGCATGATTACAAATTTTGTAAGATACATACACATCGCTCACTAACTTTCCGTTGTAGGGATAACGATCAGGAACATAAACTGAACCATCAAGGTCAGTCGGCACTTGCGGATTAATTCCAAGCGCATCTTCACCATAACCAAGTAAAGTAACTTTTCCGAAATAAGTAAAGCGTGCTCCGATGGTCAGCTTATTTATTCCATATTCTAATGATAAAGCGCCTTTCATTTCTGGCGCTGATGCAAGAATAAATGCCTGCTCGCGATCGCTTAAAAATGTTTGCTGGTGTTGCTCTGTGTCATTTAATTTTGCCGGAACATTTATTTTGTCAATAGTCATTTTCTGATAATTTCCGGCAAGTGTAACGCGGAAAGAATTTTTCTCCATCACTTTCTTGTATTCAACAACCGCATCAACTCCTTTGTTAGTAGTGTTAACCGCATTAGCAAAAAACTGCGCATAAGCAGCATTAAATGAATTCAGTGCTGAGAGAAATTCGGGATCCAATGTTTGGTCAGTTCCATCAAATTGTCCTGATAACACTACGCGGTCTTTTACCTGTACCCAATAGCCATCAATGGTAATGTTAAAATTCTTTATTGGTGAATACGTAAAACCAGCTCCGGCATTTAATGCTTTCTCCTGTTTCAGTTCAGGAATGCCCGCAGCTTGTGTGATAGGACTATAGTTAGGAGCAATTTTTACTTCTGCCACTATTCCTCCCTGAACGGTGGTAAACGTGGAACTGAAATTTATTTGCTGCAATGATGGCGCACGAAACCCTGTGCTCCCCGATGCACGCAAACTGAAATTATCAGCAACTTTATATCGTGCAGACATTTTATAGTTACTCGTGAATCCAAAGTCACTGTAATTTTCAGCACGCACTGCTCCTGTAATTAAAAACTTTTTTGTGACATCTAATTCTGCATCAATATATCCTCCGACAGTTGATCGATTGGCATTCACTTCATCCGATGGCTGATAACCCGGAAATCCCTGCGAACCTGTTGCCTGATTTCCTGTCACATCATAATTTGCGTAAGATGCTTCTTCTCCTGCATACAGTTTGTACATTTCATAGCGGTATTCCAATCCTCCTGCTAAATTGAAACCTTCTGCAATTCCCGAAATTTGTTTACTAACGTTGAGGTTAGACGTATTTTGTAAAAAAGAAAATCCTCCGTCATCAAAATGTGTTTGATCAGCTCCAAGCGAAGCATTAAAAGTTTTGTCTCCGTAAAAATGAAAATCATTTCTTCCGACATTATTGCTGATGTCCCAGTTCCAGTTATTGTTCATTTTTCCTTTTACACCAGCAGCAAATGAGCCATCTGAAATATGAGACTGGATATGAGGATTGAAATACGTTTCACCATCAGGTGTGGTTTGCATAATGCCATCCACAAAAATTAAATTACCGTTTGCATCAATAGGGAAACGATCAGGACGTGCTGAAAAATTTCTTGTAAAAGCAAATGCATCAGACTCACCATAATTATAACCGCCAAAAGTGTAAACCGTAGTCTTGCTGTTGCTGCATGGAAATTCTGCATTCACAAATGCTCCTCCTGTTTTTACTGAACCATCACCATTTGCTCTCCTGTAAATATCAATTGGCAATGCTGCATCGTTGTTAAAAAGATCGGAAGTATCACTTACCTGCCTATACGTTTTTTCTTGGTTCAGCAAATTCACAGAGAAATTTACAAACCCGTCATGCCTTCCTACCGGCACACCGTAATTTCCGTTGAATGAAAAACCTCCTCCGTCAAATTTATTATCATGCACATATTGCCCGAAATCAGATTTGAAAGCAGGATTAAAATCTTTATCATAATATCCTGCATAACCTATGTCGCCTGAAAATTCTTTTACATTTTTTTTCAAAACAATATTGATCACACCCGCAATGGCATCTGAACCGTATTGAGCAGAAGCGCCATCTCTCAAAATTTCAACATGGTCAATTGATGAAACTGGAATGGTATTTAAATCTGTCCCGGAATTTCCTCTTCCTCTTGTTCCGAACAAAGCAACAAATGCTGTCTGATGCCTGCGTTTACCATTGATAAGAACCAATGTCTGATCGGGTCCTAAACCCCGCAATGTAGCAAGGTCAACGTGATCTGCACCATCAGCACCGCTTTGCTTGTTGTAATTCAAAGATGGTGCAGCATAATTCAGCAACGAAGTTAAATCCATCCGGCTGGTTGATGATGAAACTTGTTTTATATTGATCACATCAACCGGCACAGGTGTTTCTGTTTTCACACGACCGGGACTGCGTGTTCCTGTTACAACTACATCCGTTAATTGAGTTGCAGAAGATTTCAAAGCAACTGTTATTTCCGTTTTGTTATTAATAGCAACTGTTAGCGTTTCGTAACCGATCATATGTACCTCGAGGGAATCATTGGGTTTTGCCTGGATGGTTAGCATACCGTCTGCATTTGCAGAAGCGCCATTGGTAGTTCCTTTTACAACGACATTTGCTCCTGGTAATGCTGCATTATTTTGCGCATCAGTAACTTTTACTTTCACCGCACTTTGTGCAAAAGCAAAAACAGGAAGCAATGAACACAGAAAGATGTAGATTTTCTTTTTCATAATTTTTTTGTTTTAGATTTGTTAGGCAAACTTAAATTATTTTCAAAACCAAAGAGAAGATTGTTTTATTTAACGGCAACATATTTAGAAATATGGAAGATTGTTCTTTCCACAATGTATCTTAAAATCAGTTTTCCTCCAAAAGCCAGTCACGTGCGCGGTCAATGTCATTGAAATATTCCGTTTCAAACCGGATTACTTCTTCCGCTTTGTTCATGATGCGTGTAACGGCAGACTGATTCAAAAAATCCATTGAAACAAGAATCGCCATTCTTTTAAGCTCTGTTTTTGCAAGTTCAGGAAACCATTCTTCATTGGTCCAATTTCTGTCGGCTTCTTTTATAATGGACATGTCGCGGAGGTTCGCCAGCCATCTTTTAACTTTATGTTTGCGAACATATTCGAGAGCAAAATTCAGCCCTTCGCGAAAATCAGCAGATTGTGCATAATTAATCCACCGCAAATGAATCAGTTTTTTTTCATCATCTGCAACTATTTTAAGAAAAGGCTTTTCAAAAATTACTTTTTCCATAGTACCTCGTCTGAAACGCATTTAATAAAAAATAAAAGTAGAAAAAAATTAACACAAAGCAAAAATAAGTATTTTCACATTCAAAAGTACAAAGAAAACTTTATGGAAAAAGGAGTACTCTATCTTATACCATGTACTTTAGGCAGTACAGAAACCAATCATGTAATCCCTGAAGAGGTAAAAAAAATTATTGCTTCTCTTGAATATTTTATTTCTGAGAACGAAAAATCTGCACGTCACTTTCTCAAAAGCCTTGATGCAGGAATCATTCAGCCGCAGCTTAAAATTAATGTTCTTGATAAGCATGATGAGAAAAAAAACTTAAATGACTTATTGAATCCTGCCCGTGAAGGATATAATATGGGATTACTCAGTGAAGCCGGTTGTCCTGCTGTGGCTGACCCGGGGGCTTTGGTTGTTGAACTTGCACATAAAAATACTATCAGGGTAATTCCGTTAACCGGCCCTTCTTCCATTTTACTTGCTCTGATGGCTTCGGGATTCAGCGGGCAATCATTTTGTTTTCACGGTTACCTCCCGGTTGAAAAAGAACAACGTAAATCCATGCTGAAGAAATTAGAACTGGAATCATATAAGAAGAAACAAACACAAATTTTTATTGAAACTCCTTACCGGAATATGCCGATGCTCCATGATATTTCAGACGTATGTGAACCGGAAACTTTACTGTGTGTTGCAACAGACATTACTTTGGAAACAGAAATGATTGAAACACGTTCTATCAAAGAATGGAAAAAAAATATTCCCGAAATCAATAAACGGCCTTCCGTTTTTTTATTGATGAAGAAATAACAATAAAAATTGTGCTTTCCATCATCTTCACATAAAAATTTTTCATCAAGATTTAAGCGATGAACTAAGTTCAATTTTTCAATAGCTAATCCCGAATGAAAATTGATTGGTGATCATTGTTAAATTATTCTATTTTCATCAATTCAATTCTGTAAATTAAAATTGCATTGGAGGGGATTTTATTTGCATCTCCCGTTAAGCCATACCCGAGATGGGAGGGGAGGATGGCAAGCGCTTTGTCACCGGCTGACATCATTGAAACTGCCTGACGCAATCCCTGGGGCACATCATCATGATTCATTGAAAAAGTGAGCGTGCCCAGGCTATCTGAACTGTAACAATGAGTTCCGTCAATCAGCGACAAAACATAACTAACAGTAACATTATTTCCGCTGTTAGGTTTTACACCATCGCCTTTTTTCTCAATCTTGATTCTTAAACCGGTGCTGGTAGTGTCCATCTGCAGATCATGACGTTTTACATAATCATCAATCGCATCTGACTGATTATTCACAAAAAGTTTATTTGCCCGAATCAACTGTTCTTTCAGTTTTTCCTTATCCAGCTGCTGATTATTCTCCTGGCCTGAACTGCAGGAGAAAAAAAACAGCAATGGCAGTAGAAGGGAAAGTATAATTAAAGCGGAACTGAATTTCTTTTTCATTTGGTGAGTTCTTCCATATATAATGGAAGCAGGGATGTGAATTTTGTGA
Source organism: Bacteroidia bacterium (assembly GCA_039914625.1). Lineage (GTDB taxonomy): Bacteria > Bacteroidota > Bacteroidia > AKYH767-A > OLB10 > DATEMK01. The sequence continues at coordinate 5,837 of JBDSOU010000026.1, read as the reverse complement.
TCGTTTCCGCAAGTGAAGCTGTTGATTTTCCACCTGCGGCATTTTTATGACCGCCTCCTTCAAAATATTTTGATGCTAATTCCCGCACCGAAAAATCGTCTTTTGAACGGAAAGAAATTTTAATAATGTCATCCCGCTCTGAAAAAAATGCAGAAAACCGGATTCCTTTTATTTCTAACCCGTAATTGACAATTCCTTCAGCATCGCCTGTGCGGTGATGATATTGTTTCATTTCCTCTTTAGTTGCGCTGATGTAAGCGGTATTAAATTCTTTGAGTACAACCATCTTGTCTTTAAGGCAAAGGCCAAGAAACCGTGTGCGTTCCTCTGAAAAATTATCAAAAATAAGCCCGTGGATTTTTGCATTCTCAGCGCCCGCTTCAATCAATTCAGCAATGATCCTGTGCGCAGCTGCAGTCATGGATGAAAACCTGAATGAACCTGTATCAGTCATAATACCGGCATATAAACATTCGGCAATGGCTTTGTTTAAATATTTTTTGTCCCCGTTTGCTGCAATGAAATGATAGATAAGTTCACAGGTAGAACATGCATCTGAAAAAGAAAAAGTGAAGTCACAAAAATTTTCAGGAGCAAGATGATGGTCAATCATAACCTTTTTTGCAGGGGAGTTCAGTAAATCCTGTTCCAGCTTTTCAACACGACCGGCTGCATTAAAGTCAAGACAGAAAATTATATCGGCTTCTTTTAAAAGGGCTGCTGCTTCCTGGTTTTTATCTTTATGAATCAGCACCCTGTCATTCCCTTCCATCCATGCAAGAAAATCAGGATAGTCCGTGGCGCTTATCACTTTTACCTCATGATTTTTCTGAATAAGATAATTGTACATGCCCAATGCCGCGCCCATAGCATCACCATCAGGTTTTGCATGAGGCAGAATGGCGATTTTCTTTGGGGAGCTTAAAATACCTGAAAGTTCGCGGAGATGAGTCGGATTAAATTTTGGAATCATTTTTTTTAAGATTTGCAAAGGTAGAGGAAAGTTTGGGGTTAAAGCCCCTGATTTTTGCTATCAGTTAGGGGAAGACACCGTTGCATTAATCCACCGGAAGTAGTACCGGGAAACATTCCGAAACTGAAACGTAACTGACACACTCATGTTAACATCTTTATTGCGAATTTTGTAAATGTTTTTTAAGTACCTTTAATTTTGAAAACTGAATCATTATTGTTAAATCCCCGTTAAAGGCATAATCTTAAAAAATTCAGAAGAAGGAATGAAATTATTCAAATTACGGTTTTTGTTTTTATTTATTTTTTTTACTGCTGTAACCTTGCGGTCTTTTTCACAGGGAAATACCGGCATTTTTATCGGTGGTGGAATCATGTATTATAATGGTGATCTTGGCGATAAATCGGATAAGGTATTTACGAACCCTGTTTTCTTTAACCCTTATTTATCCATAGGTGGTTCACAATGGCTTGCCGGGCATATTGAAGCTTCGTTATGGCTGACACATGGAAAAGTAAGCGGAGCGGATTCCGTATCGAAAGAAAAAAATAATATTTCGCGCAATCTCAGCTTTGAATCTGTTCTTGATGAATTATCGCTGCATGTTGAATTTTGTTCGTTGCACAGGTATGAAAGAAGCAGGGTAAATGTGTTTGTGTTTACAGGTGCTTCCGTGTATCATTACAATCCTAAAGCAAAGCTGGATGATACCTGGTATGAATTGCAGCCTTTGGGAACAGAAGGACAGTATATACCAGCTGGCACTTATGCGAAGCCGTATAGTCTGACGCAGCTTTCCATTCCGGTCGGGTTTGGCGTTACTGTTCAACTGAGCAAAAAGTTCCGGGTTAAAACACAATTCTGCCATAACATTTTATTTACTGATTACTTAGATGATATAAGCACCGTTTATCCCGATCTTGAATCGTTATCGGCAACTCCGAATGGCGACCTTGCCGTAAAATTGTCCAACAGAAAGTTAAATGGAAAGTATCCTGCTGCTAACAGTCCGAGGGGCAGCGCTAAATACAAAGATGCATATACCACTATCGGCATCACATTACTATATAACCCCGGCATTTCAAAATGTCCTGCAACTTTTAAAACCACTAAAATCCGCAGGAGATAACACCAGTTAACCGGTTCTTTCAGTTTGACCGGGTACTTAATTTTCTATTTCGTGCAATACCGTTTCATAATTTCATACGATCCGGATATTCCCAGCTCTCCTGCTTTGCTGAAACTGGCGCAAGCCTACTGTTTATTATTAAGATAGTATAGTAAAAACCCTTCGTTGTATAACGCTTCGGCAAAAACGGGATTCAGCCTGAGCGCAGTATCGTAATCCTTCATTGCTCCGTCAAAATCCTGTAGCAGTGATTTTACATTGGCACGGTTATAATAAGCGAAAGTAAAAGAAGGCTGCAACTGGATCGCTTTTGTAAAATCCGCAAGAGCTGATTTACATTTATCATTTCTTTTATTCAGGACAATAGTATGGGATGCGCTGGAAAGCATATACGGTTCGTTTGCATCGCTCATTGTTTCAATTTCTCGGCACGTATTCACAGCGCGTGCAAAGTATGCAATTGCATTGACGGCATCTTTCTCAATTATTTTATCATAATAAGCTCGTGCATCGTTGAGTAAAAGCATGTTAGTTTTCACCAAAGCCATTGAAAGAATTTCATCAGCGTTATTTTTATTTACCGCTATACTATCATCATTTATAAAGCGCTGTTTACTGCCGGACCCAGCTACAGGCTGCATCGCTGCATTAGTGAAACAAAACACCACTTTTTTCTTTTTATTCAATTTATCTAATAACGGGCTGTAATAAAAATGGACTGCTGAGGCACTGTCTTTTTCAGAAAGGTAAAATACAGGAAGAAATCCAATGCTGATGGTATCGTTTGCCGGAGACGCGCCTGCGTTAAAACCTGTACTTAACTGGTTAAGGTTTGCCAGTATCATGGAATCGCGGCTTAGCTGCAAGCTGTTTTTTGCATGCAATACTTCGCTCATCATGTTACCTGTTTCTAAATCTTTTTTTGAACCCGCAAAATCTTTCAAGCTGTATTTACATTGAGCGCGGTTGTAATACGCTTCGGTAAAATACGGGTACAGTTCAATTACTTTATCATAGTCAACCACTGCCGCCTTATAGCTCTTTATGTTTTGCTTCAGTTTTGCACGGTTAAAAAGCGCCTGTATATTATCGGGATTCAGCAGCAATACTTTATCAAAATCAGCAATGGCGGCTTTGTATTTCTGCAAATTGGAAAAGAGTACTGCACGGCCGAAATAAGCATAAGCATTGCGCGGTTCAAAAAATAATACGGTATCATAATCGCTCAGCGCCTTTTTCGTATTATTGAGCTTTATTTCAGCTTCGGCACGGTTGTAATATGCAAAAGTGCATGCCGAATCAATATATATTGCATGGTTGTAATCATCAATAGCTTCGTTATATTTTTCCATTTTGTATTTCGTCATGCCCCGCCTCACCAGCGCATCTTTATTGACCGGGTTAATCTTTAACGCCTGGTCATAATCCGGGAGGGCATTGTCATAGTCGGCAAGAGCATCTTCAGCAGCGGCTTTGCAGATGTAAACATCTTCGCTGTACCCCTTCAGAGCAAGCGCTTTTCTGCAATCGCTGAGCGCTGCGTTAAAGTCATTGGCGGCAAGAAAAGCAAAAGCTCTTTCAACATAATATTTGGCATTGCCAGGTTGCTTTTCTATTACTTTGCTTATATCATCAATTGCTCCCCGGTAATTCCCTAACCTGTATCTTACCAACGACCGGTACAGGAACGCATCATAATAAAAAACGCTTGCCGAAGAAAGCGCAGTGGTAAGGTCCTGTTCAGCTCCCGTATTATCGTAAAGCGAATATTTGCAAACGCCCCTGTAAAAAAATACTTCACGGCTGTTTGGCTTTACCGTGATGCAGATATTAAGCTTTTCGATGGCGGCTGTATAATTGTTATCGCCAATATCTTTTTTAGCTCCCGCAAAATAGCTGTCAAAATTATATTGACCCGATGAATCAATTGCCAGCACCAATTGCAGCAGCACACTGATTAGTAACGTTACCGGTTTCATTTTGCAAAGGTTGCAAAGATTCAGAAACTATGGAGGAAAATTAATTTTTTTGGAGACAGATTTTATGGGTACGTACTTTTTTGCCTGTGGTTGATGTTTTTCAGCAACCATGTGCGTTGATCTTAAAGCACTTCTTATTTCTGTTGTGGGTATCATCAAGGCTGACCGGTGGGAAGTAACAACTATTTTAAAAAAAACTTTTAAATATTTTTACAAAACTTTATATTTGTTTACAAATGTTTACAATAGTTGCATATTGTAAACAATTTGTTGATAGTTGTTGATTATAGTTGATAGTTTCATCAACAAACACTTTAGTTACACAACAAAATGTTTAGGTATTTAGTTAAATAACAGGTGAAGATGCAAGTGACTTAGAAAAATATTAGTGCGTAACAAAAATGTTATTTAGTAATATATATGTTACCCGTTTACACAAAAGTGCAGTCAAATGCACAATAGTACAGGTTTTTACATTGCATTTTTGAAACATTGCGGAACCAATATCATTTTGTTAATAATTATTTAAAGTTTTATAGTTTTTCTTAATTTTTTATTTTCTAAATTTGCTTTGCTTTATAACTCACCTGAAAAAAGCCTTCTTAGCCCATAATAAGAAGAAACAACAGCGGTGACGTCTTGCCTTTTGTCTTCTCCGTTAAAGAGAAGATGAAGACTTGTTTTGAAGTTTAAGTGGCTGTTAAATAAATAAGTAATAATTTTTTGTACTAATCTTTTTTCTATGAAAATTATCGGAAACAATATCAAGCGCATACGCGAATTGAAAAATTTATCGCAGGAATATGTAGCAAACAATTTAGGCATCTCGCAATCTGCTTACAGCAGGAGAGAATTAGGAATGGTAAAAACAGATGCAGATATGTTAAAAGATATAGCCGAAATTCTGGAGGTAACTGTTGATGACGTTATTCATTTTCACGAAAAGAATTTATTTGGTAAAAAGTAAACTTTATCATTTGCTTTTTTTTCAATTATGCGGAAAACGCATAAATTATGCGCTTTTAGCATAAATTATGCTGAAACCGAATAACACTTTTTGCATTTTGTAACAAACCTTTGCAACACAATTTAAATTCCTTATTTATAACCTTAACTTATTCTCATGATAACAATTTGCCTCCTCCTTATTATTTTCTTTTCTGTTTGCAAATTCCTAATGCAAAAAGTAACTGTACAAAACAGAAAGTGCATTGACCTTATTCTATTCTTACCCTTTTATTCACCCTCCCACATTAAAAGTTATAAACACCTTGACCTGCCTGGATGGAAGCGATAGGTTACGCGCATCACCTCAGTGAGCGTAACCACATCCCTTTTCTTTCTTGCTGGCATTTTTATATTCCTGCAACGTACGTCTGCTTATCGTGTTTTTTTAGCGTACTTTTATGTTAAAATTAATCATTATGAAAAAGATTTGTACATTAATTCTCATTGCAATGTTAAGCACATCCGCTAAATCTCAAAACCTTGTGCCGAATCCAAGTTTCGAAGACACAGTGCATTGCCCCGATCATGGAGGTAACATAGACCAGGCCACAGGTTGGATTAATTGTGGCATTACTCCTGATTATTATAATGCTTGCGCAAATAGTTCTTTCCCCCCTTTGGGGCAATGTCGTTTAGTTAAGGTGATAAAAAAGTAAAAACCATTGAGTTATGAACTGCATTGCTACAGTTCTTTGTAGTGTCTAAATACAAAAACTCAATGGTCGAAGCAAATGTAAAAATAATAGAA
>JBDSOU010000013.1:0-23707 GCA_039914625.1 Bacteroidia bacterium | reverse complement strand
GAAGGAGCAACTACTCCATACAGAATTAAATTCCGTTCACCGGGATTTTCCAATCTTTCTGCACTTGATCACATGGCAAGAGGTGGGAAAATTGGTGATTTGGTTGCAATGATGGGAACATTGGATTTGGTGATACCGGATATTGACAGATAGAAAATGTTTAGTTTAGAAAACATAACAAACATAATTTACAATTGGTTGAATGCAACATTCGATCCAACTCTCGCAATGACATTTGAATTTGTCATTGTCGGAACGTTAGCGATTGCATTATTTGCAGTTCTTGGATTAGCGTTGGTTTATATGGAACGAAAAGTTGCCGCAGTTATGCAGATCCGTTTGGGACCAAATCGTGTAGGACCGAAAGGAATTTTTCAAACCACTGCTGATACATTAAAGTTGGTGATGAAAGAAGGATTGACTCCCGATGGTGCTGATAAATTTTTGTTCAACCTCGCTCCGTTTGTGGTGATGATAGCTGCCATGCTCATTCTCGCTCCGATTGCATTCGCAAAAAATTTTCAGATATGGGATATTAATATCGGGGTATTATATGTGTCTGCCGTTTCATCTATCGGAGTGATTGGAATATTAATGGCTGGCTGGGCAAGCAACAATAAATATTCTTTGCTTGGCGCGATGCGAAGCGGTGCGCAGATTGTGAGTTATGAATTATCAGTTGGTTTGTCAATCATTTCAATTGTCGTGCTGAGTGGGAGTTTGCAGATTTCTGATATTATTGCTTCACAACAAACCGGCTGGTGGATTTTTAAAGGACATATTCCTGTTCTCATTTCATTTGTCATTTTTATTATTGCAGTTACTGCTGAAACCAATCGTGCACCGTTTGATTTAGCAGAAGCAGAATCAGAACTCACCGCAGGATTTCATACTGAATATTCAGGAATGAAATTCGCACTTTTCTTTTTAGCGGAATATATCAACATATTTATTGTTTGTGCAATCGGTGCCACATTATTTCTTGGCGGATGGATGCCGTTCCATATCGGAAGTTGGGAAGGATTTAATCACGTGATGGATTATATTCCGTCATCGCTATGGTTCATCGGAAAAACTTTATTCTTAATATTTGTCATCATGTGGTTTCGCTGGACATTCCCGCGTTTGCGTATTGATCAATTATTAAATCTTGAATGGAAATATTTGTTACCGATAAGCATGTTTAACTTATTATTGGTAACATTAATGGCGATAATGGGATGGCATTTCTAAGGTCACAAATTGTGACCTTAGAAAACAGTAGTATCACAAATTGTGATACCACACTTGAGGTTCCAAATTGGAACGTCAAATAAAAAGTAAAAATTGGATGTCACAAATTGTGATATCCAATCCTGATGTTCTAAATTGGAATATCAAAATTGTGAAAGTGAATATTGCAATTTGCAATATCCAAAAGCATTAAATTCCAAAGTGGAATCTTAAAATATTATGAACAGGCTGATTAAAATTTCTGAAGAAAAAATTTTGAATAAAATTCATTTTATTCGGGGCATGAAAGTAATGCTTGATTTTGACTTGGCAGAAATCTATAATGTTGATACTCGTGTTTTGAATCAATCGGTAAAAAGAAATTTAAACCGGTTTCCCGATGATTTTATGTTTCAACTCACAAAGAAGGAGTTGGAAAACTTGATATCACAAATTGTGACATCAAGTTGGGGAGGCACACGAAAAATGCCTTACACTTTCACTGAACAAGGCGTTGCAATGCTTTCAAGCGTTTTGAAAAGTGAAACAGCAGTTCAGGTCAACATCCAAATTATTCGTGTCTTCACAAGGATGCGGGAACTTATATCAACAAACAAAGATATTTTACTGAAGCTCGAACATCTTGAAAAGAAATTTATGAAGCATGATCACCTTCATAAGAAACATGAGAAAGAGTTGAAAACTGTATTTGAAGTACTGAAACAATTACTAAATCCAAAAACACAACCGGCAACACGGGTTGGTTACAGATTAGCAAACGAAAAATATTAATGTTTATAAGAGAATACATAAAAACAATTTTTACCAGTGTTAGGTCATTGCTAAAAGGCATGAAGCTGACGGGATATTATTTCACCCATCATAAAGAAATTATAACCGAGCAATATCCTGAGTATAAAGCACCGCTTGCAGAACGCTTCAAGGGAGAAGTAGTAATGCCTCATGATGAAAAAAATGAACATCGCTGCACTGGCTGTACTGCATGTGAATTAGCTTGTCCGAATGCAACGATTAAGATTGTTACAAAATTTGAAACAACTCCTGAAGGAAAAAAGAAAAAGGCGTTAGACACATTTGTATATCATCTTGAATTGTGCACCATGTGCAATCTTTGCATTATTGCATGTCCGACAGATGCTATAAAAATGGCAACAACATTTGAGCACAGTGTATATGATCGCGCTCAGTTAACCAAAGTGTTAAACAAGCCGGGATCGAAATTGATGGATGGAGTAGAATAAAATTAAAAATTAAGAATATAAATTGAGCGCTTCGCAAATAATATTTTATATTTTATCTGCTTTCATTCTTGGAGCAGGCTTGCTTGCTGTTACCACTCGAAAAATATTTCGTTCTGCAATCTGGTTGTTGTTTTCGCTGATCGGAATTGCCGGATTGTTTTTTTGGATGCAAATGGAATTTATTGCGGCAGTTCAGATTATAGTGTATGTTGGCGGAATAGTTATACTGATTATTTTTTCCATCTTCTTAACACAACAGTCAGGTAAAGAAATGCAGAAACCTATTCGCAACCGCGCAATTTTTTCTGCGCTTACAGCAGTTTTCGGATTTGTATTTATTTACAGACTAATCAGTCAACATACGTTCAATGCAACCACTAATACATCTATCGAACCAAGTGTTTCAAACATTGGAACACAAATGTTAAATACAACTGAGTACGGATACATATTGCCGTTTGAAGTAGTGAGCATTTTATTGCTTGCAGCAATGGTTGGTTGTATAGTAATTGCCATGAAATCAAAAACAGCATGAACGAAATTCCATTAAGTCATATTCTTTTTGTCAGCACTGCGCTATTCTTTATCGGTGTGTATGGATTTTTTACACGAAGAAATATGATTACAATGCTAATGTCAATAGAATTAATTCTGAACAGTGTGAATATTAATTTCGTTGCTTTTAATAAATATTTATATCCTGATAAGTTGGATGGAATTTTCTTCACCATATTTATTATTACCATTGCTGCTGCAGAAGCTGCTGTTGCAATTGCAATCATTATAAATCTTTACAGAAGTCATAAATCAATTGATGTTGAAAATGCTGATGAGATGAAGTTTTAGAACACATTCTGCATTGGATTATTTTTCTGCATCCGGTTAGTTTTCTTTTGACCTTTATTCATTGTTTAAAAACATTTCAAAAGATATTAACAATGCATCTTGCAGACAATTCCTGAAAACCGCATTTAATAAATTTGCAGCAATTCTATCATCAGCATTATAATGAACGTTAAAGATATTCTGGAAGAAACTATTGATGTGTTTCCTGATGTTGAGTTGAGCAAAGGGAAGCGCATTTTTCATAATTACAAAAATAAAATTGTCCTGTGCGACATCAGCAGTAATCAATGGAAATTTAAAATCCCAAGTGAAAGCACATCTTCCTTTTACAATGTTACTCTTAAATTAGGAGATAATTTCATTTTTGGAGAATGTGATTGCCCTGCTTTTGATGCGTATGATGATTGCAAGCATTGTGCTGCTGCATTGCTTTTTCTCAGGGAGAAACCGGCTCTTTTAAACGGTTTAAATGAAGCGAATGGCAATACTGTAGCTGATAAAACAACTGTTTATCGCGCCCATGCATTTCCTATAAAAATTTATGAGCTTGTTCAGGGCACTGGAATCAATGATGTTTATAATTATTCAAAATATGCTAAGAATATTCTGCATAATGGAGATTGGACTGATAAAATGCAATTTGAATATTTCAATAAAAAAGAAAAATTCCACATTGAAATAAGTTATGATCATAAAAATTTCTGCACATCTTCCTGTAATTGTCTGCTTCCAAAGGTTGCTGCATGTATTCATATATTTTCCGCCTTTGCGTACATCATTCAAAATAAAGGCGAAATGTTTTTTGCTAAATTCAGGAACAATACCGGAGAAAAAAATGAATTGCTTAAACCTTACGGGCTGTCAATTACAGACCAGGAATCAAATGATTTTAAATTCGCTTATGATTATAACGGAACTTTAAAATTGCATAGCGTTCCCGACTGGTTTTTGCCTGTAAAGAATGTCTCTGCATTAGATGCGTTCAGTAAAAAATTATATGGAGAAAATGAAATTCATGAAGCGCTTCGCCCGTCTGCATTTTCAAATACAATTATTGATTTTGAATTAGGTTTTCTGCTTAATCTCAATCCAAGTCATATCGTTGTATCTCTTGAACCCCTGTCTGTTAAAGTTGTGAAGAATAAGATTGACTACAAAAAAATTAGTCTTAATAAGAAATCAAATTGGAATTCATTAAAAGAGCTGAGCAATGAACAATTCGAACAACTGATATGCCTCTCAGATGAGAGTATTCAACAGCATATTAAGCAAAACGGCTCTGACTATTTCTATTTTTATCAGAATTGGAAGCAACAGCTCACAGCAAAGGATTTGGAAAGATTAAAAAAATATTATTATGAATGTTTGTTGAAAATGTGGGGATGGCTGACCGAAAAAAAGCATCTGTTTTACCTCGAGGACAACAATCGTTTTTCCAATGTCAATATTAAAAAGGCAAAATTAAATCCTAAACCTGTTTCACTTTTTTTTGTTGTTGAAAAAGATGATCGCTTTGTAACTGTCAGATTGAAGTTAAAAGATGTAGAAGCGTCACACTTCATAAATTACCAGATTCTTTTAAAAGCAAACGAAGAGTTTTTCATTCCTGCCGATTGGAATAGCGTAACCATGCTGGAGCAGTTTAAGAATGGATTCATAAAAGCGCCCGTACACTATTATAATGAAGTGGTGCACAAAATTGTTTTGCCTCTTCAGAAAAAATTTGAAGTACATCTTCCCGAAGGATTGGAGATACAATCAAAGGCGATTCAGCCAGTGCCGCGTGTTTTATTCAGCGAACTTAATGACAGCTTTCTGATGCTGAAACCTCAATTTGACTATGAATCAAATATTGTGGAAATGGATGAAGGGCATGAATTAGTGAACCAAACTGACGGAAATCTTATTGTTTATCATCGCGATAAAACTGCTGAAAAAACTTTTTTTGAAAGTCTCCGCACATTGCATCCGTTTTTTGAAAATCAAAAGCAAAATCCTTTTTACTATCTGCCTTTTGCAGATGTCATGAAGAACAATTGGTTTTTAAACACGGTGCATGTATTCCGCGAAAATAATATTCCGGTGTATGGGATGGATACCTTAAAAAAATTCAGGTATAATACCAATAAGCCCGTGTGGAATATGAAATCAGGAAGCAGCATTGACTGGTTCGATTTGAAGATTGAAATAAAATTCGGTGATGAAACCGTTCCGTTAAAGGATGTACGTGCGGCATTGCTCAATAAGCAAAACATCGTTCTGCTGAGTGACGGTTCATTCGGCTTGCTTCCTCAGGAGTGGCTCAGTCAATTCGGAATGTTGCTGAAAATGGGAAATGAAAATAACGGAACGCTGCGGGTTTCAAAACTCCATTTCACATTACTTGATGAACTGCACAGCCAGATTGATGATGAAAAGCTGCTGCGCGAAATTGAAATAAAAAAAGAAAAGCTTCGTGAAATTGAAAACATACAAACTGTTGTGCCTTCAAAAAAAATCAAAGCGAAGTTGAGACCTTACCAGACGGGCGGATTCAAATGGATGCAAACACTTCACCAGTTGGATTGGGGCGGATGTCTTGCTGATGATATGGGTTTGGGTAAAACATTGCAGGCAATTACTTTTTTGCGGCATCTTGCAGAAACGCATCGCGGTTCCACGCATCTTGTAATTTGCCCGACATCCTTAATTTATAATTGGGAAACCGAACTTAAAAAATTCTGCCCTTCTTTAAAATATCACATTTATTACGGGATTCAGCGCGAGTTTGAACAGGAACATTTTGAAAACTATGACATCATAATAACTTCTTACGGTATTGCGCGAAATGATTTTGAATTGTTGCAAAAACATATTTTTCATTGCATGATCCTTGATGAATCGCAGGCGATAAAAAATCCCGATGCGCTCACGACTAAAGCGGTGAGCCTGCTCAATGCAAGGGTTCGCTTTATTCTTACCGGCACACCCGTGCAAAACAATACGTATGATTTGTATGCGCAAATGAATTTTTTAAATCCAGGGCTGCTCGGAAGCCGTGAATTTTTTAAAACCGAATTTTCAAATCCCATTGACAAAAATGACGATAAAGAAAAAGCCGCACAACTGAGGAAAATTATTTTTCCTTTTATGCTGCGAAGAACAAAAGAGCAGGTAGCTCCGGAACTTCCCGACAGGACAGAAACTGTCTTATGGTGCCAGATGGAAAAAGACCAGCGGAATGTTTATGACAGTTATAAAAATTATTACCGTGAAGCTTTGTTGAAAAAAATTGAAGAGCTTGGAATGGCAAAAAGCGGTATTTATATTTTAGAGGGAATGTTGCGGCTGCGCCAGATTTGCGACAGCCCGCTCCTGCTGAAAAAAGATGAATTTAAAACTTCACAATCAGTAAAAATAAATGAGCTGATCCGTGCAATGGAAGAAAGCATTGGCTCGCATAAGCTTCTTGTTTTTTCCCAGTTTACCGAAATGCTTTCGCTCATTGCTGCATCGCTCACTGAAAAAAAATTTCCATTTTCTTATTTAGACGGAAAAACAAGCGCAATCAACCGCAAGAAAGCTGTGGATGAATTTCAGAATAATGATAAAATAAAAATATTTCTCATCTCTATAAAAGCAGGAGGCGTAGGTCTTAATCTTACCGCTGCCGATTACGTGTATATTGTTGACCCGTGGTGGAATCCCGCTGTGGAACAGCAGGCAATTGACAGAACACATCGCATCGGGCAGACAAAAAATATTTTTGCTTACCGCATGATCTGCAAAGACAGCATCGAAGAAAAAATAATGCAGCTCCAGGATCGCAAGCGCAACCTTTCAAAAGATTTAATTGCTGATGATACCGGATTTGTAAAGAAGCTTACGAAGGAAGATGTGGAGTATTTGTTTAGTTAAATTGGAGCGTTATTCTTAAAAGTAATGTATTATGGCAAAAACAGGAACCAAGGAAAATCCCGTTGTTATTCGGGTTCAAACTCAGGAGCGAGCAACAGAATTACTATCGCTTTCTGAAAGTAGGGGATGGAAGGTTATTATCGGTATAGAGTCAGATAAAACTGAAGATATAAGCGATATTGAGCGATTGCTGAATCCACCTGAACCTGTTAAAAACGATATTACTCTCGGGAGAAATGATTCGTGTAGTTGCGGAAGCGGAAAAAAATATAAACACTGTTGTCTTAATTAAGAATGGAAACACATATTAAAAAATTCGGCAGGCAGGAAATAACATTCATAAGGGAGGAAATTCAGGCAGCACTTGATGTAATAAAAAATAAATACAGTCTTACAGAGCTTATACTGGGAACCATTTCCTTTAATGAGAGTTCTTTCAATGCAAAAATAATTGCTGCTTTGCCTGAGCATAAAATTGTTGCCGAAAGCTATGCAATTGAAGAAGTAAAATTTTTTGCCTATCAGAATGAACTTCCGCAAGATATTCTTCAAAAAACATTTATCAGCAATGGAAACACACACCAGATCATCCGCATTGAAACAAGAAACCCGAAATATCCCATCATTACAAAATGCAGCAATGATGGTAAAACTTATAAATTCTCAGTGCAAATTGTAAAAGAAATCTTAGAAAGAACAAAATAAAAAAATCAATTAACAATACCCATTTTAAAATGAAAATCCGAAAAAAATTCATGTGAGGAAATAAAAATTGACAGCAGTGAACAAAAAAAGAAATAGTCTTAGTTTTAAACTCTTAATTTTACCGCCTTATTTAGAAAATTGAAAGTTGCATTTATTACCTGAACACAGATTTCTTTTAAAAACAAAATGCCCGATAACATCTACCTCGCTTTAATTCCGCTTCTGCCTCTTGCAAGCTTTGTTTTGCTTGGTTTGTTCGGAAGAAAATATTTCAAAACTTTTTCAGGAATAATCGGAACAACTTCACTTTTTATTTCAGCATTAATTTCCTTAATTACCGCTTACAATTATTTTTTTGTTTCCGGAAAAGTGAATGGTGTGTATCAGCATATCATTGCTTTGAAATATACCTGGCTGCAATTTTCTCCGAACGTTTCTATTGACATGGGAATTATTCTTGATCCTATTTCAGTAATGATGATTGTGGTCGTAACGTTTGTTTCCCTTATGGTGCATATTTACAGTTTAGGTTACATGAAAGGTGAAGAGCGTTTTGCAACTTACTATGCTTTTCTTTCCTTGTTTACTTTTTCTATGCTTGGTCTGGTTTTGTCTTCAAACATTTTCCAGATTTATATGTTCTGGGAATTGGTTGGCGTTTCATCATTTCTCCTCATCGGATATTACTATGATAAACCATCCGCAGTCGCTGCATCTAAGAAAGCTTTTATCGTTACCCGTTTCGCTGATCTCGGATTTCTCATCGGTATTTTAATATTATCATTCAACGCGCAGACGTTAGATTTTGAAACATTGATTCAAAGATTGACTGATCCATCATCACCTCAACTACAAACTGCAATTGCATCTTCATTTTTTGAAGTAAGCGCACTTACATGGGGATTGGTTTTAGTATTCATTGGCGGAGCAGGAAAATCTGCAATGTTTCCATTACATATCTGGTTGCCCGATGCAATGGAAGGTCCGACTCCTGTTTCTGCATTGATTCATGCAGCGACTATGGTTGTTGCCGGAGTGTTTTTGGTTGCAAGATTATTTCCTGTGTTTGCAATTTCCTGTCCGGTTGCTTTGAATATTGTTGCATACACAGGTGCGCTCTCTGCAATACTCGCAGCTATCATTGCGTGTACGCAGACAGATATTAAACGTGTGCTTGCCTATTCAACCATGTCGCAAATCGGATACATGATGTTCGCGCTTGGGGTTGCAGGTTGGAATGGAGAAGACAGCTTAGGATTTACTGCTTCTATGTTTCATCTTTTCACACATGCATTTTTCAAAGCATTACTTTTTCTTGGAGCCGGAGCAGTGATTCATTTTGTACACAGCAATGAAATGAAAGACATGGGAGGGTTACGTAAATTTATGCCTGTTACTCATATTACTTTTCTTTTGGCTTGTCTTGCCATTGCTGGCATACCTCCCTTCGCGGGATTTTTCAGCAAAGAAGAAATATTACATGCTGCCTTCAATCAAAACAAATTTATTTTTGGAATTGCATTAATCACGTCAGGCATCACAGCATTTTATATGTTTCGTTTATACTTTTCAATTTTTTGGAAGACCTCACCCCAACCCTCTCCAAAGGAGAGGGAGAATTCTCACGCGCCTCACAGCGAAGGAACATTCTCCATGTTGCTTCCATTAATTCTTCTTGCTGCAGGAGCAGTGTTTGCAGGATTTATTCCATTCGGAGAATTTGTTTCTGCAAGTGGTTCATCATTAGAATCGGTTGCTGATTTTAAGTTTTCAATTGTACCTGTCTTATTAGGTCTTACAGGTATATTACTTGCAAGAAGAATGTATCTCAAAGAAAATAATCTCCCGCAAAAAATTTCTGTTGCAGTAAGTGGATTATACAAATCATCTTATCATAAATTTTACATTGATGAAATTTATTTATTCATCACAAAAAAAATCGTGTTCAATTTAATCGGAAGACCTTCAGCATGGATTGACAGAAATATTGTGGACGGAACAATGAATACGATTGCAAATCTTACAGAAATGTTTTCTGATACCATTAAAGGAATTCAATCAGGCAGAGTCCAGAACTATGCAATTTACTTCTTTGCAGGAGTAATCGGATTTGCAGTATTGTTTATTTATTTATGGAAATGAAAAATGAGGTGGTCAAAAATTTTGATAACCCGAAAATTTAATTTGTGTTGAAATTATCTAATTGCTGAATTGAAAAACGAACTGGTGGAAAATTTCCACCACCTCAAAAATGATTTTGCAGTGTAGAATATTTATTAATTGATATGAAAAAAAGAAGTGTTACAGTTGCCAAACTTGATACTGTTGACGATAAGATAATTCGTCTTCGCGATCTGAATGTTATCCTTGATAGTGACGTAGCATTGCTTTATGGAGTGGGTACAAAAGAAATAAATCAGGCGGTAAAAAATAATCCTGAAAAATTTCCTCAAGGATACATCATTGAACTTTCAAAAGATGAAAAAAATGAGGTGGTCAAAATTTTTGACCACCTCGAAAAACTGAAATTTTCCCCTCAAATTCCTAAAGCATTTACCGAAAAAGGTCTTTACATGCTTGCTACAATACTAAAAAGTGCAAGGGCGACACAAACAACTTTAGCAATCATCGAAACATATTCAAGATTAAAGAACCTGGCAAGAAATATCAATACCTTATCCAAAGTTCAGGAGGAGAAGAAGAAACAAGATATTCTTCGCAAAAGCGGAGAAATTATCACCGAAATTTTTTCAGATGATTTAGCAACTAATGAAAGTGAAACTTCTATCGAATTGAACTTTGCTGTCCTGAAATTCAAGCATACGATTAAAAAGAAAAAAGCTAAATGAATTTATCATTACTCATTTTACTTCCTTTACTAACTGCGATTGCAATTCTTTTTTGCAATGGTTTAAAACAAATACGCTCCGTTGCTCTTTCAGGGGCGGTTGTGCAGTTGTTGCTTGGGGGAGTTTTACTTTTTAATTATTTGAGTGAAAGAAGTTCAGGTAATATTGAACAAATGCTTTTTCAATTTCGTGCAACATGGTTTGCTCCTCTAAATATCGAATATTTCATTGGTGTGGATGGAATTTCAGTTGCGATGATTTTACTCACTTCATTTGTAGTGCTTGCGGGAATTTTAGTTTCATGGAAAATGGAAAATATGAGCAAAGAATTTTTCCTGCTGCTTGTTTTCCTGAGCGCAGGAGCTTACGGATTTTTTATTTCTCTTGATCTGTTCACTATGTTTTTCTTTTTAGAAATTGCAGTAATTCCAAAATTTTTATTGATAGGAATATGGGGCAGCGGAAAAAAAGAATACAGTGCAATGAAACTTGCATTAATGCTGATGGGTGGATCGGCTTTGGTTTTTGTTGGGTTGCTTGGAGTTTATTTTAATACTTATACCAGTAACGGTATGCACACTTTTGATTTGTTGAAAATTTCCCAGATGCATATTCCTTTAGAAGCACAACTAATATTTTTCCCTTTAGTATTTGTTGGATTCGGAATCTTCGGTGCTTTGTTTCCATTTCATACCTGGGTGCCTGACGGACATTCATCAGCGCCAACAGCAGCTTCGATGTTTCTTGCAGGAATTTCGATGAAGCTTGGCGGTTACGGTTGCATCCGAGTTGCAACGTACCTGATGCCGGAAGCCGCACATGAATATTCAACCATCATTATTGTGTTGGCATCCATTGCTATTTTATATGGCGCATTTGCAACGATGATGCAGAAAGATTTGAAATACATCAATGCATATTCATCAGTTAGTCATTGCGGATTTGTTTTACTTGGCATTGGAATGTTAACTAAAACCGCTATCACAGGTGCGATTATGCAAATGGTTTCTCATGGATTAATGACAGCTCTTTTCTTCGCTGCAATCGGAATGATTTATGACCGCACGCATACACGAATGGTTGCACAACTCGGAGGATTACTGAAAGTAATGCCATTCATCAGCACTGTATTTGTAATTGCAGGTTTATGTTCACTCGGCTTACCGGGCTTCAGCGGATTTGTTGCTGAGATGACTGTCTTTATGGGATCATGGGAACATTCAGAAATATTCTATCGCATCGCAACTATTGCAGGTTGTGCATCTATTGTAGTAACTGCTGTTTACATTCTTCGTGCAACAGGAAGTACAATCATGGGACCTATAAAAGATGAACATCATTTACAATTAACGGATGCATCCTGGAATGAAAAATTCGCATCAGGAATTCTGATACTTGGAATAGTTGCAATTGGTATAGCGCCTTTCTGGTTGAGTGATTTGATTTCTCCTGCAACGGAAATCATTTCTAATAAAATAATAAGTTTAATAAAAATGTAATTCTTAAGAATGATGACGAAAGAAGATTACATTTCATTTTGGAAGGAAAGTTCAGCTATGGATTGGAGTAGCTCAGAAGACCTATTTATAACAAAACATTATTTGCAATCATTATTTTTTGCTCATCTTGCATTGGAAAAATTATGCAAAGCTATTTGGGTTAAATATAATGCGAATGATCATCCTCCACGAATTCACAATCTTGTTTATATTTTGAAACAAACTGAAATTGAAATTAATGATAACCAACTGGACGCATTGATTCTTTTAAATGATTTTCAGTTGGAAGGAAGGTATCCCGATTACAAATTGAAGATTTATAAAATGTGTGATGAAGAAACCACACAAAAATTCTTAATTATGGCAAACGAAATAAAATTATGGTTACTCAGCAATCTGCAATAAAAACGGTTAATGCTTTTATTAATGAAGTGAAAGCAGAAGGTGTTCAATTGAAAAAAGTTATTCTTTTCGGATCAATAGCGCGAAATCAACAACAGGAATATTCTGATATAGATGTGGCATTAATTTCAGATCAGTTCGTTGGTGTTGGATTTGTTGATATACCGCTATTCATTAAAGCACTACGCAATCACTTTATAATTCAACCCAAAACTTTTTCATCAATGGATTTTGAAGAAGGTGATGCATTTACTGATGAAATAAAACGGACAGGAATTGAAATAAAAGTTTAACCGTAAATTCTTTATGTTGAATAATTTTTTAATACTGATGAAATTTGAGCTGTTGCTTACAGCCATTCTTTTCATTTTGCTTTTCCTGAAATTAGGAAACAAAGAATGGAAAAATGAATCAGTCCTCAGCATCGTAAATTTCTTATTGCTGATAAATTTTATTGCCGGATTTTTTTTCAACCACGATGGTGAGTTATTCAACGGAATATTCAGAACAAACTCAACAATGGAGTTTGAAAAAAACATTTTGAATTTCGGAACACTCATTATTTCCATGCAGGCTTTTTCTTGGTTGAAAAATCATAAACATCTTTTGGAATTTTACATGCTTCTGCTTTCAACATTGATCGGAATGTTTTTTATGATTTCAAGCGGTAACCTCCTGATGTTTTATCTCGGATTGGAATTAGCAACAATTCCATTAGCAGCACTTTCAAATTTTGATTTGGAAAAACGTCAATCATCAGAAGCAGCAATGAAAATGATTATGTCATCTGCATTTTCTTCAGGGATTTTGTTGTTTGGTATTTCAATAGTTTACGGAACAACAGGAACTCTAAGTTTGACAGAACTCTCATCACATCTTGATGGAAGCCCCTTACAATTGTTTGCTTTTATTTTATTGTTCACAGGTTTTGCATTTAAAATGTCAGCCGTTCCATTTCATCTCTGGACAGCGGATGTGTATGAAGGTTCGCCTGTTCCGGTTACATCATATTTGTCAGTGATTTCTAAAGGAGCAATAATTTTTGTTTTTGTTTCAGTATTGTACAACACTTTTAAATCTCTTTCTGAAACATGGTATCAAGTTTTGAATCTTACTGCTGTTCTTACAATGGTAGTTGGAAATCTTTTTGCAATCCGTCAAAATAATTTAAAACGATTCCTTGCATTTTCTTCCATTGCCCAGGTTGGATTTATTCTTATTGGTATTTCAGGTAGCTCGCAAATGGGAACTGCATCTGTAATTTATTTTATTCTCATTTATATATTTTCAAATCTCGGTGCATTTGGTGTGATTGCACTTGTTAGTGCATTGACAGGAAAAGATAATATGTATGATTACAAAGGATTTTATAAAACAAATCCGATGTTAAGTTGGGTGCTTACCATTTCTTTATTCTCACTTGCAGGAATTCCTCCAACTGCCGGATTTTTCGGTAAATTATTTTTGCTCACTGCCGGAGCAGCGAAAGGAAATTACCTGCTTATCACTATCGCAGCACTAAACATGATTGTCTCACTTTATTATTATTTAAATGTAGTGAAAGCAATGTTCATGGATAAAAATGATCAGCCGATTGAAAAAATAAATGCCGGAGCATTTTCTAATTTAGCCTTAATGATTTGTGTTGCAGGAATTATTTCAATTGGTTTTATTGGAAGCATCTACGATTATATTTTTTCTATAAGTTTTGGAATGTAATGTAAAACAGAAGATGGCAATAAATAAGAACCACGAATTTGAAGACCTTGACGGAGTGAAGTGTGCTATCGTTGAAAAAAATGTTTTACCTGCGCGGGTGGAGTTTTTGAAAAAACTTTTAGAATATAACAGATACACTGTTGTTGTAGTAAAAAGCCCGCCTCTAAAAGCTGTTGCAAAACCTGCCGCTTCTACAGTTCCTGTTATAGAAGGATCACCGCCTGTCGCGGCACCGGTAACTGAAGCGGTTCCATCACCGGAAACTTTCACAGTAGGTGTAACTGATGTAGTATTCAATGCAACGAACGCAATTTTCGGAAGATTGCTCCGCACGCCTGACGGACATGTTGTTACCCTTGCTTATTGGGAGCAAGAGGAAAAAATAGCAGGGGATGATATTCCTTATTTTGGTGAGGTTTAACTTTTAGTAATTTGTAAATTCATGCCGGGTTAGAAAGTTGTTGATATAATGGCTAAACGCAGAATAATATTTAGAAAAGAACGGGATCAGGAACTCGGTTTTGGCGGGAACCTGACGGGGAAGCGTCAAATAAATAAAGATGGCAGCAGCAATATAGTTCGCAAAGGTGTACATCATTTTAGTCCTCTTAATGTTTACCACACGCTCGTCACTATTTCGTGGATTAAATTTAGTTTTATAATATTGATTGCGTACCTGATCATCAATTTTCTTTTTGCATCTATATATTATTTTATCATCGGAGTTGATCAGTTGGGAGGAATGCAAACTTCAACAGAACTGCATAAATTTTTAGAAGCATTTTTTTTTAGTGCTCAAACTATAACAACAGTCGGTTACGGACGAATCAGTCCGTCTGGAATAGCGGCAAGTGCTGTAGCGGCATTAGAATCTTTATTCGGACTTCTTGCTTTTGCATTAGCTACCGGGTTACTATATGGGCGTTTTTCACGACCTACAGCTAAAATTGTATTCAGCAACAACGCACTTATAACTCCATTTAAAGAAGGGAAAGCATTTATGTTTAAAATTGTCAATGCACGTACTAATGCACTTATTGAAGCAGAAGCAAGCATGTTTGTTGCCTATGATGAAACGGTAAATGATAAGTCAATAAGAAGATTTCAAAGCATGAAGCTTGAAGTTACAAAGATTAGTTTTCTGGCTTTATCATGGACTATAGTTCATCCGATTGATGAGGAAAGCCCACTAAACGGAATTACAGAGGAAGATTTGAAAGCAATGAATGCAGAATTTTTTATTTTGATCAAGGCTGTTGATGATACGTATGCACAGCAGGTTCACGCACGAACTTCTTATCGGAGCGAAGATGTAATATGGAATGCGAAATTCCGTAATATCATTGAGCAAACTCAGGAAGGAAAAATGGCAATTGATATTGGAAGGATTCATGAGTACGATTTGGTAAAATGAATTTCGAACTCTTTATAGCAAAGCGAATTGTTTTCGGTGCCGGTGATCGGAAAGTGGTTTCTCAACCTGTTGTGAAAATTGCTTTATCAAGTATTGCACTTGGCATTGCAGTAATGATTGTTTCGCTGATGGTTGTGACCGGATTCAAAAAAGAAATTACCAATAAAGCAGTTGGATTCGGGACACATATCCGAATTAGTAATTTCGATACTAATAGTTCTTACGAAGAACAACCAGTAGATAAAAATCAACCATTTTATGAAAAAATAAAATCCGATCCTGATGTAAAAAATATCCAGGTGTATGCAACGAAGGCGGGGATTATTAAAACGAAGGAGGAAATACACGGTATATTGCTAAAAGGAATCGGGACCGATTTTGACAGGGATTTTTTCCGGGATAAATTAAAGGAGGGAACTTTTTTTTCGGTAAGTGATTCCGGAAGATCGGATAAAGTAATCCTATCTTCAAAAGTTGCTGCACTTTTAAACCTGCAAGTGAATGAAAATCTTTTTGTATATTTTATTCAGAAACCTCCACGTATTAAGAAATTCATGATAGCAGGAATTTATGAAACAGGGTTAGATGAGTTTGATAACATCTATGTGTTTTGTGATATTGCAAACATCCGACAATTGAACGATTGGACGAGTGAACAGATAGGAGGATTTGAAGTAACATTGAAAAATTTTAATAATCTTGACAAAGCGGGGAAAAAATTTTATAACGAAACAGGTTATAAATTTAAAACAGAAACTGTAAAAGAACTATATCCTGAAATTTTCAATTGGCTTGATCTGCTCAATATAAATGTCATTATTATTATTGTTCTGATGATTATTGTTGCAGGGATAAATATGATTTCAACACTACTTATTATCATTCTTGAAAACACTCCGATGATTGGAATAATGAAAGCTATGGGTGCAGAAGACATCAGCATTCGAAAAATATTTTTATATGTTGCCGTTTATATAATTACAATCGGTTTGCTGATTGGAAACGCGTTTGCTTTTATTATAAGTTTTCTTCAATGGAAATTCGGATGGATAAAATTACCTCAGGAATCTTATTACATTTCAGTAGTTCCTATAGACTTTTCTTATATAAATATTTTATTGCTTAACATCGGGACAATTATTCTTTGCTCGTTGATGTTGATTATTCCATCTATGATTGTTACAAAGATTCAGCCGGTGAAAGCAATAAGGTTTGATTGAGAATAGAAATTGCAAGACGGAACAGAAGTGAATTTGGAAGAATATTAAACCCTACTCCTCCCCTATTTCCTCTATAAAAGTCTTAAGTGTTTCAGACAAATTATTTATTGCTTCGTTGGTTTTCCAATTGCTTTTATCTCTTCTTTCTACATAATTTGAAATGGCTCTGATTTCAATAAACGGATTTTTGTTTTTGTAATTACATACATAAAAAAAAGCAGCCCCTTCCATGCTTTCTACATCAGGGTTAAAAAGTTTTGTGACTTTTTCTATACTTTGATCATTTCCATGAACTGTGTTTACAGTAATTCCTTTGACTTGTGGAAGCAGCAATAATGAGATGGAATTAATTTCAGAAGTATTTACAAGAGTATTTTTTCTCAAAGGAAAATCGTCCGGTCCTTCGAAATTCATTTCGATAATGGGAATAAATGTTTCATCATCTTCAATACCGAGATCGGCAAAACATTCTTCATGTACATTTACAATATTCCCGGGTGAAATATCTTTTCTAAAGCTTCCGCCTATGCCTGCATTAATCACCAAATCATAATCATTTTCGAAAAGATGAATTCCTAAATGATAAGCTGTGGAAACCATTCCTGTTCCTGTTATCAAGATATTGAATTCATTTTTGGCAAATTTTTTTGAGTAAAAAAATGAAGCTGATTGATGCTTAATTTTTAAATATTTAAATAATGGTTCAATTTCATATCTTGTAGCTGCAACAAAAAGTATTTTCATTTATTTAGAATTATCAATAGGCAAACATAATTTTATTTTTTCAACTTCAAACCTCAAACTTAAACTTCAAGCCTCTTTTCTTTACCTTTGCGTTTCTCTAAAAATTTTACACTATGGTTTTTATTTCAAGAAGAGAACGTTTTAATGCAGCACACAAGCTTTATAAAGAAGATTGGAGTCCTGAAAAAAATCTGGAAGTGTTCGGTAAATGCTCGAACCCCAACTGGCACGGGCATAATTATGAATTGTTAATTACTGTGAAAGGAGAACCGGATGCAGTAACAGGATTTGTGATTGACCTGAAAGAGTTGGGTGAAATTGTAAAATCAAAAATCATCAATAAGCTTGATCATAAAAATATTAACATGGATGTAGATTTTATGGAAGGCCGGATGCCTTCTACAGAAGTGCTTGCAATGGCTATCTGGGATCAAATTGAAAAACCAATTGCAGAAAAAAAATGCATGCTGCATTCTGTAAAGTTAGTTGAAACAGAAAATAATTTTGTTGAATATTTTGGAAAATAAAAACCACGCTGATGAAAGCTGCTAAAAGGAAAAATAGGGAAATAGAAATGAATAGGTATGAGAGGCAGGAACAATACAATCCTGAAATCATTGACAGCTTATCAAAAAAATATCACACTATTTTAAAAGAAATTGGCGAAAATCCTGACCGAGAAGGATTATTGAAAACCCCTGAGCGTGTTGCAAAAGCTATGCAGTTTCTTACACATGGTTACGATCTTGATCCTCATGCCATATTAAGTTCAGCAAAATTCAGAGAAGATTATAAGCAGATGGTGATTGTAAAAGACATTGAAATTTATTCTATGTGCGAGCATCACATGCTGCCGTTTTTCGGGAAAGCGCATGTGGCTTATATTCCTAATAATTATATTGTAGGTCTAAGCAAAATTCCAAGAGTTGTTGATGCATATTCAAGAAGGCTCCAGGTCCAGGAACGATTGACAACCGAAATTCGTGATTGTATTCAGGAGACATTACATCCACTTGGAGTGGCTGTAGTCATTGAAGCCAAACATCTTTGTATGCAAATGCGAGGCATACAAAAACAAAATTCTATTACTACCACATCAGCATTTACAGGAGAATTTGAAAATGAACGTACGCGAATTGAATTCATTAATCTGATTACAGCAAAGCTTCTTTAGAAAAGTTAATGAGCAACCAAAATTCTGCAACAGTTTTTATAATTGAAGATGATATTATTTTTTTAGAAATGATTCATGATTTTATAAAAAGTAAATTTCCTTATCTGAAATTGCATAAATTCGGAAGTGGTGAGGCTGCACTGCAACAAATTAAGCTTGAACCGAAAATTGTGATTGTTGATTTTTTTCTTAATTCGAAAAATAAAGATGCACAAAACGGTTTGGATATTCTATTGCATTTCAGAAAACACGATCCTTCTATCAGAATGGTTATGGTGTCTTCGCAGGAGAAACCTGAAATTGCTGCAAGCGTGATTAAATATGGGGCTTATGATTATGTTGTAAAAAATGAAGCTGCACTTGGCCGGCTTGAAATTATTCTCAATCATCTTACCGATCATCTTATTCTGGATCAGAAAGTAATTATAAACAAGCTGATTATGGTTCTTGGCGCTGCTGGTGTTATCGGATTGGTGGTTGCTCTTGCGTTTCTTTTGTGAAATGTTATCTATTGATCTTTTTCTGCATCAAAACAACTAATTTTAACCCTTCAAAAATCCTCAATATGAAACAGGCATATATTTTCCCGGGACAGGGTTCACAGTTTTCCGGAATGGGAAAAGAGTTGTACGAATCTTCTCAGCAGTCAAAAGAATTGTTTGAGAGAGCAAATGATGTCATCGGTTTCAGAATAACCGATTTGATGTTCAGTGGCACAGAAGAAGATTTGAAACAAACAAAAGTAACACAGCCTGCAATCTTTATTCATTCAGTAACTGCTGCAATGCAATTGGGAGAAAATTTTAAGCCGGATATGGTTGCGGGACATTCGCTCGGAGAATTTTCTGCTCTTGTTGCCAATAAAACACTTAGCTTTGAAGATGCGTTGAGCCTTGTGATTGAACGGGCAAATGCTATGCAGTATGCCTGTGAATTGCAACCCTCAACAATGGCGGCAATTTTAGGATTGGATGATAAGATTGTAGAAGAAATTTGCGCACAGATAGATGCTGTGGTGGTTCCTGCAAATTATAACTGCCCATTGCAAATTGTAATTTCAGGTTCGATTGAAGGAGTGAAAGAAGCCTGTGAAAAATTAACGTCAGCCGGTGCAAAACGTGCATTGGTGTTGAATGTAGGCGGAGCATTCCACTCGCCATTAATGGAACCCGCAAGAACAAGATTGGCAGAAGCGATCAACAAAACAAATTTCAATAGTCCGGTTTGTCCGATTTATCAGAATGTAAATGCGTTACCTTCAGCTGACCCTGCACAAATAAAAATTAATCTTATTGCTCAATTAACTTCACCAGTGCGCTGGACGCAAACAGTTGAAAATATGATCAAAGACGGAGGAACACTCTTTACTGAAATCGGTCCCGGAAAAGTTTTGCAAGGCTTGGTAAAAAAAATTAACAGACAAATGGAAGTTGCGGGCGTTTGAAATCAAAGATTCAGGCTTAAAAAGCATGAATAATAATTTAGTAATTCAACAATAAAAAATCATAAATCAAAATGGAAAAAGTACAGGAGTATATCTCCAACAACAAAGACAGATTCATTAATGAGTTAATGGATTTATTAAGAATACCCTCAGTGAGTGCAGATTCAAAATATAAAGCGGATGTATTGCGAACCGCAGAATTTGTAAAAACCAGCCTGGAAAATGCAGGAGCAGATAAAGTGGAAATTTGTCCAACCAAAGGGCATCCTATTGTATATGGAGAAAAAATGATTGATAAAAATGCACCCACCATTTTGGTATATGGCCATTATGATGTGCAGCCTGCAGACCCTTTAAATCTCTGGCATTCACCTCCTTTTGAACCGGTTATCAAAGACGAAAAAATTTATGCACGCGGATCGTGTGATGACAAAGGACAGATGTATATGCATATTAAAGCATTTGAAAGCATGGTGAGAAATAATTCTCTTCCGTGCAATGTAAAATTTTTAATTGAAGGCGAAGAAGAAGTCGGTTCTTCCAACCTTGGTGAATTTGTTAAAAACAATAAAGAAAAACTAAAAGCTGACGTAATCACTATTTCAGATACGTCCATGATTGCAAATGATGTTCCTTCAATCACTATCGGATTACGCGGCTTAAGTTATGTTGAAGTGGAAGTGACAGGACCTAATCGTGATCTTCATTCAGGAGTATATGGAGGAGCTGTTCCAAATCCGATCCAAATCTTATGTGAAATGATTAGTTCGATGAAAGACAAAAAGAATCGTATTACCATTCCGGGATTCTATGATGATGTTGAGAAAATAAGCAAATCAGAAAGAAAAGAAATGGCAAAAGCTCCGTTTAAAGAAGGGGCTTATAAAAAAGATCTCGGTATTAAAGAAGTGGTAGGCGAAAAAGGATACACCTCAATGGAAAGAGTTTCCATCCGACCCACATTTGAACTGAACGGAATCTGGGGAGGCTATACGGGTGAAGGAGCAAAGACAGTATTGCCTTCAAAGGCTTATGCAAAAATTTCAATGCGTCTTGTTCCTAACCAGAAATCAGAAAAAATTACGAAGTTATTTACGAAGTATTTTACAAAAATGGCTCCTAAGTCTGTCCAGGTAAAAGTAACTCCTCATCATGGAGGTGAAGCGGTGGTTACACCAACAGATTCGATTGCATATAAAGCAGCAAGTATGGCGATGGAAGAAACATTCGGAAAGAAACCGATTCCAACACGGGAAGGAGGAAGCATTCCCATCGTTGCATTATTTGAAAAAGAATTGGGATTAAAATCCGTCCTGATGGGTTTTGGTTTGAATTCCGATAATATTCACTCACCAAATGAACATTATGGAATTTTTAATTTCATGAAAGGCATTCAAACGATTCCTATTTTTTATAAAAATTATGCGGAAATGAGCAAAGCAAAAAGCTAGTTTTATTTCTATTCTCAACCTGTAGGAATAAAAAAAACGCCCCGTTGGAAGCGGGACGTTTAAAATGAAAAAGCGATTAAGAAAAAATTTAGAATTACCCTGGCTAAAAGGTATTTAACAGTAAGATTCATAAACCTGTCAAAAAGTTGCACTCGTATTGAAAATACGACTTTTGGATGATATTTTTGATAGTTATAACTGGTAAGCGCTAAAATAAAAATACTGAACGTTAAAAATATTCATATATTTTTGAGTTAGTAAAGATTAAAAAATGAAAACAAAATCCATTCCTGACGGTTTTCATACCGTAACTCCTTTCTTGTTGTGAAAGAGCCTCACAATTAATGGAGTTCATGCAAAAGGCATTTGATGCAAAACAAATTTATGTTTCCAATCGTCCGGACGGAACCATCATGCATGCCACCATGCAGGTTGGCGATTCCATGGTAATCCTACCTGAAGCGACAGAGCAGACGGAACTCAATGTGGATTGGTACTCATATTGAGGATGTAAGCGATTAAGACTTAAAAACACAGACTGAAAAAATTAATGGACAAGGCGCATTAATTAAAAATGATTTTACTTATTTTTGCCGTCCTCAAAAACCGAAATTCGTATTTCGATCAAATTCGTATTTTGCAGACTAAGCGGATGTAGCTCATTTGGTAGAGCACGACCTTGCCAAGGTCGGGGTGGCCGGTTCGAGCCCGGTCATCCGCTCTGAAGAAAGTTATTTGTTATTTGTAATTGGTGTTAGTGTAAAATTGATCTCAACAACTGATAACTGATTTCTGTTAACTGATAACTTTATTTATTCCACGCCTGGGTGGTGGAACTGGTAGACACGCAGGACTTAAAATCCTGTGGCCATTGCGGCTGTACGGGTTCGATTCCCGTCCCGGGTACGATACAGGACAACTTAGAAAAATTTTCTGGTTGTCCTTTTTTATTTTTCTTAACCCCCTCACTGGCAGAGGAAAGTAGCACAATTAATCCATTCACTCTTTTGGTTCGAAGTTGTCCATCTTAAAAAATCATACTTTCTGACTTCTTCCTGTAAAGAACCGCAAAAAAGAAACGCTTCAATAAATTCTTGCTTATATTTTTTTAAAAAAATACGGATGTTCTCGTTTCCATTGATATTTTATTTTTCATTTTTTTTAAAACACATAAAAAGCATTCCGGTTCCAATTGAAAAAACGGCTTTTAAGGTGCGTGTATTATTTCTAAGAATATTTTGTTTTAGCGAGAAGACTAATTGGAGAAACTAACCTGAAGTTTAGGTTTTCAACATCCCGTTTCTGATAATTATTTCCCAGGCGAAAAAAAACTGTGTGGTTTGAAACTAAATTTGAGTAAAACTCTTGACATGAAATTGTTTAAAATAATTCTTGTTTGCTTCTGTATTGTCTTGCTTCAGATATGTTTTGATTTAATCTGTAAGCCTTAAATAACAAAGCCGATTTGCCTTGAGGCTTCAGCCTCGGTTCTAATTTATTACTTTAAATTCAAACTGCGACAAAAGCTAAATTGCCTTTTGGCACATTTTCCAAAAGTGTTTTTAAATCCTAAAGTTTTTTCAAATCTTTGTACATTTAGTTCGATTTCAGTCTCGCAGAGGTACGCAAGCGGATAAATTGACGTTATTATCATTTTCTTCGTTTTTTTTTATACTCCCTTTATTTGTTGGGCTCAAAAGTCCAACGAAGTTAATGGCGTCTTTCTATATTGTTTGGTCCTTATCCGAAACTATTTTTTCATAGTCAACCCTTTTTCCACTCTGATGACCCGGATTTCCGTTCTGCGATTCAGGGCGTGGTCTTCTTCAGAACATTTTGAACCGTCAGCGCATTTATTCATCAGCATAG
>JBDSOU010000264.1:0-9777 GCA_039914625.1 Bacteroidia bacterium | reverse complement strand
CTATGCTGATGAATAAATGCGCTGACGGTTCAAAATGTTCTGAAGAAGACCACGCCCTGAATCGCAGAACGGAAATCCGGGTCATCAGAGTGGAAAAAGGGTTGACTATGAAAAAATAGTTTCGGATTAAAATTTTAATCAAGAGGCTCTCGAAATTATAATTGAAAGCCTCTTTCTTTTTTATCACCTGAGTTTTAATCTTGAACTACGGCCTTAAAACCTTTTCATACTTTTGTTCCTGAATTTTCAAACGCTTTATGAAACGAATAATAAAAAACATTGCTGTTTTAGGATCCGGAGTAATGGGTTCACGGATTGCCTGTCATTTTGCAAATATTGGTGTTAATGTGCTGCTACTTGATATTGTGCCGAAGGAGTTATCCCCTGCTGAGCAACATAAAGAATTGAAATTGGATTCGACTGAGGTAAAAAACCGTATTGTAAATTCGTCTTTAGATACTGCTGTCAAATCAAATCCTTCTCCGCTTTACAAAAAATCTTTTGCTTCAAGAATTGCTACTGGAAATTTTTCCGACAACATGAAAGACATTTCAGATGCTGACTGGATTATTGAGGTGGTGATTGAAAATCTCGGCATCAAGAAAAAAGTTTTTGAAGAAGTGGAAAAATTTCGTAAGCCCGGTACGTTAGTCACCAGCAATACATCCGGCATTCCGATTCATCTGATGAATGAAGGACGAAGTGATGATTTTCAAAAACATTTTTGCGGAACGCATTTTTTCAATCCTCCGAGATATTTAAGGTTGCTTGAAATAATTCCTACACCAAAAACAGATCCATCTGTTGTTGATTTCCTGATGCATTATGGCGATCTCTTTCTTGGAAAAACAACTGTTTTGTGCAAAGACACTCCCGCATTTATTGCTAACCGCATTGGTGTTTACGGAATCATGTCACTGTTTCATTTGATTGAAAAAATGAATTTGACTGTTGAAGATGTTGACAAGCTCACCGGTCCTGTTCTTGGCAGACCAAAATCTGCTACCTTCAGAACATGCGATGTTGTGGGTCTTGATACGTTGGCTCATGTTGCAAAGGGAGTGTATGAAAATTGTCCTGGTGACAGCGAGCGCGAAAAATTTCAATTGCCTGCTTATGTTGCAAAAATGCTGGAGAACAAATGGCTGGGCGATAAAACTAAACAGGGCTTTTATAAGAAAACAAAAAACGCTGATGGCAAAACCGAAATTCTTTCTCTCGATTTAAAAACACTTCAGTACAAACCGCAATCAAAAACAAAATTCGCAACGCTCGATCAAACTAAACCCATTGATAATTTAAAGGAGCGGATTAAAGTTTTAGCAGCGGGAAAAGATAAAGCAGGAGAATTTTACCGCGCATCTTTTTATAGTTTGTTCAAATATGTTTCTGACCGTATTCCCGAAATTGCCGATCATCTTTATCAGGTAGATTTGGCTATGCAGGCTGGTTTCGGATGGGAACTGGGTCCGTTTGAAATGTGGGATGCGCTCGGTGTTGAAGAAACCGTTAAGGAAATGGAGAAAGCAGGAATGAAACCAGCGCAGTGGGTGTATGATATGCTGGCTTCAGGGAATAAAACTTTCTGGAAATTTGAAAAGGGTTTTAAAACTTATTATCACATTCCAACCAAAACGTACAAATATATTATAGGTCAGGAAAAATTAATTATTCTCGACAGTAAAAAAGAAAAAACAGTCTGGAAAAATTCAGGCGCTGATCTCATTGACATTGGTGATGGAATTCTCAATCTTGAATTTCACACGAAGATGAACACCATTGGCGGTGAGATCATTGAAGCAATGAACAAAAGCATTGACATAGCCGAAAAAGATTTTCGGGGATTAGTGATCGGCAATGAAGGACAAAATTTTTCTGCCGGGGCAAACCTTGCCATGATTTTCATGTTTGCAATAGAACAAGAGTTTGACGAAATTGATTTTGCAATTCGTGCTTTTCAGAATATGAATATGCGGGTGCGCTATTCTTCCATTCCTGTTGTAGTTGCTCCGCATGGACTCACGCTTGGAGGTGGATGTGAAATGAGCCTTCATGCTGATAAAGTTCAGGCTGCAGCTGAAACTTACATTGGTCTTGTTGAATTTGGAGTAGGATTAATCCCTGGGGGGGGCGGCTCTAAAGAATTTACTGTAAGGTTTTCTGATGAAATCAAGCAAGGCGACATTGAATTGAATATTTTAAGAGAACGTTTTCTCACAATAGGGCAGGCAAAGGTTTCAACATCGGCTCATGAGGCTTTTGATCTTGGAATATTTCGTCACGGCATAGATGAAATTACCATCAATCAAAATCGTTTGATTTCTGATGCGAAACAGGCTGCAATAGAGTTAGCTGAAGCCGGTTATGTGATGCCCGCTCCGCGAAAAGATGTCAAAGTGCTTGGCAGAACGGGTTTGGGATTGATTTATGCCGGAGCAAATTCCATGTACAGCGGGAATTATATTTCTGAACATGATAAGCTTATCTCTGAAAAGTTAGGTTATGTTATGTGCGGGGGTGATTTATCTGCACATTCTCTTGTTTCTGAGCACTACCTTCTGGAGCTTGAACGTGAAGCGTTTTTATCACTTTGCGGAGAAAAAAAGACACTTGAAAGAATTCAAGCAATTTTAACCACAGGCAAGCCGTTACGAAATTAAATTTACCTGTAAAAGTGATTATTTATACCTTTACCGATTATTCATTTTACCAATCAGATTAATTGCTTAATTTTAAGCCGTCAAATCAATGTCTTATGAAAAAATTAATTACCATTCTTTGCCTTGCTTTTTTTATTCCTGTATTGGTTTACAGCCAATCGGAAGAAAAACCGAAATATGCTCCCGGCAAGGAAAAGCACAGGAATAAATTAGATGAACTGAATCGCAAGCAGGGCGTTTGGAAATACTACAATTCATTCGGTGAAATCACACAGGAGATAGAATATGTGGATGATGTCCGCCATGGATTGTCTAAAAAATATTATCCTTATGCCAAGATCATGGAAGAAACTGAATATCAAAATGGCATTAAGGAAGGTTCTTACAAAAGGTATTACTATAACGGTCAGATCAAAATGGAAGGAGAATATTCCAACGGCAGAAAAGTAAACCGATGGTCTTCGTATTATGGTGATGGACAGGTTAAAAATGAAGGAGGATATAAAAATGGCAACCGTGATGGCGACTGGAAATATTATGATCGAAAGGGAACCATGACAAGTTCGATAACATTCAAAAATGGCAGGGATATGCGCGAAATAGCAGCTTCTGAAAAGCGTGCGGCTGATGCTAAAAAAGCTGCTGATGCTAAAGCAAAGAAAACTCAGGGTGGCAAAACTGCGGCTCAGGCTCCGGTAAGTACCCCTCCAGGCACTCCTGTTAATGCAGCAGTTAAAGACACAACTAAAAAATAAATTTATTTTTTCTATTTATTTTATTGTCATTTGGTAAAAATTTTTAAATGTTTTTTCAGTTCTTACAATAGCCAATAAATTAATTATCAGAAATCAATATTTTATTACTTACTAAATGGAAGCTTACATCATCACAGGATTCAGAACAGCTGTGGGCAAAGCGCCAAAAGGAAAATTCCGATTCATGCGAGCGGATGATTTAGCTGCTGAAGTCGTTAAAAAACTTTTGATAACCGTTCCGAATCTTGACAAAGATCTGATTGACGATGTAATTGTCGGGAATGCAACGCCAGAAGCTGAACAGGGTTTGAATGTTGGAAGAATGATTTCACTGATGGGATTAAACACTGTAAAAGTTCCGGGCATGACTGTGAACCGTTATTGCGCTTCAGGTTTGGAAACAATTTCAATTGCAGCTTCAAAGATAAAATCAGGTTTGGCTGATTGCATTATTGCAGGAGGTGTGGAAACTATGTCACCTATTCCTTTCGGGGGATGGCGCATTGTTCCGAATTATGAAGTGGCGAAAACTCATCCTGACTGGTATTGGGGAATGGGATTAACTGCTGAGGCAGTTGCCAATGAATACAAAATTTCGCGCGAAGACCAGGATGCATTTTCATTGCAGTCACATAAAAAAGCAATTTATGCAATCAAAAGTGGTTTTTTCAAAGATGAAATTGTTCCTATAAAAGTTTCGGAAACATTCCTTGATGAAAACGAAAAAAAACAACTGCGTAATTATGTTGTTGACACAGATGAAGGCGCTCGCGCTGATACTTCCATTGAAAAACTTGCATCACTGAAACCTGTTTTTTCGGCTACAGGATCCGTTACTGCCGGCAATTCATCACAAACAAGTGACGGGGCTGCTTTTGTTTTAGTAGTTTCTGAAAATATGCTGAAACAATTGAATGCAACCCCCATCGCACGTTTTGTAAATTATGCTGTTGCTGCAGTCGAGCCGCGCATTATGGGCATTGGTCCCGTTGAAGCAATTCCGAAAGTTTTGAAGAAAGCAGGCATGAAGCAAAACGATATTCAACTCATTGAATTGAACGAAGCATTTGCATCACAATCGTTAGCTGTTGTCAGAACTCTCGGATTAAATCCTGACATTGTAAATGTAAACGGAGGCGCAATTGCACTTGGCCACCCGCTTGGATGTACCGGAGCAAAATTGAGTGTGCAGCTTTTCAGTGAAATGCGCAGAAGAAAATTAAAATATGGAATGGTTACCATGTGTGTTGGAACAGGACAAGGCGCTGCCGGAGTTTTTGAGTTTCTGAATTAACACAATCACTAATACGGATTTTTACCGGCACAATCTCTAAATGACAGAAGTGAGAAACACGCGTTAGTTTTGTACTTATGCTTAATATTAACTTCACCACTTTTCCATCACTTATAACAAATCGCCTGCTATTAAGGCAGCTTAAAACAGAAGATGAAAATGAAATATTTGCACTTCGCACCAATGAAACAGTAAATAAATTTATTGACCGGCCAAAAACCAATTCTTCCGCATACGCACTGAAATTTATTGAGAGAATAACTAATGGCATAGCCAATAACGAAAGTATTTATTGGGCAATAGCGCTTAAAAATAATTTTAAATTAACAGGCACTATTTGTTTATGGAATATTTCGCAAGAACACTTTCGCGCTGAAATAGGATATGAATTGCATCCTGATTTCCATGGAAAAGGAATTATGCAGGAAGCATTTACAAAAGTTGTGGAATATGGTTTTCATACAATGAAACTTAAAACCATTGTTGCATTTACCAATGCTTTAAATGAACGATCAAGAAAACTTTTGGAAAAAAATAATTTCAGGGTAGATGCAAATTTTGAATATTTAAAAACTGAAAAGGAGAAAATTAATAGAACAGTGATTTACTCATTGATGAATTCATAGATCACAATTATACTTTTTCTTCTTCCAGCAACTGCTTCCAATAAATTTCAGCATACACCCCGCCTTTTTCAATGAGTGATGAGTGTTCACCACGCTCGGCAATTTTTCCATCGGCAAAAACAATTATTTCATCGGCATTTTTAACGGATGAAACGCGGTGACTGGTCATTATGGTATTGCGCCCTTTCATTATCTTTTGCAAATTCTGCAGGATAGTTTCTTCTGTTTTGGTATCAACAGCAGAGAGGCAATCATCAAAAATTAAAATCTTTGGCTCTTTGATGATGGCCCGTGCAATTGAGATACGCTGCTTTTGCCCTCCGGAAAGCGTAATCCCCCTCTCCCCCACTACGGTTTCAAATTGTTCAGGAAATTCTATTATATTTTCATACACATCAGAATTTCTTGCAGCTTCTTTTATTTTTTCTGAAAGGGTTGCGTTTTCACTTATTCCGGTTAAACCGAACGAAATATTATTTGCAATGGTATCGCTGAACAGAAAAACATCTTGTGGAACACAACCTGTTTGTTTGCGAAAATCATCGAGATTAATTTCTTTTAAATTTTCCCCGTCAATAAGAATTTCTCCATCTGACGGATCCATCAGGCGTAATAAAAGATTTACAGCCGTTGTTTTTCCGGAGCCGGTTCTGCCAATAATAGCGAGTGATTTTCCTGCATCCACTTTGAAGGAAATATTTTGCAATGCTTTCGTTCCACTATGTGCATAAGTACAACCTACATTACGGAATTCAATATTTCCTTTTACTTCTGAGGCTTCCTTCGAACCGGAAACAATATCTGGCATTGTATGCAAAAATTCATTGATGCGTTCCTGCGAAGCGGCAGCACGCTGAATCAACGTCACTACCCACCCGAGCGAAGCTACTGGCCACGTAAGCATGTTCACGTAAATAATAAACTCGGCAATATTTCCGATAGTGATGTTTCCGGCAATAACTTCTTTTCCCCCGATAAAAATGGTCATCAGCGTACTCACACCAACAAGGATTAAAAGAACAGGAAAGAACAATGCATTGGTGCGCACCAAATCCATATTCAGTTGTTTGTACTTTTCGGCACGCTCATTAAAATCACTGATACTTTGTTTTTCTCTCACAAAAGATTTTAAAATCCTGATTCCGGAAAAAGCTTCCTGAACATAAGTGGACAAAGTGGATAGTTGCTGCTGCACCTGTTCGCTTTTTTTATTAATAATATCGTGCACATAATAAATTATAAGAATGAGTACAGGCATGGGGGTGAGCACAAACCATGTGAGCCGCGCATTGACATGAAACATGGCATAGCTCACAAGGAGAAAAAGTACGGTCATATTTATGGTGTACATAATGGCAGGACCAACGTACATGCGTACACGGGAAACATCTTCGCTGATACGATTCATCAGGTCACCGGTATTATGAGTATTGTAAAAAGAAATGTTCAGCTTTTGATAGTGCCTGTAAATTTCATTCTTCTGTTCATATTCAATATGGCGGCTCATGACAATAATTGTTTGACGCATAAAAAACATAAACACCCCTTTTAATAATGCCATCAGCAAAATGAGAAAAATAAAAAAAGCAATACCGAGTGTGAGTGTTGAATAAAAATCATTTCTGAGTTCAAAGCCGCTGAGCATTTTATAAGTATCAATATCAGCAGACACAAGGTCTAAAGCATTGCGCACCACTTGGGCAGGAACAATTCCGAAAATATTTGAAATGGTGACAAATAAAATTCCAAGCAAAAATCTGCCGCGGTACTGATAGAAATATTTATTGAGGGATTTGAGGTGTTTCATGCTCGTTTTCGGGGCAAGATTAACTTTAAACTTTAAACCTTAAACTTTAAACCTTTTTTTTACCTTTGTCACTTTAAAATCAGCCTTCAAAATTATCACTTTAAATTTCCCCCTATGTTAGAAGTAAAAGAATTGAAAGAAACAAAAGAAACAGGCGTGAAAAGCACTACTATCTTCGGTTCTATGTCAATGGATCAACATGAACAGGTTACTTTTTGTTATGACCAGGAAACCGGATTGAAAGCGATCATTGCCGTTCATAACACTATACTGGGTCCGGCTCTTGGCGGCACGCGCATGTGGATGTATAAAACAGAAGCAGAAGCATTGAATGATGTACTGCGTTTATCGCGTGGCATGACCTACAAAGCTGCAGTAAGCGGGTTAAATCTTGGAGGAGGAAAAGCAGTAATTATCGGGGACTCTAAAAAAGAAAAGACTGAAGCATTGTTCCGCAAGTTCGGGCGGTTTGTGAATAACCTTAACGGGAAATATATAACTGCTGAAGATGTGGGAACCAGCACGCGCGAAATGGAATATGTTGCAATGGAAACTAAACACGTTACCGGCTTACCAGAATCAATGGGAGGTGGCGGTGATCCTTCCCCTGTTACAGCTTTTGGTGTGTATATGGGAATGAAAGCTGCTGCAAAAGAAACTTACGGAAGCGATAATCTTGAAAATAAAAGGGTCGTAATCCAGGGAGTCGGGCATGTGGGAGAAAATCTGGTGAAATATTTAAAAAGCGAAAATGCAAAAGTTTTTATTACAGATATCAACGAGGAGCAGCTTCGCAAAGTATCAGGCGAAACCGGTGCGGAAGTAATTTCATCAGAAGCCGTTTATTCAACACCTATGGATATTTATGCTCCTTGTGCTTTGGGGGCGACTCTGAATACTGAAAATATTGAGCAGTTAAAATGTGCAATTGTGGCAGGCGCTGCCAACAACCAGCTTGCCGATGAAACCATTCATGGAAAAATGCTGATGGAAAAAGGAATCATTTATGCTCCTGATTTTTTAATTAATGCCGGTGGGTTAATTAATGTTTTTTTCGAATTCAAAGGTGAGTACAACCGTGACCGCGCCATGAAACAAACCGAAAAAATTTATGACCTTACTTTAAGTATTCTCAAAAAATCGAAGCAGGAAAATATTCCGACATATATTGCCGCCCAGCAAATTGCTGAAAGGCGATTGGCCGATATCAGTAAAGTGAAATCAACTTATTAAATAGTTTAAGGTTTAAGGTTTAAAGTTTAAAGTTGGCTTACGCGACTATGAACCTTAGACTTTAAACCTTAAACTTAAACCTGGTTAACGTTCTTTATTTATGCTCAGCCGCAGGCATTTACGTATTCGTGTTTTACAGGGCCTTTATTCTTTTTTTCAGGAAGAAAATAAAGATGCCGTAAAAACAGAACATGAAATTTTCAAAGGAATTGAAAACACTTACCAGCTTTTTATTTACCTCCTTTTATTTTTTGAGGAGCTGGCAGAGCAGGAAGGCATGTACCGCGCTGATCTTGCGCCTAAACATATCAAATCGCTTTCGGAAAAACCGGTAATAAATTCTTTCGCACAAAATAAAGTGGTTCTGATTTTAACAGCAAGCGATGCTTTAAAAAAAATTGCGAAAGAGCATGCCATTTCCTGGCAATCTGAAAACGATTTGCTGAAAAAAATTTTTCACCAGGTGCGGAATACTGATGAGTATAAGCGTTACATAACTGCAGACGATCATACCATTGTGCAGGACACAGAATTTTGTGTATGGCTGTTCAAAAAATTTGTGGCAGAGTCCGATCTTTTTTCAAGCGCCATTGAAGAAAAAAATATTTACTGGATTGATGGTTTTGCTTTTGCCTGCTCGATGGCTCTGCGTATCATTAAAACGTTTCCGGTTCTTGAAGGCGAATTTGTTCCTGCTGCTATTCACAAGGACAAAGAAGATGATAAACAATTTGTGAACCTGCTTTTGCACAATACTATTAAAAATAATGAATGGTTCACCCGGATCATTGACGCTAAAACAAAAAACTGGGACGTTGAACGCATTGCTTTGATGGATGTGATTTTAATTAAAATGGCATTGTGCGAAGTGCTGCATCTTTCAACGGTTCCCATTAAAGTTTCCATAAATGAGTACCTCGAAATTGCTAAAGATTTCAGCACCCCCAAAAGCAACCTGTTTATTAACGGCATAGTTGACAAGCTGGTAATTGACCTGAAGAACGAAAATAAAATTGTGAAAACAGGAAGAGGGCTGGTGGAATAAACTAAAATATAAAGCCGTCCTTCAAATAAGAACGGCTTTATAATCTGCCTGTCCCGACCCGGTTTCTATCGGGATCAGCCGGAAACTTACAACTATACTTTTATCTAACTATCAAAGTTACCGGCTGGCTCCACTCAGAAGTGCCTTTAGTGCCGCGCGCGCGGACTTGAAAATTCCATGTATCACCCGCAGTCATTTCATTAAAAAGCATTTTCTGTGATTTTGAAGTGGCTGTCAACCCTTTTGGAACCGGGTCGCCATCTTTCCAGTTGCGCCCTTCATAAAATTCTGCAAACTGCGATCTATCAAATTCTACCATTGTGCTGCCACTATGCTCGCCATCTTTTGTGGAAAGAT
>JBDSOU010000195.1:0-10876 GCA_039914625.1 Bacteroidia bacterium | reverse complement strand
CGCGCAAACGTGTATGAAAGCTGTATTTGCGAAGCTTTATAACCGAAAAAAATCAGCACGAGAGCCAATGCAATCAGCAAAGCCAAACGGTTGCGCAAAATAAATCGGGAAAGAAATAAAAACATGGATTTGATTCAGGGGGTAAAATTAACAACTTAGAAGTTAGAATTTGGAAGTTGGAGATTAGATTAAATTTTATCCTAAGATTCAAACTAACTTTGCTTCCATGAGAACTTTAAACTTTAAATTTTAACCCCCCCCCATTGGACTCTATCACCCACATTGTTTTAGGAGCAGCCATTGGTGAGGCGATGCTCGGAAAAAAAATCGGCAAGAAAGCAATGCTGTGGGGTGCATTGGCAAACAGCCTTCCCGACATTGATGTGCTTGCAAATTTTCTTACCAATCCGGTCAATGCTTTGCTTATACACAGAGGCATTACACATTCATTCTTTTTCGCTTTGGTTATTTCTCCTTTGCTGGCGTACATTTTTTATAAAACACATTTGAAGTGTTCTTTGAATTATAAAAACTGGCTGATGTTTTTTCTTGTTGCAATTATTGCTCATGATATGATTGATGTATGCACAGCCTATGGCACAGGGCTACTGGAACCTTTCAGCCATCAGCGTTTTTCAACCAACTCTATTTTTGTGGCCGATCCTTTTTACACCTTACCGCTACTCATTTCTTTTATCACACTGCTAATACTGAAAAAAAATTCCATTAAACGAGCGATTGTCAATAAAACAGCTATCATTTTAAGCACAGCGTATCTGATGTTCACGTTTATCAATAAAATTAACGTGGATAAAATTGTTGAACAAAATATGAATAATCAAAAAATTGCTCACTCCGGACTTATGACTACACCTGCCCCATTGAATAATATTTTATGGAATGTAATTGTAAAAACCGACAGCGGATATTTTACTGGATATTATTCAGATTTTGATGCAGATAAAAAAATCTCTTTCCGTTACGTTCCGCGCAACGAAAACCTGCTAAAAAATTTTCCTGACGATCCTGTTATTGAAAAGTTGAAATTTTTTTCAAACGGATATTATTCCATCAATAAAAAGGATTCCGATGAAATTTATTTTAATGACCTCCGTTTCGGGCAGGCAGCCGGATGGGCAAAAGTGGATTCAAGATTTGTGTTCAGTTATCGTTTGAAAAATATTGATGACAATGTAGTGCCGCTCCGGAGAACTGATCTGGACGTTTCGTGGGGAGAAGCTTTTAAAAGTTTGGCGAAAAGAATAAAAGGGGATTAGAAAAGCCTTAGTATGTGAAGAAGTAGCGGCAACTATGCTGCCTTTTGCTTATTAATATTTTCTTTCTTTTTGCTTTTTCTTATAGGTTTAATTTGCAGACCAAGTTCCAATTGTTTTGCCTTCTTTTTATTTTTTCTTTTATAGTAATTCATGCTGCGGGTGAGGCTTAGTGAACGAAAAACTTTACCTTTCATGATAAGCTGTGCATCCGAAAACATATCTATAGTTTGGATATATAATTTGTTTAATTGCTTAATGCGGTTTGTTGCTTCTTCATTATTAAACTGCATAATGGCGTTGTATTTAATATGAAGCTCATGAAAATCTTTTACGATTTTAAAATACGTCTCGGGGAAGTGAACGGGCATTCCATTTTCGGATAAGACTTTGTGATTTTCTTTTAAAAAGTCTTCTCCCTTTTTTAATAAATCATATAATGAAGCCCAGTGTTTTCTTGAGGCTTTGCGGTAAAGGGATGAACCGGCATCGCGGATCTTTGATTTGCGCAAAAAGAGAGGATAGGATTTTTTGATGTGGCTCTGGAGAAGCCTGTAATTAAAAAGACAATTCTTAGAAAGCTTTACCAGATTAATCCTTTCGCTTTCCTGGCTTCCTAAAGGGCATGAATATCCCTTACGACCAAAATCCTTCAATTCATTGCAAATCAGATTACCGTATTCAATGGTATAAACATCAGAATAGGCGGCAAATTTTTCCTGGTCTGACAAATATATTCTCCAACCGCGCTTCATAATTTCTACAATCTTGTCCTGCGAGCAACGGTAAAGGGGTTGCACTTTGTGCATCTTGTTTTCCATGCGATGAATATTTAATTGTGAATTATGATTTCCTGTTTGAGTTTATTGAGAAATAGTTTTACTGTAAAGGATATTGAAAGGTTACAGCGGGATTGTTCATCTACCCTGTTGCAAGCTGTATTTACTCTCCTGAATATAATTTTAACTCTATATGAAACTGAATTGATACTCATGAATTTTGAATTGACAATGGTGCAGATCAGTTAAATTAAGATTGTAATTAATTTTAATTCTTCCGCAGCAAATATTCATGTTATTGGAAAAGATTTGACAAAGGCTGTGATTAATCCGGCAGTGATTAAAATTAATTTGAATTTGTCCGTTGGTGATTTTCATGAGTACGTGATTAATTTACATTTGACAGTTGGCTGTTTAATTCTGTACGCTGCTGATTCGATAAAGATTGGAATGGATTTTAATGAGTACGCGATTAATTATATTTTTATCGGAGGGAAAAATACGGGGGTTTGAAGGAGGAAAAATGAGAAAATGTGGGGGTTTCTTACTGCCACTTGAGCTGTTATTTAATGCAAGAAGCTTTAAATACAACTTTGACAGAAAGGTAATTAATTTTGCCTTGAATGAAACAACCGAATCCCTAAAAAAGGGAAACTATGTTGAGATGGGATTGAGAAGACCGGAAATAAAATTTTTAACCGTTATACGAACATTGTTATGGGAAGCGGATTAACATTACAGGACATGAATTCATTAGCCCATCATTACGGTGGAAAATGTTTAAGCAAGGAATACATTCAAATTAACAGTTCCTATGAATGGATGTGCAAACGGGGACATAAATGGAATTCTAATTATTATTGGATTAAAATGGGACATTGGTGTGCACGATGTCTGAAGGAAGTAGAAAAAGAAAGGCAACTTGAAAATTACAAAGTACTCGCGGCTAAAAAGGGCGGTAAATGCCTCTCCACAGAGTACATTAATAGTGATAATAAGTTAAAATGGCAATGTGCGAAAGGACATGTTTGGGAAACCCGTCCATCAAGAATAAAAACCTGGTGTGCTCAATGTGCAAGAGATAAAACCATTAATAAACTTTTGGAGGAGTTCAAAACATCGCATGGGTTTATCCTTATTTCAAAATATAAAAACAGCAATGAAATTTTACAATGGAGATGTGAAAACGGACACGTCATTCAGGCTCCATATAAAAATCTTAAAGCAGATTACGGATGTCCCAAATGCAACAGAGAAAAAAGACTAAACCAGGTTAAAGGATATTTAGAAGAGCTGAATCTTATAGCAAAAAAATGGGGCGGGAAAATGTTGTCAAAAAAGTACATTAATAATTACACTAAAATGGACTGGCAATGTAAAGAGGGTCATACATGGAGTGCAAATGCTTCAGGAATTAAGCTTGGGTCATGGTGCCCAACATGCGGTATTGTAAAAAGAAGAAATACGATTGAAGAAATGCAGATGCTGGCTAAAGAACATAATGGAAACTGCCTTTCTACTTCATATATTAACGGACACACTCATTTAAAATGGCAATGTGAGGAAGGACATACCTGGGAAACAAATCCGGCAGTAATCGCAAACGGAGGGTGGTGTCCTGAATGCAGCGGAGTAAAAAGAGTAACAATTTTTGATATGCAAGCAATAGCGGAGACCCGTGGAGGAAAATGTCTTTCTAAAAAGTTTATCAATACCGCGCATAAGATAAAATGGCAATGTGATAAAGGGCATACCTGGGAATCAGTTGCGAGTTCGGTAAGGGCAGGCAGTTGGTGTCCTTATTGCAATGGAACTGCAAGAGGTACAATTGGAGAAGCCAGAAAATCAGCGAAGAAAATGGGAGGGAAATGCCTGACTTCTGAATATACTAATAACAGAGAGAATATGGAATGGCAGTGCGCCAAAGGGCACATTTGGAAGGCAACATTTCATGCAGTTAAAAGCGGCACCTGGTGTCCTTATTGTGCAGTTGAAAAAAACACCGGAACAAGAAACCTCTTTAAAAGGTGGGGCAGTAAAAAAATTCAAGATTTGAAGTTGAAATAATCGCATACTGTAGAATCGGAATTTATTATAAGGATGGGGCTCTGCCTTTTATTTTACAGAAAGCTTTTCATGCACTGATTGGTGTTTTCTTTTTCCGGCACAATAAGGACACCAGGTGCCGCTGTTTTTAATTTTGGCAGGTTGCGCGGACCATACATGCCCTTTTGCACATTGCCATTTTAAATGTGTGTGGGCATTCA
This sequence comes from Bacteroidia bacterium, assembly GCA_039914625.1. Taxonomy (GTDB): domain Bacteria; phylum Bacteroidota; class Bacteroidia; order AKYH767-A; family OLB10; genus DATEMK01. The sequence goes on along the minus strand of JBDSOU010000195.1, from coordinate 6,556 downwards.
AATAATTTTCTGATAATAGTTTTCCTCCGTATTTTTTTGCAATGGAAATGTAAATGCTGATTGGATTTCTAAAACTAATTCCTTTTTTTGAATTGGAACATATTGCACACCAGCTTCCGCGTTTGATTGATGCCGGTTTAGCTTTCCATGTGTGTCCTTTATTACATTGCCACTCCAGATTTGTTTTACCATCAACATATTTTGATGAAAGACATTTTCCTTCGCGTGATGCCGCTATGAATTGCATTTCTTCTATAGAAAGTTTTACGCGGTTGGCACAAACAGGACACCACGTTTTTCCGAATATAATATTATTTGCATCAGCTATCCATATATGACCCTTGCTGCATTGCCATTGCAAAGGTGCATACCTGTTTTTATATTCTTTGGAAAGTAATTTTCCTCCGTTTGATTTTGCAATTTCTTTCAGTTCGTTTATATCGCCTCTGAGCTTTTCTGAAACGATGTCGTAACTGCATATACGGCACCAATGACCTGTTGTAACTTTAACAGGAGCGCCCATCCATGTATGTCCTCTACTGCATTCCCACATAAGGGGAGTTGTGGAGTTGGTGTAAACATGTGAAAGGCATTTACCATTGTGCAATTTTGCCAATTCGTACATGTATTCAATAGTAAGTCGTGCTCTGCCGGAGCAGTAAGGACACCAATGCCCTCCTTTGATTACATTGGAAACTGCCTGCCATGTATGTCCTTTATCGCATTGCCACGTTAATTTTGTTTTGCTGTCAGTAAAAGAAGAAAGACATTTACCGTTTTTCGCTTCCACAATTTTTCCGAGCTTCTCCATTTCCGCAGTACGGAAGTTTTCTGTGCATTGCGGACAGCGAAAGGGAGTTTTTATATCAGCGACTTTTCTTTTAAAAATATGTCCGTGAGCACAATGCCAGTTGAATGTCAGGCGTGTTTTTTTATTTTTTCTTTTTGAAAGCCCTGTTATTTTGTTTGCAGCAGATGATTTAGTTATTTTGGGTTTTATTTCCTTTTCGTGTTTGGCGCATTGCACGCACCAACCACCCTGCATAATAATAAAGGAATCAGCCTCCCAAGTATGACCTTTTACACACATCCATTTAAGAGGTTCATACCGGTTAGCATAAATTTTACTGAGGCATTTTCCTCCATGCAGTTGCGCCATTTCGCGCATATCTTTTATGTCGAGGCGGGTTGCCATTTTTTAGCTTGTCAATATCTTATAAAGATACGTATGAATTTCAGAATTTATTTATACAGGAGCGGTGTGAGCTTATATTTTTTTCTTATGAGTAAATCAACCAAACCGTAATTGCCGCATAAGTGCATTGCGCCAACTGCAATCAAAAGAGATTGTTTGTGAAGGAGCGCAGGAATTTTTTCCATCCAAAGAAGATTACGTTTGTAAATAAGTGTGCTGTCTCCCGGACGCGAATATGTACTGACACCCGGCACTACAGAACACAAGCAATCTAAACTCTGGTCGGTAAAACAAGTGTCAGCCATTTTATACCGGATGTCATCAGGATTTGTTTTTAAAGTATTGACAAGCATTTTAGCTTGCTCTTTAAGAGGCATATCGCGGTATTGCATTTTATATATTTCATCACGAGTTTCAAGACCGTACAACGGAATTTTTCTTTCAATAGCAATATCCTGTATCATATAATCCATAAACCTGTGATAGGTCGTATCATCAGGATGGGTTTTGTGATACTCTGTGTTATAATTGCCTGCTTGTCCAAAATAAATTCCCTGCTGAATTGCATGAGGATAATATTTTTCAACCATTGAAAACGGAACATAATACACCGATTGAAATTTTTTTGCCACAAGCTCGTAATCCGCTGAATCAACCAAATCTCTTAGAGAAACACCGGCAATCAATGAATCATCGTGTATCAATTTATCTTTTAACACGCTACGGTCGGCTTCATCAGCAATGGCATCTACACTGTAAGCAATGGCAGCGAGTTGCTGATGCTTAAAAAGATAATCTCCGTCAAAACCATGATTGGTTCCCATGAGATAGGACGTTTTGGGGCAACTGTCACATTCTATTTTCCATAGCAGGGTTGCCTGACCGTAGCAGTTTGTTATTACAAGTGAAGTAATAATTACAAAGCATGCCCGTATGTCCATCTTTGTAAAATTTTTATCTATTCCAAACAAATCCAATTTCCTCTAATCGTTTGATTCTTTCAGTTGTAGTTCCTCTATGTTTTATTTGAGAGAGCCAAGTTCCAAGTTTTGGAAATTCTTTACATTTCTGAGGCACATTAAAATGTCCATAAATTTTGAAAAAGTCGATTAATTCTTTAAACCGTACATTAAATAGATTTTCATAATTGACTTCTCTTGTATCCCAAATCACGCCAAGCTCTTCAAGTAATTTTTGCCTGTCATTTCTGAGATATTTTCTTTCTCCTCTCATGTTCTTTTTACCAGTATAATAATTTCTCTGTTCATTCAACCATCTGCCGAGCTTTTTGAAAGTTTTATCTTTTTGAGGAACATTACAATTTCCAAATTGTCCTTTAAACTTTTTTAACTCCTCATACCAATATATCCAAATGTCATCTTTAGGTTGACTGCCTTCTCTATACCCTTCTCTGCTCCAACTGAAATTTAGTTTGTTCAAAAGTTCAATTCGTTCTTTACTTAGTAAATTTTTCTTATTATCCACTCGCTGCTGTAAAACCCACTGCGCAAGCCCTCTATCTTCTTTCCACTTACTTGGAACGTTGCTGTTATCAAAACGATTATAATATTCAACAAGTTTATTGTATTGCTTCATCCATGCTGCATTATCTAATTCCTTTCGACTATAAGACAAATCAACATTTATTCGTTTAAATTTTTCAATCTTGTCTTGTGGTAGTTTGTTTTCACGAAAAAATTTTCTTTGTTGCACAAGCCATAAAGCTAACCTCTCATTTTCTTTCGTATCTCTTTTCACATTTGTATGCCCATTCTTTATGACGAATGAAAATAATTTGTCAAACATTTTAAGCCATTTTAGTTCTGCCTTTTCTTCAGCGTTTGGCTTAATATATACAATTCGAGGTGCTCGTTTGGAAACTTTATCTTTTTTAGTTTTTAATTCAGAGCTTAATTTTTTTCTGCCCTTAGGAAGCATCCAAGGAAATTCAATAATGTTTAATTTATTTATTCGCTCTTGAGACAACATTCCTTTTTTTCTGGAAATTCTTTGAGTTATGCTCCATGAGGAAAGAGATTTATCTTCACTTGTAATTTTAGGAATAAAGAAATGACCATGTTGTAACTTAAATGCTTTTAAGCTTTCAAACATCTCATTCCATTTTTTATCGTGTGAACCAATTATCAGTTTAGGTTTTAAAATCTTTTTTGTTTTGTTCTTAACATCTTTATCAACGAAATAATCAAAGTTTACAGTCGCCAATTTCTTTTTTTCTTCATCTGTAAGTTTATTACGACTGTTCCTTTGCTTATAACACCAATTGTAAAGATTTGGATACTCGGATTGTTTTATCTTAGAATGACCATGTTTAACGAAAAATTCTTTTAGTTTATTAAAACTTCCATCCCAATCATCGTTAGAAGCATCCCAAACAAAACCAAGAAGGTTCAATTCATCAATTTCGTTTTTTAATAGCTCTCCTCTCCCTTTTAGATAAACATTACCTTGCTTGTCATGCACTCCATGATTAAAAAGAATCCTTGCCTTATTAACCCATCTTCCAAGCCGGGGATGTTCTTTGCTCTGTGTTGGAACATTAACATGATTATATTTTTCTTTGTATTCCTTTAATTCAATTAGAAATTTTGGAACAAAGCTGGTTTTAGGGTCCCAATTAAAATCTATTTCTTCGAGCAAGTCAATTTGTTCCTTTGTCAGTTTTTGCTGATTGTATCTCACTCTTTGAGTAACTACCCATGTTGCTAAAGGTTTATCTTTCGTATATCGGGCTGGAATATCAGTGTTCCTATTTTCCGCAAAATACTTTTCAAGTTTCTTGTAATTCTTTTTCCACTTTTCGTCAGGTGGTAAATATGTTAGTCGTTGTTCACCTTTCCAGTCAAAGCCAATATCATTTAGCTTTTTTGTTTTCTCTTTAGTCAAACTTCCTTCGTGGTATGACTTTCTCAAATTGCCTATCCAATAATAAAGGTCACGATGTTCTTCATCACCTTTTGAAATTGTTGAGTGTCCGAACTTTTCAATGAATGCTTTTAATTGCAGATACTTTACATTCCAATAGTTTCTCGTCTTTTCAATTATCTGTTCAAACAGAAACTCACGAATCCTTTTATCAAGTCCTTCTAACTTAATTACATTTTCAAGTTCCGAATCATTGTAGGTGATTTCAATTCGCTTAGATTTTTTTTCTCCTTTTTCAAAAGCAACATCATCAATCTCTGCTCTTAATCTTTCGTCTTGGTCACAAAGTGAGCGGATTACTTGAATAAGATTTTGGAAGTAGGGTTTCCTTTCAATTTCTTTTTCAATGTCCTCGTCAATGTGGTGATAAATTGGAACTACAATGTAGCCGATTGGCTTTATACCGTGTCTGTCTTTTCGCAATGCTCTACCCGATGCCTGAACAATATCAATCTTGGAGTTCTTTGGGTCGCAGAAATAAATCAAATCAATAATAGGAACATCAACGCCTTCGGTTAAACATCTTGCGTTACTTACAACTCCTTTTTTATGCAGTTTAAATTCAGTGAGAACTTTTGCGCGTCTGCTTGTTGTGTGTTCACCAGATACATGCCTTGCATATACATCAGAAGCAAAGAAAGAATTGTGTCGCTGTGCAAACTCGTCAGCAGTTTTAACTCGTGAATGAAAAGTAATCGCATGAAAAGCTGAATACTTGTCCATGACAATATCCAAAGCATAATTGTCTGCAATTTCTTTCAAGTCGTATTTATCTGTTACATACCTTCTCTTTTCAATGAATTCTTTTACCTGCTTATGAGTAACTCCAATTCCGATAATTTTGTAATCAACTAAAATGTTTAGCTGAATCGCTTCTCCAAAACTCATGTGATGTGCTTCATCGCCAAAAATTTCTGTATTACTCATGTCACAAAGCAATTCGTAATCATCTCCAAGTCGCGCCTTTAATTTATTTGAAACAATTTTTGGAGTTGCTGTCATGTAAAGCCGTTTCTTTCCTCTGATTCTATTCTTGTCATGAACGATTGCAAAAGTGTTTGCTTTCGCTCCCGCTGTTCGGTGGGCTTCATCACAAATGATAAGGTCAAAAGAAAAATCAGGAAGAAATTTCAAAGCGGTTTCAACCGCTTCAATTGATTGATAAGTGCAAAAAACAATTTTGTTTGTAGCAGAAGTAAGAAACTCACTAATCCTTTTAGGCGAGGTGGTAACCTCTCCTGAAATTTCATAAGTGTGAGCTACTGTTGAATCTTCTGCTGCAACATCAATGTCTTTTTCAGAACAAACATTTATGTAGATGTATTCTTGCTCTCTTTGGTTTGCCCATTCTGTTTTGAATTGTCGAAGTAAAGCAAGTGAAGGAAACAAAACCAAAGTGTTTTTACTTTGTAAATCTTCTTTTATCCAAAGCGCAGCAAGAGTTTTACCTGCTCCGCAAGGTAAAATCAACTGCGCCCTTGGGTTTGGTTTATTGAAATATTCAATTGTCTTGTTTACTGCAATAATCTGATGTGGAAGTCGAGGAAATTTTTCAAAATGTTTTATTGCGTTGGTGTCAATGAAAAGTTTTATTGCCTGTAACACTTCGGTAGAAGTATCTATGAGTTGACCGATTGCAATTTGATTAAACTTTTCCCGCTTTTCAATTTCGCTTACGCAACCAGCAGCGTTTGTAAAAATCATTACTGCTTCGCATTTGTCCGCCAATGCAAATGGATGTGCAATGCTATCACGCTTCCAAGTTAGTGTTGAATCCTCATCATTTTTGAATTTGCATTGAACGGCTGTAAACCTGTACAGGTTGTCTTGAAGTAGTAGGTCAATACCAAAATCTCTGTCAGGAAAATTAAGTTTGGTTTTTATCTCGGTTGGAATCTCATCATAAAGCCAAACCTTTGAATAGAGTTGTGAATATTCGGGATTAACAGTGAAATAATATTTGGCGAAATATTCAAAAAGTTTCCCTGCGGTTGTTTTCTTAGTGCTTGTCTCTGTTTGTGAAGTATTGAATTCCTCAAGCTTGGATTTTATTTCACTCCATGACTTAACATTTTGAAGTAGTTCCGATAGCTTGTGATTATAGTTCATTGTAATAGTTGCCAAAGTATAATTGATTCATTAAAGCAAATATAGAATTTGGTTTCCGATTTGAGAGTGAATTAAATTTTTGTTTCAATAGGAAATATTTAAAATGAAAAACAGAAATGCGGTGGGGACAAAATAAAATGTGAAGCACACCAAACTTAAAAAATAAAAAGTTGTGTTTCTCTTTTTAATTCAATACTCTTTTAGAAAATATAACTTGAAATCCGTTTCAAGGCAGGCATTCTGCTGCAAGTGTTTAAATTTGCCACACCAAAAACTTAATAGGAGAAAAAACTACCTATAAGAAAAAAC
>JBDSOU010000122.1:0-12365 GCA_039914625.1 Bacteroidia bacterium | reverse complement strand
TTTGTATTACCATTTGTCCAAAATATAATACTGTCCGAAATATGTATGCAGTTCACCTTTTGTTTTGTTAAGTCAGGTTCATACGATCCAGAAACCTTTTGAACAAACTTTTCGCTGCTTACTGCTGTCTCACTTTCTGTCAATAATAGATTGAACTTATCTTTAACAATATCAAGTGTATTGTTAAAAATAAATTCTTTAAAACCTAACACATCAAAAAATGCTATGAATGTTTCCATGATGTTTTTTCCGCCTCGGTTTGTGTGCTCACAAACTGATCTTTTCCACCATCAAAAGTAAATTTTATTCTCCATTTCACAAAAAACAAAATATCCAAAAAAACCTTACACCCGCCTTCGTCCATTTTCGCGCCTTTTTACATGTAAGATTCAAGTAAGAAAAAAAAGCAAAATTCAAAAATTTGATTTTTGAATACACTGCCATTTTTACAGATCAAAAAAAACTGTAAGAAATTCCGCAAAACAGCCAAAAACCGCTAAAACCCGCAATAAACCTTCATGCTGGGGGCGGCAATGCTAATCAATCCGTGGGAAGTGCAAATCAATCGGCAGGAAATACATATAAATCGAAGAGAAATGCATATTAATCGGGAAGAAGTGCATATAAATCGGCAGGAAATGCACATCAGTCGGAGAGAAATGAATTTCAATCGGAGAGAAATGAAGAAAATTCGGTAAGCAATTTAAAAAATCGGGGAGAAATGCAAATCAATCGGGAAGAAATGAAGAAAATCGGTGATACCATGAAGAAAAATCGGTGTTCAATGAAGAAAAATCGGTGATACAAAGCCATTAATCGGGAAACAATGGCAGTCAATCGGCTCGCAATGATCATTAGCCGGGAAGCAATGGCAGTTAGTGGAGTTGAAATCATAACAGATCGGCAATCAATAACCGTTAGCCGGGGTGAAATGGTAATTAATCGGGAAGCAATATTAACAGGTTAAAATGGAAAAATCTTACAGTTAAAAGTTTAAAACGTCAAAATTTTGTCCTCCATGTCATACCTTATATAACAAAACAAAAACCCCGGCTGATTTTAAACCGGCCGGGGTTTTGTTTTTAATAGAGGAATATAAATCCTTCCCTAATCTATTTTCACAATCTTGTGCACCGATAATTTTCCGTTCACCTGGAACATCACAAAATAAGCTTTCATTGTCTGGTTTTCTGAAAACAAAGCCTTTATCTCAGAAACAAAATATCTTTGCATCCGTATTCATATTTTTGAATAAAATTTGGAGTAACTGAATTATTTTTGCTAACCAAAATGTCTGATAAAACAACATTTATTCCTGTTGATTTTAATCCTTTTGAAGAGGAAAAGAAAATTCGCACGGCTCCGACAACCGAACCGCAACGAGAAATTTTTACCAACGTGCAACTTGGCGGTGATGCAGCAAACTGTGCTTATAATGAATCGGTATCATTAAAATTAACAGGTGATTTTGATATTCGTGCTTTGGAACGTGCAGTGGATTTGCTCATTCAACGGCACGAAGCGTTGCGGGCATCCTTCAGCAAAGACGGCACATTAATTCAGATTGCAGATGAAATGCATATTTCAGTTCCTGTAATTGAAATAAAAAATGAAAAAGAGCTTGCAGATTTTTTAACAAAAGAAACTAACACGCCTTTTGATTTGGAAAACGGTCCGTTAATTCGTGTGACTGTAATCAGCCTCGAAAAAAATATTCACACTATTGTTCTGACCCTGCATCACATTATCGGTGATGGCTGGTCGCTCGGAATGTGCATGATTGATCTGAGTAAATTTTATTCCTCTGTTAAAACAAATACAGTTGCGCAATTAGAAAAGGCTGATAGTTGGATTGATTATGCCAATGAAGAAGAAGCCTATTCAAAAAGCAAAGCCAATGAAGAAACGGAAAATTACTGGCTGAATCTTTTTTCGGGTAATCTGCCGGTTATGGATTTGCCCATTAATAAATCACGTCCTGCTATTCGTACCTTTAATGCAAACCGAATTGATGTTCCGATAAAATCAGAAGTTGTGAAAAAATTAAAGTTCACCGGGTCAAAAGCCGGTTGCAGCTTAGTGAATACTATGGTGGCTGCATTTGAAGTTTTCCTGCATCGCCTTACCGGAAATAATGATATAGTAACCGGCTTGCCCGCAGCAGGTCAATCTGTGATTGGCAAACAAAATCTTATCGGGCATTGTGTAAATCTTCTTCCGCTAAGAACGCAAATTAATCCCGAAGAAAAGTTTAATGACTATCTCAAAAGAAGAAAGAAATCTTTGTTAGATGATTTCGATCATCAGCGTTACACATTCGGAAGCTTAATCCGTAAATTAAATATTGCGCGTGACATGAGCCGGATTCCACTCGTTCCTGTTTCTTTTAATATAGATATAGGAATAACTAATGGCGTGGAATTTACAGGTTGTGAATATGAGTTTTCAACTAACCCGCGCTATTATGAAAACTTTGAATGGTTTATCAACTGTGCAGGATCAGGAAATAAACTGATACTTGAATGTACATATAACACCGACTTGTTTGAAAATAAAATGATGCAGTTGCGAATGGAAGAATTTTGCGAACTCCTGCAAAGCATCGTTATAAATCCTGAGCAGCAAATACGCTACCTGAATATTTTACCCGAAGCTGAGCAAAATAAAATTCTTATTGAATGGAACTCCAATTTCATTGAGCTTCCGGAAAATGAATGCATGCACTGGCTTTTTGAAGAACGAGTGAAAGAACATCCTGATAAGATTGCTCTGTATTTCAAAGGGCAGAAAATTACCTACCGTGAATTAAATGAAAGATCGAATCAGCTTGCAAATTATCTTAGAAAAGAAAATGTTAAAGCAGATTTGTTAGTCGGAATCTGCATTGAGCGTTCTGTTGAATTGATTGTTGCTTTGTTTGCTGTCCTGAAAGCCGGAGGAGCTTACGTTCCTCTTGATCCCTCCTACCCTGCTGACCGTATTGCTTTTATTTTGGGTGATGCTAACGCTCCTGTTTTACTGACAACATCTGAAACGCAGCAGCATATCAAAGGACATAAATCAAAAGAAATTTTATTAGACAAAGACTGGAATGAAATTGCAAAAGAAAGAAAAGACAATCCTGTTCATATAAATAAAACTACCGACCTCGCATACATTATATATACATCCGGTTCAACCGGAATTCCTAAAGGTGTGGCTATTGAACATAAAAGCGATATAGCTTTATTTGAGTGGGGAAAAACAGTTTATTCAAAAAATGATTTAGAAGGAGTTCTTGCATCCACGTCCGTTTGTTTTGATCTTTCCATTTTTGAAATATTTTTTACGCTGAGTTCAGGCGGCAGAATTATTTTAGTGAAGAATGCACTGGAACTTCCAGAACTTCCTGCTGATGCTGATGTGAAACTGATTAATACAGTCCCCTCTGCTATAGCTGAGTTATTGAAAATGAAAAACGGTATTCCGTCATCCGTTCAAAAAATTAATCTTGCCGGTGAACCGTTGCCCGTTGCACTGGTAAATAAAATTTATGAAAATACAAAAGCAGAAAAAGTTTTTGATTTATACGGTCCGTCAGAAGATACCACTTACTCCACTTACACTTTGCGCGAGAAAAACGGACCTTACACTATAGGAAAAATAATTTATAACTCACAGCTTTACTTATTGGACAAAAACATGCAACCTGTTCCTATCGGTATTGCAGGTGAAATTTATATAGGTGGTGATGGTCTTGCACGCGGATATTTAAACAGACCTGAACTCACTGCAGAAAAATTTGTTTCAAATCCTTTCAGCATAGAAGAAGGTGCGCGGCTTTACAAAACAGGCGACCTTGGAAAATTTATGCCCGATGGAAACATTGAATTTCTTGGACGGATAGACAACCAGGTTAAGATAAGAGGATTCAGAATTGAATTAGGCGAAGTTGAATCTGTACTTCGTAAGCATCCTGACATGCAAGATTTAATTGTTGTGGTAAAAGAAGATACGAACGGAGATAAAAAAATTGTTGCTTATATAGTTGAAAAAATTAAATCCGACAATCTTGTAAACGAATTAAGAAATTATTTAAAAGATAAATTACCGGAGTTTATGGTTCCGTCTGTTTTTGTGGTGATGGATAAATTGCCGATAACTCCGAATGGAAAAATTAACCGCAAGGCTTTACCCGAACCCGAAATTATTTTGAAAACAGAATTTGAAAATGAAAGCGACATCATGCTCCAGCTTTCCTCCACTGAAGAAATGTTAGCGGACATCTGGAAAGAACTTCTGAATCTGAAAAAAATTGGTATAAAAGATAATTTCTTTGAACTTGGCGGACACTCATTGATAGGTGTGAAAATGTTTATTGAAATAGAAAAACGGATAGGAGTAAAATTAAATCTTCAATCACTTTTCAAAGCTCCCACTATAGAAGAGCTTGCTAAGATTATTGACCAAGAAGATTCAAGCATTGCATGGAAACCTCTTGTTGCATTGCAGCCTGGGGGCTCGCGTACACCTTTTTTCTGCATCCACATGCATAACGGAAATATTTATCGCTGGAAAGTCCTGGAAAAATATTTACCGGCTGATCAACCTATTTATGCAATTCAGCCAAAGGGATTGGATGAAAAACAAAAACCACATCGCAATCTCGAAGAGATGGCGAAGTACTATATAGAGATCATCCGCATAGTTCAACCGCATGGTCCTTATAACTTAGCAGGGTTATGTTTTGGAGGAATGGTTGTTTTTGAAATGGCATTGCAGCTACAGGCTGCCGGTGAAAAAGTTGCACTTGCTGCAATGGTGAATAACTATGCACCTCTTGAGAACCAGTCTTATTACAGGATGCGTAAAGAATTTGATGGGTTTATGAAAATGGGATTCGGAGAGAAATTTAATTATGCGCTGCAGAAGAATTTAAACCTCGGAAAAAAAATAAAAAACAAAGCGCTGAATATTCTGCATAAATCTTCCGATGTTAAACCTGTTCTTACTGATCCGATGCAGGAAGACATCCGTTTCATTCATACACTTGCTTTGATGATTTACAACCCGAAACAAATGTATAACGGTGATTTGTTTATCATCCGTACTGGCGGACCTATTGAAGATTCAAAATTTTATGACAGCACGTTAGGATGGAAACGTTTAGTGAATGGAAAAGTAGAAATTGTGCAGGTGGAAGGCAGCGATAATGATACTATCATAGAAGAACAACAATTCAATTCGCAGCTTGCTTCGCTTATAAAAAACAAGTTGGATGAAGTATGGAAGTATAAAGAGGAAATCATAGAACGCGGATGACTCTGAAAAAACGGATAAAAACCGATTTGCTATCCGTGTCATCAGCGTTCTAATTATTTATATGAAGATATTTTGCAAAGACATTTCTGAAATCAAGTGGCAGCAAACCCCTTCTTTTATCTTAAATAAATCCATTCATATCTGGCTGGCTCATGTTCAGACAGATCCTCGATTGATTTCGGAGTTGAAAAAATCTTTGAGTGAAGATGAACTTAGGCGCTCTGACCGTTTTGCATTTGAAAAAGACCGCAATCAATTCATCACTGCTCATGTAACTGTGAGAACTATTCTTGCAAAATATGTTGACACAACTCCCGCACAAATTCAATTTAAAAAAACTGCTTACAGAAAACCTTTTATTTCACAACCGTTAACAATGATTAAATTCAACATCAGCCATTCCGAAAATAAAATTTTGATTGCTGTTGCTGAAAATGAAATCGGAGTGGACATTGAAAAAGTGAAAGACAGCTTTGAATTCAATCAGCTAAGCAAAACCTATTTTTCAGAAAAAGAACAACGAGAAATTGCAACTTCAGCTAATCAGAAAGAAACATTTTACAAATTCTGGACAAGAAAAGAATCAGTACTGAAAGCAACCGGAATGGGAATTACAGATAATCTGAAAGAGATCGAAATTTGTAATGATGAAAACTATTCAAAACTTTTCCCTGAAAATATTTATATCAGCTCATTTAAAATTGAAGAAGATTTTTTTGGAAGCATTGCATCTCTTTCAAACAGGCCTGCCCTTTTTTTTAAAACCTGACGGCTTGAGATTCTACATTGCGGGCTTTTCACGCTCCCCTCCAAATCTCCCGCATCTTCTTTCCATCCATCCTTTAAATTTTTCTTTTTCTTCCGGGGTCATATTTGCCGTTTTTTCTTTCCATCGCTGCTGCATAAAATGTCCCTTGCCCAGTTTCCTGAATCAGCTTATCCTGATTTTCCAATGGCATCAGTTGTATTTCGTAAACAGCTCCACTCATACTCTAAAGCCGGATGGGGAGAGGAAATATTTTAAAGATTGTAAAAAATATTAACAGGTGTGGATAAATTTTTATTTGATTTCAAAATTAAATGAAGTTCTTTGCGTGAATTAAGTTGCAAATTACTAATTATCAATTTCCAATATTCAATTTCTAAATTCTAACTTCTAACTTCCAAAAATGCAAACACTTAACGAAACCATCAACAAAGTAAAAGAATTCCATCAAGTATTCGGGCTTGAATATCATGAACAACCCGTTGCGAATATTGAAACTAAAATTATTGAATTGCGCCATCGGCTGATGCAGGAAGAAAATGATGAATATTTAGAAGCAGCCATGAAAAATGATTTAACTTTAATTGCAGATGCACTTGGCGATAAATTATACATCCTTTGCGGAACAATTATCGCTCATGGTTTGCAGCATAAAATTACTGAAGTGTTTAATGAAATTCATCGCAGCAACATGAGCAAGCTGGACGATAACGGCAAACCCATTTACCGCGAAGACGGAAAAATTATGAAAAGCAACAATTACTTTTTGCCGGACATTAAAACAGTTTTAGAAAAATAAACACTTTATTCAACAACAAATTTTCCGTGCTTCATAGCTTTCTCCTGTGATCTTAATTCATAGATGAAAATTCCTTTTCCTGTTTCATATGCAGGTAGAGAAAATTTATTTCCTTTAGAAAGATCGAAATTCTTTTCAAACACCTTTTTTCCGATTATATCATAAATCGAAAGTGATATGCTTTCCGAAAGGTTCGTGCTCTCTTTAATTTCAAAATTTATTTTATCAGTTGCAGGATTGGGATATTGCAGGATTAAATTTTCATTTTCATTTTCATCAATTCCAAAACCAATGGGAATTAATTTTACATGGAGCGTGGTAAGTACACCATTTTGCAAATGGACATTGGCAACTGTTTTAGTATAATAACCCGGCTTGGTAAATTGAACGGAATAAAACCCTGAATCAACAACTCCTGTTTTATAATCACCGGTAATTATTGTGTTAACGGTTTTATTTGTAAGAAGAATCTGCACGTTCGCTGTGTTGATCGGAAGATTGGTTGCCGTGTCTCTTACATTTCCTTCAAGATAACATGCACGAATATACGTGGGTTGAAAAACATAAAACGTTCCGCCATAATCGGTAGCAATAACATGCCCGCTGGGAAGATAGGGGTCAGCATCCCAGCAAAGAAAAGATCCGGTTATATAATTACCGACTTCAATTAAATTGGATGGGCGCGCAGCATCAACAAGTGTAAGCTGGCTTCCGTAACTGGGGCAAATAAGCCAGTCATTCCAAACTCTGACATTATGCACTTCGGCAGTGGAAAGTGTATCGCAGGTATAGACATCAAGAAGTTGAATATTTGAAAAATTGTCAACATTAAATGCCGCGAGAGGGGCATTGTTCTGCTCATCTGTGGTGAACAAAATATTATGATTGTCGCTGAGCCAGGCATTGTGATTAAAATTTGCCGGAGTTGCCTGTGATGCCATTACTACCGGGTTGGATTTGCTGGCAACATTGATGGCAGAAAAACCTCCGGTAAGTTCACTTGTGTACATCGTATCTTGAGCCAGGTAGCAATCATGAACGTAATGAAGAGTGTACATTCCTGCATAAGTTGGAAAATAGGGGTTGCTGACATCAACAAAAATAACTCCTCCGTTTCCGAGATTACTTCCATTGATATACACAAAACCGTTGTCCGATTTAATGGAATGTGCCGTATTAAGTTGATTCAAAATGGCTCCATCACCAGTCCAAAATTTGTAAGGACAGGGACCTGGCAGCGCTGTCAGATCAATTACTAATAAACCGGCATTGATCCCTACGGTTCCTGCGCCTTCAGTAACACAATAAGCATAGTTGCCAAGCACAGTTACTTCGTGCCATGTAGAAAGAGGAGTGAGAATAGTATCAAGCACAACAGGAGCAGCAGCGTTTGTAATGTCAGCAATCACAATACCATCATGCGCCCCGATTAAAGCATATTCATGACCGCTGTTGTCATTATAATGCCAGCATCCTGCCAGTACCTGGCCATAATTTATTGTAGAAAGAAGTGTAAGATTTTTTTGTGCTGAAGAAACGGATGATAAAATAATCAGCGAAAAGAGAAAGAGTATAATTTTTTTCATGGATATTTAAATTTTAAGTGAACAAGTTTACGGAAAATAATCAACAAATTGCTTTACGTGCAAATTTACTGAAACAAAATGCGTCCTAAAAGAATTTCGGCTAAACAGACCTTAATGTAAGCAATGTTACGTCATCATTAAAAGCAATTTCATTTCTGAATTGATTCAATGCCTCCATTATGCAATTGTGAAAAGTTTCGAGGTTTTGCTCCAAACAATGATTTACAATCAGCTTTTTAAAATTTTCCAAACCGTAATGATTTCCGTTCATATCTTCCAATTCGGTTACACCATCCGTGTAACAAAACAGCATGGAATTTTTTGGAAAATGAATGGTGCCTGATTTAATAAATGGAAGCTTTTCAAACATTCCCAATCCTATTGTTCCATGTTCAAGAAGCATAAATTCCCTGTTGTGAAAAAGCAAAGGCGGATTGTGACCTGCATTCACGTATTGAATTTCTTTAGTGTGATGATTAATTTTTGCAAGAAAAACAGTGATATATTTTTCACCTTTCGCATTTTTAAAAACGGTTTCATTGAGAGTAGTGATCAATTCGGGAAGTGAAACAATGTGTTTGGAAACCGCATGAAGGTTTGCCTGAAAATTCGCCATAAGCAATGCAGCGGCTATACCTTTTCCGGAAACATCTGCCATACAAACCATAGATTCATTTTCGTTTATTTTGAAATAATCGTAATAGTCACCACCAATTTCCTGGTGCGGTAAATAGGTTGCGGCAACGTCAAATACGTTGTGTCCGTCAAGAGTTGAAGGAAAAAGCATGGCCTGCATTTCAGCGGCAAGCTCCATTTCTTTTTCGAGCGAAGCTTGTCTTATGGATTCTTTTGTAAGTCTTTTATTTTCAATTGCAACTATAATTAAATTAGTAATGGTATGAATGAAAGGCAATATTCCCTTCATATCGCTTTCCAATTTTGAATAATCGCCAATTAAAGCATAGGCCAGAGATCTTTCATTATGATTTACAGGAATGATGGTTTCAAATCCCGAAATCCATCCAGGTTTTTTAGAATCGCCTTGCTGAATGTCATTTAGGTTTTCAAAATCGTTATCGAAGTCAATTTCAAATTTCGGATAATCCACACCGTAAGATAAAATGTGCCGCCATTTTTCTTCGTTAATAAAAAGCATCAGTTTTCCAACTTTCAGATGTTCTTCTAAAACCGATTTGTAAATTTTGAAAAGCTGGTCAGCAGGAAGATTGTAATTAATTGCTTTGGTAATCTGCAAAAGCCAATGCAGTTTTAATGTTTTGGAAATTAATTCACTTTCTAAGTTAGTTGCTTTTAGCTCCATGAAAGAGGATGAGGTTTAAAGTTTAAGGTCTGAAGTTTAAAGTTAGTTAAGCACGCAAATTATACGTTACTTCCTTATTTTTGTTTTACAGCTAATGACATTCAAATGACTGCAAATGATTTTTCAGTCAAGTTTTCCAATCAATTCCGGTAATCGTTTCATCATTGCAATCTCTTTCATTTTATCCCTCGCATCACGGACGGGGCTTCCGAAATACGTTTTATTTCCTTCCAATGATTTTGCGATTCCTGATTGTCCTAATATTACAGCGCCTTTGCCGATGGTTAAATCTTTCTGAACACCAACCTGTCCCCAAAGAATAACATCGTCTTCAATGGTTACTACTCCTGCAATTCCAACCTGTGCGGCAAACAGGCAATTTTTCCCGATAACGGTATCATGCCCAATGTGAACATGGTTATCCATTTTGGTTCCTTTACCGATTATCGTATCACCCGAAACTCCTTTATCAATTGTGCAGCATGCACCAATTTCCACATCATCTTCCACAATAACTCTGCCGCATGAAATTAATTTATCATAACCTTCAGGTCTTCTTTTAAAATAAAAAGCATCCGAACCGATTACAGCATTTGCATGAATGATAACATTATTTCCAATTACGCAGTGGTTATAAATGACAGCACCGGAATGGATCAAACAATTTTTTCCGATTGAAACCTGGTGTCCCACAAAAACTCCCGGCTGAATTAATGTGCCCGCTCCTATTGTGGCTTCATCACTTATAAATTTTTCCGATGCACAGAATTTTCTGAAATGCGTTGTTAAAATATTATAATCCCTGAACGGATCATCTGAAATAATCAATGCTTTGCCGGCAGGGCACTTGACTTCTTTATTGATTAAAATTGTGGTAGCCGCTGATTGCAACGCTTTGTCATAATATTTTGGATGATCAACAAAAGTGAGATCGCCTTTTTCAACTTTGTGAATTTCGTTAAACCCTGTAATCTGAAAATCATCACTGCCAAAATGCTTTGCTTTTATGAGCGAAGAAATTTCTTTAAGCGAAGAAGGTTTTTCTAATTTCATTTCCGGAGGAGAAAGCAAAAATAGGAATAATAGTTTTGGGTGATCAGATCAGGGGTGTGTAATTTACCACTGAGACACTAAGTTCACTTAGGAACACTAGGATTTTCTCAGTGGATCTCAGTGCTCTTAGTAGCTTCGGTTTTTTTTGTTTTTGCCGATTAAAATTTCTTTAATAAAACATTTGGAAATAATTCAGATTTTTGTTTGTTGTTTTAATTTCGCATGAAACAAATAACATGAAATGTTCAATTTAAGATGGACAGAAAGGATACAATCTATACTGATATGATTATTCTTCAGTTTAATATCTTTGAAAAAAAATCGGGTGAGTACTTATTTTGAATTTATTGACACAAACACTCTGGATGAAAAAATAAAATCCGGTGTTTTTCCTTTTACCCGAAATCTATTTTGGGATAGCACCATTGAAAACATTGACCTGAAAAAAAATCAGCGGTATGTAATTGAACGGGTTTTAACACGCGGTTTTACGGCTGACTTTTATATTATTTTGAAAATTTACACTGCCGATGAAATAAAAGATGCATTGCGCAAAAGCAAAGAATTAGATCCGAAAACACTTCAGTTTTGCAGCGAATTTTTTAAAATAAATAAAAACGAAATGCATGTTTCATCTTTCTACCGTTGAAAAGGAAATCTACTCGTTGCTTAAAACTATTTTTTCTGTTGAGGAAATACATAAAAATTTCGCCCTTGCAGGCGGCACCTCACTTGCCTTACAATTGGGCCACAGGACTTCAATTGACCTTGATATTTTTTCATACAATCCTTTCGATACATTAAAAACGGAACGGGAAATTTCTGCGCAACCCGGTCTCAATTTTCAATTAACCGACAGAACCCGATCCATGTTATTTGCTTTTATCAACAATGTAAAATGCGATTTTATTCATGAGCCGTCCAGGCAAATTCAACCTTTCATTCAGCATGACGGAATAAATTATTTTCATATCGAAGATATTGCTGCCATGAAGTTGCATACCGTTTGCGGGAGAGGGAAAAGAAAAGATTTTTTTGACATTTATGTATTGGCTGAAAATTTCGGCTGGAAAAATATGCTCAAATGGTTTGAGATGAAGTACGACAGCAGTCAGTTTTATTTTTTATTGCGAAGCATCCATTATTTTAACGATGCTGATGAGGATGCAGTTATAAACGGAATTGCTCCTTACACAAAAAACTGGGAAGAAATAAAAGAATATATCAGAACCAATTGTGTTTGATTTTTCGGAGAAATAATTTTATTAAGGCTGAAACCAGTTTGAATACGGTATTTTAAAAACTTTTCTTAAATTTACCGCAATAAACCCAATCAACTATTTATTTTCAAAACAAACTAAATCCCAAAGACATTATGAAAAAAAACTATTTACAAAAGTTCATCTTTATTTTCCTGTTTTCAACGCAAGTTTACTCATTGACAAATGCGCAGCCGGTAACTTTGGACCCTGCCCTCCAACCGTTTTATCACGGAGTAGCATCAGGCGATCCTACCAATAACAAAATTACTTTGTGGAC
>JBDSOU010000204.1:0-2436 GCA_039914625.1 Bacteroidia bacterium | reverse complement strand
GAACAACTCAAAGATCATCTCATGTGGCTATCTTGTGGATTGTGGAACTTCCATCTCAAAGTAGCATGATAAAACAGATAACAGAATTTTTATACTATTAAAAATTATTTCGCAACAACTCTATTGTTTAATTCCAAAGAGCAGACTTCAAACAAGCCGCAATTGTTTATTGAAACAGGCACTTTAAGAATTGCTCAAAATAGGAGCGTTGAAAAGGCACTAATCAGGCAACCGGCTTTCCCATTTGAAGTTTCTGTTTCGGACAATAAAGTAATCCTGAAAAACAATACGGCAAAAAATGATTTCAGCTTAATGGTGTATGATTTGGCGGGAAAGTGTATTTGTAAAAAAGAAATCAATCACAACCTGTCAGATGTTGAAATAGAAATTCCGGCAGTGGAAAATGGATTATACTTGCTTAATTTTAAAAATGCCGAATTTAATTTAACTAAGAAATACATCATTCGGGTATTCTGAAATACTGGGAGTTAAAAAAGCAGGCAAGGTTTATTTTTAAGAACAAAAACCTGGTTAAAATAAATCTATTATGGAAATTACTAAAGAACTTAGACTGGCAGTATTGATTGATGCTGACAATGTTCCCTACTCCAACGTGAAAGGAATGCTCGAAGAAATTGCCAAGTACGGCACTCCCACATTTAAACGGATTTATGGCGACTGGACCATACCTACTTTATCAGGATGGAAAACCGTTCTCCTCGAAAATGCAATTACACCTGTTCAGCAATACAGCTACACAAAAGGAAAAAACTCGTCCGATTCAGCACTCATCATTGATGCTATGGACATTCTTTATACGGGAGGAGTGGACGGATTCTGCATTGTTTCGAGCGACAGCGATTTTACACGATTGGCTACCCGTCTGCGCGAAGCCGGTAAGAAGGTAATCGGCATCGGTGAACGGAAAACACCGGCTGCTTTTATTGCCGGTTGCAATAAGTTTATTTATCTTGAAATTTTACAGAAAGAAATAATTGTACCTGCCACTTCCAAAAGAGTAAGGAAAGCAGTAGAAAAAAATACCGCTCCTGCCGTTGCTCCGGTAAACAATGAATTGATAAAGCTCATTTCAGAAAGCATCAATGATATGGCTGAAGAAGACGGATGGGTATTTCTTGGCGTGCTGGGCAATATGATCTTAAAAAAGCAGCCCGACTTTGACCCGCGCAATTACGGACATAAAAAATTAGTTGATCTTATTAAAAGCATTCCCGCTATTGAAATGGATGAACGGCCTACAGGCAAAAACAATATCTCTCTTATTTACGTTCGCACCAAAAATTAACCTGCGGGAACCGCCTCGGCTGCTAATTTTGCCTCGATGGATAAAATAAATTTGTTATTCAGGTTGAATTTATAATTGCCTGTTTTGAGTATTTCTCTGGTAACTTCATTCTCCGACAAAGCCCTTGCCAAGTCAAGCCCTACTGCCGAAGTTGTTTTTCTTCTTAACACAAGCCCTTCATTTATTTCCACGTCAAACTGGTATTTGCAATTCTTTCTGTGACTCGCCTTTTCAAAATCAATCTTATCCATGCCGATTGATTGCGGTTCTGCTTTCTTCACAGCAGCTTTTAATTTTAAGGATATCAAAGGCAGGAACTTATTCCATACAGTTTGATATATTTTTAATTCGCTCATATAAATGATAGGTGTGTTATTAACCCACAAAGAAAGTGTAAATTTTGGCACGCTTGTTCATTTCTTGACATTATTGTCGGAAATAAGGCTTTTTTTGACCGCGCATTGCTGATAATTTCCGCCCTCGTTGGTGTTTTTTCACCAAACAGTTCTTTTAATTTATATTGCGAAGGATCGATGAAATAAAACCACCAACCGCAGACAGAAAACACCGGCCGCAGGCGAAAGGAACAAAGAACATTTTGTGGTTGGTGAAATAATAACAACCAAAGGCAGAAGCTTAATGCTGTAACCCGCAAAAAACACCAAACAGTTTAACCCGAAAAATCCATTACATGGGTTTGTTAATTACAGATAACGCAAAACAGATCTGTTACAGGGGTTTGTTAATTACGGATAACACAAATCAGGTCTGTTACATAGGTTTGGTAATTACGGATAACACAAATTGGATCTGTTACATAGGTTCGGTAATTACAGATAAAGCAAAACAGATCTGTTACATGAGTTTGGTACTTACGGATTGCACAAAACAGATCTGTTACATGGGTTTGGTAATTACAGATAACGCAAAACAGATCTGTTACATGCATTTGGTAAATAAGAATACCATAAAACAGAAATTTTTACTTACAAATCCTGTAAATCTAATAGCTATGTCTAGTCCTGAAATAGGTTGACGGATTTTACAATCAAATTCAAAAAATGAAAGATGTAAAAACAGAACACAAAAAAAAACAATTTGTAAAAGAAGGACCAGCCTTTTATGTAGCA
>JBDSOU010000123.1:0-50285 GCA_039914625.1 Bacteroidia bacterium | reverse complement strand
GGTTACCCGCTCGGAAGCCATATTGATATGCTCCATCAAAGTCCTTTCTCTATGGGAATTGCTCATGATTCGGCAATGGCATATTGGGTGATGGATGGACATAACGATAATATTTGCAAATATGATTACGTAATGGACCACGGTCCCGGTTATGATAATCATGGTGCAGGAAAAATATGGCGTTATATAGATGTAAGCGTTACACGTGTGCCACAAGTTCCAAGTCACATGGTTCTCGATAAATCAACGGGCTGGCTGTATTATGTTGATGGCGGACCGAAAAAAATAAAACGCATGGATACCAACAGCGGTACTATAACCGGAACTCTTACAGTACCGGCTACAGCCTCTGAACCACTCGCAGGTTATTGGAAAGTGCAAACTGTGACAGTGGAAGAACTCGATACACTTACCACACAACCTTGCGGAATTGATTATTACAATGGCAGATTAATTGTTTCTGATTACACCACTGGAGATATTTATTTATATAGTACAACAAGTGCTTTTACATTATTACAAACGATTGTAACGGGTCATCCGGGAATGATGGGAGTAAAAGTGGGTCCAGACGGACATATATGGTGCGTGAATAAAACAGAAAGCAAAGTTTACCGTCTTGATGTGACTGCTCCCGCAACCGATGCAGCAATTATCAGTATTAATACTCCATCGGTTGAAAATTTCATCCCTTCATATTATGCTACAATCTTTAATGTTTGTGATGGAAACATAACACCGGAAATTACAATTGCAAACAATGGAATCAATGTAATTACTTCTCTTGATTTAGAATATACAATTGATGCGGGTTCTGCCGTTACTTTTACATGGAATGGAACATTAAATTCCGGTAGTACCGCAACAGTTACTTTTCCATTTTCCACTGCACTTAACGGAAGTCACCTTCTTACTGCCCGTATAAATACTGTAAACGGAGTCTCAGACGATGTTGACCTGAACAATACCTTTACAGGTTCGTTTCGTGTAATAAACCCTCCATCCATTTTACCTTTTACCGAAGGATTCACTGCAACAACATTTCCTCCTGCCGGATGGAACTATGTAAACTTTAATAAAAATTGCAAAATGTCACGGGTAACAGTTGGCGGGTTTGGTGCAAGTACAGGAAGTATGAAAATGGATAATTATTCAGGCAATATGGATATTACGGGACAAAAAGATTATTTAATGTCGCCTATTGTTGACATGACCAATGCAACTGCAAATACATGGTTGCGATTCAATGTTGCTTATGCAAAATATAATACAGCCTCTAATGATGGTCTACAGGTTGTAATTTCAACCGATTGCGGAAACACATGGACTTCTGTATATAATAAATCAGGAACCACTCTTTCAACTGCTCCCGTAACAACAGGTACATTCACGCCAACAGCAACACAATGGAGAACCGATTCAGTAAGCATGGCAGCTTATGCAGGACAAGCTGAAGTAATTCTGAATTTTACTTCCATCAGCAATTATGGAAATAATTTTTATGTAGATGATATTTTTGTTGGTGATGTACAGACAGGAATTTCAGAAAATGCTTTCACAAATTCTTTCAGTGTTTATCCCAATCCCGCTTCTGATATTTTGTATTTCTCACTCAATGGCTATGTTTCAAAAGACAAAGTTAAAATTACACTGACCGACATTCAAGGAAAAGAAGCGTATTCAACAGGTGAAGTAAATATAGTTCCGAATCAAACCAATTCAATTCAATTGAAAAAACTTGGTCTTGCCAAAGGAATGTATTTCCTGAACCTTTCGCAAGGTTCATCAAAGGCAGTGAAAAAAATAATCGTAGAATAAATTTTTTTCTGTTTCGGGAGTTCCGCGATTGTGGTGCGGAGCTCCTGAACAGAATCAATTGCCGTAATTAAAATTACAATAATCAAAATGAAAAAAAACTTTAGCACGATAGTTTTAATCATAGTCATGCTAAAATTTTCTTCATGCACCTATGATTCAAAACAACCTGAACTAGATACAACCTATCCGCCCGATGTCGAAAAAATAATTACAACCAAATGCGCCTCTTCAGGTTGTCATACCGACCAAAGCAAAAATGATGCTGAAGGACTTTCACAGCAGACATGGACAAAACTTTTTGAAGGAGGTGACAGAGGTGCGGCAGTGATTCCTTACCGCCCGGATTTCAGCACATTATTATACTATACAAATACAGATTCGGCAATCGGAATTTCTCTCAAACCAACAATGCCTTATAATTCAGCATCGCTTTCAGCAAGGGAATACAATATACTAAAAAATTGGATTGCACAAGGGGCGTCCGACAAAAACGGATTTGTAAATTATTCCGATGCTAAAGACAAAACAAAATTTTATATATGCAACAGTGGTTGCGATGTTGTGACAGTCATGGATGCTTCATCAGGACTTTCCATGAGATATATAGATGTTGGAATAACACAGGACATAGAAGCACCTTCTATGATAAAAGTTTCTCCCGACAATCTTTACTGGTATGTAATTTTCAGTGCATCAACTGTTATTCAGAAATTTCGAGTTTCTGATAATCTTCGAATCGGTGAGATTCCAGTCGGTCAGGGATTATGGACGTCATTAACTATTACAGCCGATTCAAAAAAAGCATTCATTACTGATGAACAACCCAATGGAAGAATATTATATGTTGATCTTGAGAATCTGCAATTTATAACAAGCTATAACAACGGATTCAAATCTCCAAATGAATCCTGTTTAAATAATACAGGCACTATATTATATGTTACACCACAAGAGGGAAATTATATATATAAAATCAATGTTACAAATCCATTGCTGCCTGTTATCAATGAAATATCTCTCGAAACAGGTGTTCCCGTTGACTACAATCCTGTCTTAAATCCTTATTCTATAATATTCAGTCAGGACGAAACAAAATATTATGTTTCCTGTCAATTGTCCTCAGAACTTAGAGTATTGCAAACATCCAATGATAGTTTGCTTGCAATAATTCCTGTAGGTCCCGACCCTGCAAAAATTTGCATCTCAAAAACAACTCCTTATATAATTGTTTGCTGTATGGGTGTCCCTGATACACAAAAGAAAAGTGAAATTGATTTTATCAATTATCAAACCAACTCTTTTGTTGTCGCTGTTGAAGCAGGAATTGATTCTAGAGGAATTTCAATTGATGAAGAAAACAAAAAATTATATATCGCAAACCGGAATATAAGCGGCAGTTACGGAGGACATCATGCTCCCGTTTGCGATGGGAAAAACGGAAACATAACCGCTATTGATTTGAATACCCTTCAAGTGATTCCGAATTATAAAAATGAAGTCTCGGTTAATCCTTATGATATTACATTGAGCCGTTGAAAATAAAAAGACAATTTGTAACAATTAAATCCTCTCCCTTACATGTCGCGCAGCCCCTTAGGTTGATCAAGATGCAATCAGGATAAATAATGATTATAAAATGTTAAAAAGAACTATTTTAAAACAATAATTGAATCTAATTCAGATTAGCTGTAAAAATTATTACCTTTATGTTGTTGGCTTGGAATCCACTCTTTTATCAGATTTCAGATGGATACCTGCAATGCTGAGGTGAATACAAGGAGAGTAAATATATCAATGTCGGTTAAAAAAACAAAACAATGAGAATAGCAACTTGTATAATTTTTCAATTAATTGTATTGGGCGCAAACGCTCAATCTCCAGAATGGACTAATCATACCAATGGCAAATGGATTAATTCGACTGATATTAATAATAATAAAATCTGGTCGGGCTCAACAGGAGGTATTGTTTCGATTGATTTGATTTCAGGCACAACGGCTTTTTATAATAAGGCGAATTCAGATTTACCTGTCAATGATGTTTATTTTTTAAAATCCGATAACAGCGGAAATATCTGGATAAGCGAATTTGGCTTTGGGTTAATAAAATTTGATGGGATAAGCTGGACAGAATTCAATACTGCAAATTCAGGAATTTCTACTGATTATGTTTATCACATAAATGTGGATGCTGCAAATAATTTGTGGTTGTGTTCCAGTGTCGGTTTGATAAAATTTGATGGGGTGTCATGGACAGTTTATAATACTGGTAATTCTGGTTTGCCTTCTGACAATACGCAATCAACTTCAATTGACATAAACGGAAATATGTGGATTGCTACTAACAGCGGACTTGCGAAATATGATGGGACCAATTGGACGGTTTATAATACTTCCAATTCTGGTATTCCTGACAACTATACAAAATATGTTTTGAACGAAGATTCTGTAGTGTGGCTGACTTCTTATACAGGTTTAACAAAGTTTGATGGTGTAAATTGGGTTACTTATGATACATCAAATTCTGCTTTACCGGATAATCTGATATTTAGTTTAGCTATTGATAATAACGGGTTGAAATGGATAGGAACATATTATGGACTTGCAAATTTTAATGATACAACCTTTGCGGTTTTTACAACTGACAGTTCGGATATTCCGAGTGATTTTGTAACAGCTATTTCAATTGACAACAACAATGTTAAGTGGATTGGGACAACCCCCACACTTTACGGACATAATTATTCAAGGGGTGGATTAGCGCGTTTTGATGAAACTTCATGGCAATTTTTTAATACCTCCAATTCAGCAATCGGAAATAACCTCGTCAATGAAATTGTAGTTGACAATGCCGGAATAAAATGGTTTGTTTCCTATAATGGAGTCGCAACATTTGACGGGACTAACTGGAATGCAGAAGATACATTAAACATGCTTCTCCCGGATAAAAATTTAATTACCATGGCAATTGATTGCACCGGAAATAAATGGTTTGCCACATACACTGGGCTGTATAAATATGACGGTATCAATGTGGTATATTACGATACAACAAATTCAATTTTAGCTTCCAGTAAAGTTATAGAAATTACCATAGCTCCCGATTCTTCAGTATGGGTCGGAACTTTCGGAGGAGGTATGGTAAAATATGACGGAACATCCTGGACATTATTCAATACTTCCAATTCGATGCTGCCTTCTGATTCGGTTCGCGTAATACTATTTGACCAAAATGCAAATTGCTGGATTGGCACTGAAGGAGGAGGACTTGCAGAATATATTCCTTCAACCGGCATCTGGAATATATACAATACATCCAATTCGGGAATCCAGACTGATTACATCACATCCATTGCAATTGACAGCCTGAATAAAAAATGGATTGGATGTTATTTTACACCTGGGGGCATCAGCCGTTTTGACGGAACTTCCTGGACAAATTACAATACTTCCAATTCAATGATTCCAACACCGGATATTAAATCTATTTCTATAGATAAGCAGGGAAATATTTTATGCAGTGCGGGCGGCTGCACCTTTGCCTGTGCACTGCCTATTGGATTGATTAAACTTGATATAATTCAAAACACCTTTACAATTTTTGATATATTTAATTCAGGGATCCCGAATGATGATGTTAATTTCAACTATGCGGATAATAATGGAGATGTATGGCTGGCAACTGCCGGAGGAGTTGGGGTAGTTACTCAAAATGGATTAACTACAGGGATATCTCACATAGTTAATAACAACAAATCTTTTTCGGTTTATCCTAATCCATGCAATGAATTCATATCAGTGCGCCTTTTAACAACTTCTAAAAAACTTGTTATAGAATTAATAGATATCACAGGGAAAAGTGTGCTTTCAAACCAAATAAGTTCAGGAAATGAATTCATTCAGATTCCTGTAAATAAAATTTCGGACGGAATATATCTGCTTATGCTTTATGACGGCAGCCAAATTTACAGGCAGAAAATAATCGTTCAACATAATTGAACAATGAAAAAAATTTTACTAACCAATATCCTGTTCGCAAATTTTATTCTGAGTACTATAAATTTTTCAATTGCTCAGCAAACAGCATCCGATGATTTTGAAAGACATTTGCTTGGCAACAACTGGACTGTTTATTTCGGAGGTAATGATGTTGGAATTGTTGACAGCAGCGACTTGGGTTTTCCAAACAACAACGGTTATTTCGGTTTGCTCGGATGGACTGCTTATGCTTTTCAGGCAGACCAGTATTCAGAAATTATTATTTCGCCTGATAAAATTGACAGCATGTTATGCCAGGCATTTGTAAGAAGAAGAAGCAGTGACTTTGCGCGTTATGGTTTTCATTGGAATAATGCCAACAATGAATGGGAAATAAAATATGATGGAGTTTCTACAGCACAAACCCGCATACTTGCATCCGTAATTGCTCCTGCTCCTTTGGGCGGTGACACTATCAGAACGGAAATTACAGGAATGACAATAAGTGGCTACCGGAATGGTGCATTAATGCTCACTGCAACCGACACAGCTTTTACAAATTCAAATCCGATTACCACAACCGGAACACCGGGCATTGCTTATCGCTGGACTACAACTTTCACTCCCGTATTTCCTGCACCTGTAATTGAACAATGGAACGGTGGCGATTTATCTCAAACAACAGTAAAGCACTTTGAAAAAGATTTTTCTTTCGCTGCTTTTCCAAATCCTGCTTCGACACGATTAAATATTTATGCACAAAATTTTTTGGATGCTGAATTATTTTCTGTTGATGGAAGAAAAATTTTGAAGACCAGTCAAAAGGTCTGTAATGTTTCCCATCTCCAGAATGGAGTTTATTTTTTGAAAATAAAATCTAAAGAAAATATTTTAATGAAAAAAATTATTATTCAACATTTATAAACTAAAATTTAACAAAATGAAAAAACAATTAGTTTTAATTTCAGCAACGGTTCTTATGTTTCTATCAGTAGAATCATGCAAAAGCCCTAAATCGGCAACAAACAATCCGGCATCTGCTG
Organism: Bacteroidia bacterium; assembly: GCA_039914625.1. Taxonomy (GTDB): domain Bacteria; phylum Bacteroidota; class Bacteroidia; order AKYH767-A; family OLB10; genus DATEMK01. The sequence continues at coordinate 43,447 of JBDSOU010000123.1, read as the reverse complement.
CAGTTTACACCTGTCCGATGCATCCGGAAATAACGAGTGATAAGCCGGGCAAGTGCTCAAAATGCGGGATGGATTTAGTAAAAAAATAAGGATTTTTCTATTGACGCTGAGTTGTTAACATCATGAAGCTTTATATCAAAAATATGGTTTGCAGCCGGTGCAAAATGGTAGTGAAAACCGAACTTATAAAGTCAGGATTTCACCCACTTGATGTTAAGTTGGGTGAAGTAGAAATTCAGGAAGAATTAAATGAAGAAAACAAAAAACAACTTAATCAAACATTGCTATCATTCGGTTTTGAATTAATAGATGATAAAAAATATCGGCTGATTGAAAAAATAAAAAATACGATTATTGAATTGGTTCATTATTCCGATGAACAACTCAAAACAAATTTTTCAGAACACATTGCTCAGAAATTGCATCACGATTACAATTATCTCAGCAACTTGTTTTCTGACATAGAAGGAACTACTATCGAAAAATATTTTATCTCTCAAAAGATTGAAAAAGTAAAAGAGTTGATTGTGTATGATGAGCTTTCATTAAGTGAAATTGCCATTAAGATGAATTACAGCAGTGTGTCACATCTGAGCAAGCAGTTTAAAAAAATAACGGGACTTACTCCTACTCACTTCAAACTATTAAAAGAAAAAAAACGCAATCCCATTGAAGAACTGTAAATCATACAAATTAAATACAAAATTGTATAACATCATTTCATGAAGCCCAATCTAATTTTGTGTCATAAAAATGAAAATGAAAATGACACATACTTATGACCTTACTGGAATGACTTGCAATAATTGCGTTGAAAAAGTAAAAAGCAATTTATTAAGGCTGACGGATGTATTATCCGCCCAAGTAACTCTCAATCCGCAAATGGCTGTAGTTGAAATGAGCAAACACATTCCGATTTCTGAATTACAACAGGCAATCAGTCCCGAAAAAAAATATATAATCCATGAAGGAACTTTCCCGCTTTCTCACCTTGAGAATGAAAAAGTTGAGGCGACAAATTGGTTTCAAACATACAAGCCCGTTCTGACTATTTTCTTTTACATCACCTTAATTACCTCCTTGCTCGCTTTCACTTACAAGTTAGACTTTCATGATTGGATGAATTTTTTTATGGGACAATTCTTTCTTGCTTTCTCTTTTTTCAAAATGCTTAATCTGAAAGCTTTTTCCGAAAGTTATTCGATGTACGATGTTATTGCGAAACGATTTAAATCGTGGGGATATGTGTATGCCTTTATTGAATTGGCATTAGGACTTGCATATCTCACCCAATTCCATTTGCAAATTACCAATGCAGTTACATTAATTGTAATGAGCATTAGCATCATCGGAGTATTACAAAGTATTTTGAAAAAACAAAAAATACAATGCGCCTGCCTTGGTGCAGTATTTAATTTACCAATGAGCACTATAACCGTAATTGAAGATGCACTGATGATTGTAATGGGCGCAAGCTCAATTATCTTAATTTAACATGAAGAACACAACTACAAAGAGCCAAACAGATAATACTTTCGTTCATATAACAAAGAAGATATTCAAATTGATAACAAACTTCTTGAAAAAGGATTGCTGTAAACATTAATAACAAGTCACATACTTTAAAACAAAAAAAATCATGAGTAAAAAAACAATTCTCGCAGTTGCAATCATTGTAACTGCCATTATGCAGACGACATCTGCACAAACACAAGAAATGAGTAAAGACACAAGTGTCAGTGCCAACCCGCTTCACAAGGTAATTTCTGCTTACCTTGTTTTAAAAAATGCGCTTGCAAAAGACGATGGTGAAGCAGCAAGCAAAAGTTCCAAAGCACTTTACAAAGCAATTGACAAAGTGCCGATGGACAAACTCACCGCAGCGCAGCACACTGTTTGGATAAAATACATGGACAAACTTTCTTACGATTCCGAACATATCAAAGAGACTGCCGAAACAGAACATCAGCGCGAGCACTTCACTTCACTCTCAAAAAATATATATGCTGTTGTAAAAGAGTTTAACACCAACTCTGCCGAGTTGTATTATCAGTTCTGCCCGATGGCAAATGATGGAAAAGGTGCTTATTGGTTAAGCGAATCAGAAAAGATAAGCAATCCTTACATGGGCAAAAAAATGCCATCATGTGGTTCAATAAAAGAAACCATAAAAGCGAATAACTGAATATTATCGTAGTTGTTAAGTTGCGTTGAAAATCTGTGAATCATGTAACTTACTTGCAGAATTGTGTAATATTTTTCAGTATTAGATATTCATCTTTGCAGAGTAATGAATAGTAAGTAAAAAATTGAACAATAGTAATCGGGTAACAGCGAAACTGAAGAAAATTAAATCAAAAAAATAATTATGAAAAACAAAAAAATGATTTCTACAGTAGTCGCTTCAATGCTAACGCTGGTAGTATGCTTTACGGCAAGTAACTCTTTTGCACAAACCAAAACCGATTCATCTATGATGAAAGATTGTTGCATGATGGAAGGTGGTAAAATGATGTGTATGATGGACGGCAAAAAAATGCCAATGGAGAAGGACATGACCATGAAAAATGGAACAACATGTATGATGAATGGAGAATGTATTATGAAAGACGGAACAAAAATGAAAATGAAAGAAGGTGAATGTATGGATATGAATGGAAAAATGGATAAGTGTTTAATGATGAATAAAGATGTGAAAAGCGAAACAAAAAAGAAAAGTAAAAAAAAGGAAATGGCAATGAGTTACACTTGCCCGATGCACCCCGAAGTTACAAGCGATAAAGCAGGTAAATGTCCAAAGTGTAGAATGGATCTGGTGGAGAAAAAATAAAATAAATCAGGATTTCTCACTATTGACTTGAAGAATGAGTTGCCTGTAAAAAAATAATCAATTATTATTTGGAAGACAGGGTTGCAATTTAAGCAGCCCTGTTTTTCGTATTTAAATTTATTTAAATGGAACATCAACATACAGCGCACGACCATTCACAACACGCAGCCAATCCCTCTATGGGAATGGAACACCACGACCCTCACAAAATGATGATTGAAGATTTCAAGCGGAGATTTTATGTTACGCTGATTATAACTATTCCAGTTATGTTGCTTTCGCCAATGATTCAGCAATGGTTTCATTTCAACATTGCGTTCAAAGGGTCAACATATTTACTATTTGTACTTTCAACAATCGTTTTCTTTTACGGAGGAATGCCTTTCTTAAAAGGTTTAGTGGACGAAATAAAAAACAGTGCATTAGGAATGATGACATTGATTGCAGTTGCAATCACAGCCGCTTATGCGTACAGCGTAGCAACTGTCTTCGGTTTACGAGGCATGGATTTCTTTTGGGAACTCTGCACGCTTATTTTAATTATGCTCTTAGGACATTGGATTGAAATGAAATCCGTTGCAGGTGCATCTAAAGAATTAGAATTGTTAGTTCAGTTAATGCCATCCGATGCACACATGATAATGCCAACAATGATTCACGATGTAAAAACTGATTCACTCAAAGAAGGCGATTCAATTTTAATTAAGCCGGGAGAAAAGGTCGCAGCCGATGGAATTATTTATGAAGGCGAAAGTTATTTAAATGAATCCATGCTTACAGGTGAATCAGTTCCGGTAAAAAAATCTATAGACCAAAAAGTAATTGCAGGTTCTATTAATGGAAATGGTTCATTAAAAGTAAAAGTTACTCATGCTTCAAAAGATTCTTATTTGTCAAGAGTAATTAAGTTAGTTGACGATGCACAAAAAACAAAATCTAAAACACAATTGCTTGCTGACAAAGCAGCAAAAATCTTAACCATTGTTGCATTGATTGCAGGATTTGGAACTTTCTTTTTTTGGTGGCTTATCGCAAAACAACCTGTTGTTTTTGCATTAGAAAGAATGGTAACTGTAATTGTGATTTGCTGTCCTCATGCGTTGGGTTTAGCAGTTCCTTTAGTTGTTGCAATATCCACTTCGCTTTCTGCAAAGCATGGTTTGCTCATTAAGAACCGCACAGCATTTGAGAACGCACGAAAAATTACAACAATCATATTTGATAAAACGGGAACACTAACAATCGGAAAATTTGAAGTAGCACGAATCAAATCTTGGCAATCGGGTTTTGATGAAAAAGAAATTATTCGTCTTGCAGCAGCATTAGAACAAAATTCCGAACACCCGATTGCAACTGGAATCCTTGCAAAAGCAAAAGAACTTGCAATTGCAATTCCGGCAGTAAAAAATTTTAAAGCAATCACAGGAAAGGGAATTGAAGCTGATGTGGATGGAAAAAATATTAAAGTTATAAGTCCGGGTTATCTTAAAGAAAATAAAATTGCTCTGCCTGAAAATTATACAAGTAGCACTTCTGAAACTATTGTTTTCATCATTGTAAATAATAAACTCACAGGTTACATTTCATTGGCAGATAATATAAGACCTGAATCTGTTGAGGCAATAAAAACATTGCACGAAAATAATATCAAATCAATTTTGCTAACAGGCGATAATGCAATAGTTGCAAAAAGTGTAAGTGATGAATTGAAGATGGATGGATTTTTTGCAGAAGTATTACCACATCAGAAATTAGAAAAAATAAAAGAACTGCAAGCCAAAGGAGAATTTGTTGCAATGACTGGTGATGGAGTAAACGATGCACCCGCATTGGCGCAAGCCGATATAGGAATTGCAGTGGGAAGTGGCAGCGACATTGCAGCCGAAACAGCAGGAATCATTTTAGTAAACAGCAATCCAAAAGACATAACAAGTTTAATTTTGTTCGGAAAAGCGACATACAGAAAAATGATTCAAAATTTAATGTGGGCGACAGGATATAATATTATTGCATTACCGCTTGCTGCAGGTGTTCTTTACAAATATGGAATCATGCTTACCCCAGCAGCAGGAGCAGTATTAATGAGTGTAAGTACAATTGTAGTTGCTATTAACGCAAAGCTTTTAAAAGTGGAGACCTCAAATTAAATTTCAGAATGAAAAAAGTATCATAACCATTATATTCCTTTTCGTGACCTTTTATTCCTTTTCACAAAGCATGAAAAACATGCAGGGAATGAATATGTCCGAAAACAAACAGACAGATTCCATCTACTACACTTGTGTAATGCATCCCGAAATACATTCAGCCAAACCCGACAATTGTACAAAGTGTGGAATGAAACTAATTAAGAAAACAGTTTTAGTAACGAAAAAAAAATCGAAAAAAAACAGAAATTATTTTGCCTGTTGCAAAAGATTCGATAATGCAACAAACCAAAATAGTTGAAACGCAAATGTCACCGCCTCCTCTCACGGCAAAAACTACTTACATCAATTCAGGAAAACCAAAAACAATTCGCTATGTTTTATATGTAGCAGATACCATCGTAAATTTTTCAGGAAAATCAAGACATGCAATCGCAATCAATGGGCAAATACCTGCACCAACACTAACTTTTACCGAAGGTGACACAGCAGAAATTTATGTTCACAACAATCTCAATGTAGGAACCACAATTCATTGGCACGGAATCTTTCTTCCAAATCAATTTGACGGAGTTCCATACTTAACTCAAATGCCAATCCCTGCGCACAAAACGCATTTATATAAATTTCCTATTCGTCAAAACGGGACATACTGGTATCACTCACATTCGGAATTACAGGAACAAAGCGGAATGTATGGCGCACTCATTTTAAATAAGCGCAACAACGAACCCGACATAAAAACTTTGCCTATTGTGTTAAGCGATTGGACAGACATGAAATCCGGTGAAATTGACCGTTCATTGCACAACGCCACCGATTGGTTCGCAATAAAAAAAAAGAACTACTCAAAGCTATTCCGAAGCAATCGGCCGCGGAAACGTAAAAACCAAATTCAAAAAACGAATAGAAACGCATGAATGCAATGGATGTTAGTGATGTTTACTATAACGAATTTTTAATCAATGGAAAAAATGTAAATGAGCAACCGCAATTCAAGGCAGGTGATAAAGTAAAATTGCGAATAGTAAACGGAGGCGCATCAACATATTTTTGGCTAACTTACGGAGGAGGAAAAATTACTGTAGTTAGCAACGATGGCAACGATGTAGAACCCGTAGAAGTTGACCGCTTGTTAATTGCAGTTGCAGAAACTTATGATGTAATAGTTACAATCCCCGACAACATGAGTTACGAATTTCTCGCCACACCCGAAGACCGCACCGCATCAGTTTCGCTTTGGTTAGGCGATGGAATGAAAATGCAAGCACCGCATTTAGAAACACTGAAATATTTTGAAGGAATGAAAATGATGAACGCCATGATGATATGGGAATGCACATGAGTCACCAGACAATGGATATGAACACAGTAATGTATCCTGAAATTACCGGTGAAGAAAAAAATAACGGGGGGGGGGGAAACCATGCAGCATGACATGAAAAACATGAACATGAAGGACACTAATAATTACAAGAAGGAAAAAGAGCAACATGAAATTGTAACATTGGATTATGGAATGTTAAAATCAACTGAAAAAACAAATTTACCCGCTCCCCCTTTGGGGGCTGGGGGGCTTAAAGAACTGCATTTTGAATTAACAGGAAACATGAATCGTTATGTGTGGAGCATAAATAATAAAGTAGTTTCAGAGGCAGACAAAATTTTAATTCACAAAGGAGAAAATGTAAGAATTATTCTCTACAACAACACCATGATGCGTCACCCCATGCACTTGCACGGTCACGATTTCAGAGTGTTAAACGGACAAGGCGATTATTCACCGCTCAAAAATGTCTTGGACATCATGCCCATGGAAACCGACACAATAGAATTTGCAGCAACCGAAAGTGGCGATTGGTTTTTCCATTGCAACATACTTTATCACATGATGAGCGGAATGGGCAGAATATTCAGCTATCAAAATTCTCCTGTCAATCCCGAAATACCAAATCCAAAATATGCACAGCGAAAATTATTTTCCGATGACAGGATGCCTCATTTCATGGCTAAGATAAGCATTGAAACCAACGGCACAGATGGTGAAGTCATGTTAGCAAACACTCGTTGGAAACTTTCAGAAATGTGGCATCTTTGTTATCATCCCGAACACGGTTACGAAAGCGAAAAAATGTTTGGAAGATACATCGGAAAAATGCAATGGTTATATCCCTACATCGGTTATGATTATCATTACAAAACAGAAGGCGGACCCGAAAATATTTTCGGCAACGAAGAATATAATTGGTTTGGTCAGGTAAGCAATAAAAACAATCGTCACACCATTGCAGCAGGTATTGAATATACTTTGCCTATGTTATTTATAGCTGATGCACGAATAGACGGTGATGGAAAATTGCGCTTTCAATTATCAAGAGAAGATATTTCCATCACACCCCGCTTACGCTTTAGCCTGATGATAAACACCGACAAAGAATACTTGGCAGGTTTCAGATATATCGCCACAAAATATATTTTTTTATCAACTCACTACGATAGCGACATGGGATTAGGTGCAGGAATAATATTCAGTTAGTGATTAATAAACTAAATACATTACCTTCGCATTGGTCATAAAATAAAAAATCAAAATGAAAAAAAATATATCTCTCCTGCTTTTTATAGTAACATTTAGCATTTCAGCAAAATCACAAATCACCTGGAACATGGGAATGAGCATTGCTTCGTCTTCTTCAGGAAATGAACATCCCAGAATTGTTACAGATGGTTCAGGAAATCCACTTGTTCTGTGGGGTCATGCAGAGCGCGCCATGTTTGCACGATGGAGCGGAACTTCATTCAACGCACCGGTTATGTTAAACCCGATGTCCATGACAATCGCGGAAGCAAGTTGGATGGGTCCGGATATTGCTTCGTCCGGTGACACTGTATATGTAGTTTTCAAACAAACTCCCGAAATGGATACAAGCAGTCACATTTATATTGTTCGTTCTTTTGATGGAGGTATGAACTTTTCTATGCCGTTTCAAGTTGATTTCATTGCAGACAGCGTTTCACGTTTTCCTACTGTTACAGTTGATGCAACAGGAAATCCAATTGTTGGTTTCATGAAATTTGACCCAGGTTTTCTAAACGCACGATGGGTAGTTACAAAATCAAATGATTATGGGAATACTTTTTCAACTGATGTTAATGCAAGCGGATGGTCAGCGGTTGGTGCAACTGTTTGCGATTGCTGCCCCGGTTCAATTGTGAATGCTGCAAATAATGTTGCCATGCTTTACCGCGATAACAAAAGCAACATCCGCGATTCATGGGCGGGTATTTCAACCAATGGCGGTACGTCATTTACTAACGGTTGGAACATTGACCAGAATAACTGGAATCTTTTTTCCTGTCCTTCGACAGGTCCTGACGGAGTAATTGTTGGCGACAGTTTGTATGCTGTTTTTATGAACGGAGCAAGTGGAACAAGCAGAGTTTACCGGAGCGTTTCTTCAATCAGTAACTCAATAGCACAACCGTCACAGTTATTGACAGGAAACATTTCAGGTCTTAATCAACAAAATTACCCGCGCATTGCTCAATCAGGAAATGCAATGGCAATTGTCTGGAAACAAAATATAAATAACTTCGACCAGTTGCCCCTCCTTTTTACAAATGATATTGCAAATGGTTTTCCTGCAATCTATGATACAGTTGATTTGAATGACATCACCAATGCTGACGTGGCTCTTTCAAACGGAAACATTTTTGTTGTTTGGGAAGATGATAATTCAGGAACTGTAAAATACCGAACCGGCTCATTTTCTCCGCTAAGTATGCCGGAGAATGAAATAAATGAAAGCAGCGTTTCTGTTTTTCCGAATCCGGCTAAAGATTTTTTTAATATCAACATTAACAGTTCAGTAAATCAAATTTCATTGCTGACTATTTACAATTCTTTCGGGCAGGAAATTATCAGAAAATCTTTTCCTGGTTATTTAAAAACCGAAAGACTTTCGACTGAACTTTTTTCAAACGGTATTTATTTTTGGCAATTCAAATCAAATCACAAAAATATTTCAAATGGTAAATTGGTTATACTGAAATGATTTCAGGTTAAAAAAATTTTCTCCGTAAAGTCATTGCCCAAAAGTTACCATCTTATCTTGCCGAATTGAAACATTTAACTTACACGAATAATTATTCCTTTAAAACTTTTACCAAAACATTTAAAATCTTTACCATTGCATAGGTATCCGTATTGCAATAATCTATCAGCGCTTTTTTAGTTTCAATCTGCTCATTTACAAAAAACTTATTCAAACTCTCATATTTCTGCATCTACATAGTTCCGTTCTGAATTTTAAGATTTTCATATCCCGAGAAATCAGGACATAGTACATGCAGAATATTCTTTAAAGAAAATTTTCCGGCAAAGTGGTGATAGTAATACAGATGTTCAGTAAATGGAACCTGTAAATCTTTTATTCCTGATATCCTATTTTCAATTTCATTCTTTAAATGCGAAAGTTCAACAAATACAGCTGCATAAAAAACCGATTGTTTAGTTTTTAATGCTTGTTTCATGTGTATTGGAAACTTGAAGAAGTGATCACTCCCTTTTAAATTTCACACCGGAAGTATCATATAGCGGAAAGAAAGTGTGCGGATCAAAAGGCTTGTTGGTGTCTCAGCACCCTGTTGCCTGAGCGAAAGTAAAAGTAATTAACATCCTTAATTAATTTAAAACCATATCCAGTTTTCTATCCGTATAAATAAAAAATCCTTGTAATTATTTAAATTACAAGGATTTAATTAAATTATTAGTAGCCCGTACGAGAATCGAACTCGTGTTTCCTCCGTGAAAGGGAGATGTCCTAACCCCTAGACGAACGGGCCCTGATTTTTTTTAAGAGGTGCAAAGGTAAAAGAATTTTAATCACTGGCAAGATGAAATAAAATTGAAAGTGGGAAAACTGGAAAGTGGGAAAGTGAGAGCGTGGGAATAAAATTCATTGGTTTGCTTATCTCACTTTCACACTTTCTTAATTAGGGGCTGCTGATTAAGTCAAGTTATACAATAAATTAGTAATCCAACCCTAGTAGAAAAGCTAATCCCCCTCCAGTGCAAACCTTATTAGCTTATCATCATGGTTCAGCAAAATAGAGGTAATAAGGTTGAGTTAAGTGTGCGCTTGTTTTCTACTAAGGTAAAAAAAGTTGATAGTCAATAAGGTCACATTAATAAAAATTTGGTGCAAGGTTTTTAAAGCTATCTACCAAAAACCTTTGCATTTATAAAGATAAAAATTGCCTATAAAATAAGCAGGATAAAGGATTGTGACTTAATCAGCAACCCCTAATTATACATATATTTGTTCAAAATAATTTCTCATGAAAAAAGCCATACTATTCCTGATTGTCATTTTAAGTTCTTACTCAACCTTCGCCAGCCATGGCATGGGAGGTGAAATTACCTGGACGTGTGACGGAACAGGAAATTATATTTTCCAATTAAAATTTTACAGGGATTGTAATGGTATTCCGGGACCGAGCGGACCATTAAGCTTATCAACAAATGTAGCCGGAGTTCCCACCATTGCAATGCCACTTGTTTCACAAACCGACATCAGCCCTGACGGAAGTGCAGGTACAGGCAATGCACCGTGCCCAACCTGTGTAGGCGCATCCGGTGCTACTGCAGGAGCTGTCGAAGAATATATTTTTGCATCAGCACCAACTGTTTTAACCGGAGTTCCTCCCGCAGGTGGATGGGCATTCTGGTGGGGCGATTGCTGCCGGAGTGCATCACTTGCTAATATCAGTAATGGCGGAAGTTTAGGTTTTGCTTTAAGAGCAAAAATGTTTCCTTTTTCAGGGCAAGCTTCGGGATTGTGTTCAGATAACTCCCCGGCTTTTGCCGAAAAGCCTTCGGTAATCATCTGCACCGGTTACCCATTTACATACAATCATCTTGCAATAGATCCCGAGGCAGATTCGCTTAATTACAGTTGGGCAGCGCCAATTGATAATGTTCCTTACCCATGGACACCGTATATTCCTTTCAGTGCTCCTTATTCCATTACCAGTCAGGTTCCGGGCAGCCCGACTTTAGACGGGCACTCAGGACAAATTGCATTTAATTCTTCTTTGGGAGGATATTACGCAACCGTAATTGAAGTGGATGCTTACAAATGCGGAACTAAAGTGGCTGAAATTTACCGGGAAATTAATGTGGTGCTTATCAGCGGCTGCACTATTCCTGTGGCAGGTAATCCGTTAAATTATCCCCCGGTTATTAGTCCTCCGTTTCCCGATTCAGCAGGCGTACCCTACCAATTGTATGATAAAACCGTTCATGCAGGCGATACAATAAATTTTCTTTTCCCTGCAAGCGATCCGGATATTCATCCTCCCAGTTCATTCCAAAACATAACAATAAATGCTTCTGGACAACAATATGGAGCAGGATTTACAAGCACTTCTTCAGGATGTTTAATTTCTCCCTGTGCAACTTTGACTCCCCCTCCTCCGGTAAGCGCGCCTTATTATGCATTTCTCAATTTTCACTGGACAACCACCACCGCCCACCTCGGGTTAAATTACAATTGCGTTTATCTTGGCAATAAATATTATTTTATATTAAAAGCCCAGGATGATTATTGTCAGGCAAACGGAATATCAAATGCAACCATTACCATAACCGTCTTGCCAAACACACCCGCACCGTTAGTAACCTATGGCGGAGGTCAGTTTACTTGTATGACCACAGGAAATTATTCTTATCAGTGGTTTCTCAATCGCTTAGCAATATCCGGTGCAACTGCTCAAACCTATGCACCCGTAACAGGCGGAACCTACCAGGTGCTTGCTGTGCATAATGTGACAGGTGATGGAAATTATTCTGAAGGATATACCTACAGCACTGTTGGCATTGAAAATATAAACAGCTCAGTTGCTGATTTTACCGTTTATCCAAATCCTTCACATAACGGGATATTTCAAATAAATTTTTCTTCTTTCGAAGAAGAAAATGTCACCATCAGTATAAAAGATGCTCTTGGAAAATCATCGATCGAAAAACCCCTCAGTAACTTCAAAGGAAAATATTCAGAAGAAATAAACCTCTCCTCCTTTTCAAAAGGAATTTATACCATTGAACTGAAAACAGAAAATGGGAAAGTAAATAAAAAAATGATTTTGCTGTAAGCAATTTCAAATCTCAAAAATAGAGTTATCCTTTCTTTTTAGTACGGTGATTTAGCCGGATCCATCCTGTTATCAAAAAATGTCAGAATTTCAATTCGTTCTTTATTAAAACGATAAAACATCACTGTATAACGATTGATAACACACCGGTAAACAGATTTTTCTTTTGATGATTTCGGAAAACTTTCAGGATATTGAGTAATTCGGCCGACTGTTTTTTCTAATTTGGAAATGAAACCAAGCTTTGTTTTTTCAGAAAATTCTTTTTCAAGATAGTCAAATAACAGTTCTAATTTTTTCTTTGCTATAGAAGATAAAATAACTTCGCGGGTCATTTTTTCTTATGCTTGGCAATAACTTCTTTGAACGAATGAAACTGCCCTTTGTCAATTTCTTGAATACCCTGAAGAATTTCTTTTTTTTCTTTTTCGGTTAAATCATCCCAGAAGTCTTTCTTACCTAATGGTGCTTTTGCTACAAGTACATTGCGAAGGGCTGTAAGAATATTTTTATCATTGATTTCCTCAATAAACCTGAACAAATCGCTTTTGAGCTTTGTGGTTGTCATAATTATTTAAGATTACAGAAGTACAAAAATAAATTATTTTAACATTCAACTTCAATACTCAATCACCTGCTGTTCCATCACTTCCGGTAATTCCCTGTATTCATATTGCTGTGTCCGAAGCTGCGGTTCAAAACCCGCTTCACGAATTGCTTCCTGAATGCCGTCAGAAGTAAAGCGGTGAGGGGCGCCTGCAGCGCTCACTACATTTTCTTCAATCATAATACTTCCGAAATCATTCGCTCCTGCATGTAAGCACATTTGCGCGGCAGCTTTTCCAACAGTCAGCCATGAAGCCTGGATATTTTTAATATTCGGCAGCATAATACGGCTCATGGCAATCATTCGGATGTATTCATCTGCGCTAACGTGGTTGTGTATTCCTTTTATTTTTAAAAGAATCGTATCGGCATCCTGGAATGTCCAGGGAATAAACGCAACAAAACCTTTTGCATCAGCAGGTTTTTCATTTTGAACTTCACGAATCCAAACCAAATGTTCGAAACGCTCCTCAATAGTTTCCACATGCCCGAACATCATCGTAGCCGAAGTAGTAATATGCAACTGATGAGCAGCCCGCATAATATCTAACCATTCTTTGCCTGAACATTTTCCTTTAGAAATCATTCTGCGCACACGGTCGTTCAAAATTTCAGCTCCTGCACCGGGTAAGGAATCCAACCCGGCAGCTTTTAATTCAGTAAGCACAGCAGTATGCGACATCTTTTCCAATTTACAGATATGCGCCACCTCAGGCGGACCAAGCGAATGTAATTTCAACTTCGGGTATAACGACTTTAACTCACGAAACAAATTAGTATAAAATTTCAATCCTAATTCAGGATGATGACCTCCCTGCAAAAGCAATTGATCTCCACCAAGACGAAAAGTTTCTTCAATTTTTAATTTGTACTGGTCCATCGTGGTAATATAAGATTCAGGATGGCCGGGAATACGGTAAAAATTACAAAACTTGCAATTAGCAATACACACATTAGTAGTATTTACATTCCGATCAATGATCCAGGTAACTTTCCCGTCAGGCTTCTGAATTTTTCTCAATTCATTCGCCACAAAAACTAACTCGCTTGTTCCTGCATTTTTAAAAAGAAAAGTTCCCTCTTCCTTCGAAAGAAAATCAAATTGCAATGCTTTATTTAACAGTGAATTTTTATTCATTTACCTCATTTATACCGATTTTCATCGGGAAACTTTAAACTCTAAACTTTAAACTCTAAACTTTTTAGTAATTTCAACCCCTCAAAATTAAGACATAAATGAACACATCATTCAGCAGGGCAAAATCAGTTACAGAAAACGATCACCTTGTCATTTTTACGAAAGACATCAAAAAGTTCAACACTTCTTTTCTTACAACTGCTGAAGCGGATTATGTAAAAGAAGAACTCGCAAATGAATCAAAGCAGGTTTTAGTAAATCAATACAAAAGAGTGATCATACTTTATGTAGTTGATAAAAATGCTGATAAAAACAAAGTGCTTGAATTGTCTCGTAAAGCAGGCGATAAGGTTGCAGCTGTTCTCAATAAAAGAAAGGCCAAAAGTGTGACGCTGATGGATGAAAATTTAACGGATGAATTGTTAGCATTCGCAGAAGGAATGTGCCTTGGCAATTACCAGTTTCTTAAATACAAAAAAGATAAAGAGAAGGATGCAAACACTTTGAGTGAAATAAAAATTGCAAGCAAAAAAATTTCTGACAAAGATATTTCGCTGCTCAATGTTGTTTGTGAAGCCACCTGTCTTACACGCAATCTTGTTAATGAACCGCAATCATTTTTAACCGCAACTCAACTTGCAAAAGAATTTCAGGCTCTCGGAAAAGATGCCGGGTTCACCACAGAAGTTTTTAACAAATCAAAAATACAGTCCATGAAAATGGGAGGTTTGCTTGCTGTAAATCAAGGCAGCATCGAACCACCTACTTTCACTGTGATGGAATACAAGCCCAACAGGAAAATAAATAAAAAACCTTATGTGCTCGTTGGAAAAGGGGTGGTGTATGACACGGGCGGACTTAGCCTGAAGCCTACCTTGAACTCAATGGATTATATGAAATGCGACATGGCAGGAGGAGCCATTGTAGGTGCCACATTATATGCAATTGCAAAAGCAAAGCTGCCAATTCATGTAATAGGTTTGGTTCCGGCAACTGATAACCGTCCCGATGGCAATGCTTATACTCCGGGCGATGTGGTAACCATGTACAGTGGATTAACTGTTGAAGTGCTTAACACCGATGCTGAAGGAAGAATGATTCTTGCCGATGCTTTACACTATGCAAAACAATACGATCCTGAATTAGTAATGGAATTTTCAACACTTACCGGTGCGGCTTCCGTTGCAATTGGACAATATGGGATCGTAAGCATGGGCACTGTTGACAGCCGCACCAAAAAAGAATTGAATGACAGCGCCAACCATGTTTACGAACGGTTAGTTGAATTTCCTTTCTGGGAAGAGTACGATGAACTTATCAAATCAGACATTGCCGACATGAAAAATGTAGGCGGCCCTTCAGCGGGAGCCATCACTGCCGGAAGGTTCCTCAATAAATTTGTGAACTATCCTTATATGCACTTTGACATTGCCGGTCCGGCATTTGTAAAATCCACTGATAGCTACCGCGGAAAAAATGCTACCGGCATCGGGGTTCGTTTCATGTTCGATTTTTTTAAAAATAAATCATCAAAATAAGTAAATCCACTCAATTAATCATCCGAATAACATACTGATTACAGAAAACTAATTCATGCAGGAAACAGAATACAAAATAAAAGTTGGCATTACCATTGGTGATCCCAACGGAATAGGCTTGGAAGTTATTTTGAAAACTTTTTCAGATCCTGTAATGCTCCAGGTTTGTACTCCTATCATATACGGCTCATCAAAAGTACTATCCTTTCACCGCAAAGCGCTTGGAATTAATGAATTTAATTACAGCACCATTCGTTATCACAGTGAAATAAACTCTAAAAAAGTAAATCTTATTAATTGCTGGGAAGAAGAAGTAAAAATTGAGTTAGGAAAACCTTCAGAGACAGGAGGAAAATATGCTTTCAAATCACTGGAAGCTGGATGCAAAGATTTAGCGGAAAAGAAAATTGATGTGCTCGTTACAGCGCCTATTGATAAAAAAACCATTCAGCAGGAAGGATTTAATTTTGCGGGACATACAGAATACCTCGGTACATTTTTCAATGCTAATAATTACCTCATGATGATGGTAAACGAAAATTTGCATGTTTCATTTGTAACAGGGCATATTCCTTTAAAAAATGTTGCCTCTGAAATAACTGCCGATAAAATAATTGCCAAGCTTGGAATCATGAACCAGTCATTGAAGCGCGATTTCGGAATCCGCAAACCAAGAATTGCTGTGCTTTCTTTAAATCCTCATGCAGGAGATAATGGATTGATCGGAAAAGAAGAAGAGGAAATTATTAATCCTGCTATTAAGAAAGCTTATGATGATGGCATTCTGGCAATAGGCACCTATTCTGCTGATGGCTTTTTCGGATCATCCACTTTCAAAAAATTTGATGCGATACTTGCCATGTATCACGACCAGGGGTTAGTTCCATTCAAAACTTTATCGTTTACATCCGGAGTAAATTTTACCGCAGGATTACCCGTAGTGCGTACTTCGCCCGACCATGGAGTCGCATATGATATTGCCGGAAAAAATATAGCCTCTGAAAGTTCATTTCGCGAAGCGATCTATGTAGCCTGCGATATTTTTAATAAAAGGAAAGCGTATGACACAGCTAATTCAAATCCTCTCAAGTTTTCAAAATTGGGGGCAGACAGGTAATTAAGTTTTAAATTTAGAGCTTACAGTTATCACGACTTATCGTTTTGTTCAAGTTTCGTTTTTAGAAAATGATAGGTGAACAACCATTTTTTCGTGGTGAACATTATATTTTTCATGGTAAAACTTGTTTTACTAAATTATATGTTTTACTTTTGAGGCATTAAAACCAACTTTTATTTTTCCGTATGAAGCTTTTTAATCATACAAATTTTAACCGATTAAATTATTTATTATCTAAAAAAATAACCAATTATGAGCAAAAACTATTTAGTAAATCACCATGAATCCAAGGAAGAAAATTCAACGCAACGCCATTTCAAAATTTTTACTTCGTCAACTGAAATTTGGTTTTATGTAATATTCCTTTTGGGATTATTATTATTTTCTTTTATAAGTGAAGGACAAACTTACCCTGCATCATTCGACAAGGTGCAGCTCACAGGCGGAATATCTGATCCGGCTAACATGAAATTTTCACATTAACGATCGAATCCAAAAAGGAAACGTTGAGAAAAATGCGGATCAGGAAAAAAAAATCTTGGGTTAGGTTAGCAAAGAGCTTCTGAATTTTCAGAGGCTCTTTCTATTTTCTATGTGCATTTTATATAACGCAACCCTGATTTTAAATTTTAATCCCATAAATAAAAAATAACGATTGAAAATCTTTGAATCATGTAACTTAAATCCGGAATTGTGTAACGACTTACACAATTAACAAATTTACTTTTGAGAAATCAAAACCCCTTTACTTAATGGCATATATCTTTTATATCTTATTTATTCTTTTCAACCAATTAAATTAATAAAAAAACCAATTATGAACAAAAATTATTCTTTAAATCAATCAGGATTGAGCAAAGGAATTTCAGCTCACCGTCAGTCAAAAAGTTTTATCTCATCTGCAGGCTTCGAGGTATTTATAATCAGCCTTCTTGTTTATTTATTATTATCCTTTATTTCGAAAGCTCAAACGTTTCCGGCAGCATTTAGCCAGGTGCAGGTTACAGCAGGTATTTCCAATCCGACCACGATGGGAGTCGCTCCTGACGGAAGAATTTTTGTTGCTCAGCAAACAGGGGAACTCCGTATTGTAAAAAACGGAACCCTGTTAGCAACTCCCTTTATTTCTTTAAGCGTAAATTCAAGTGGTGAGCGGGGCTTGCTTGGCATTGCTTTCGATCCCTCGTTTACAACTAATAATTTTATCTACCTTTATTATACAATTTCTTCTGGAGCAAATAATCGTATCAGTCGTTTTGTTGCAAATGGCGATGTGGTCGTTCCCGGCAGTGAAGTTGTAGTACTTAACCTTGATCCATTGAGCAGTGCAACAAATCACAACGGTGGAACCATGAGTTTTGGAGCTGATGGAAAACTGTATGTTGGAATCGGAGAAAATGCTAATACCGCAAATGCTCAGAATTTAGACACTTATCTCGGGAAAATCATTAGAATTAATTCGGACGGCTCAGTGCCTTCCGGGAATCCTTATACTTCAGGGTCAGCACAAAAGATGAGGCTCTGGAGTTATGGTCTCCGCAATCCATTTACTTTGGCAATTCAACCCGGAACAGGGAAATTATTTGTGAATGATGTAGGGCAAAGTACATGGGAAGAAATAGATGAGGTAAGTACAGGAAATTTAAATTTTGGGTGGCCCACCGCAGAAGGAATTAGCTCGAACCCAGCTTTTACGAATCCTGTTTATAGTTATCAGCACGGAACCGGAAGCGCATTAGGATGTGCCATTACGGGCGGAGCATTTTTTAACCCTTCATCCACTAATTATCCTGCCGGCTATATAGGAAATTATTTTTTCCTTGATTATTGCGGCAATTGGATTGACAAACTTGTTTTTAATGGAAGCACATGGTCACGTTCCAATTTTGCAACGGGCATTCCCGGCTCTCCTGTAGGTATAACGACCGGAACAGACGGCAATATTTATTTTCTTTCGAGAAATAACAGTGCACTTTATAAAATTATTTATAATAATGTTGCTGCTCCTTCAATTACACAGCAGCCGCAAAGCATTACTGTTTCACAGGGTAATGCCGCCTCATTCACAGTTTCGGTTTCTGGCACTTCTCCTTTTAGTTATCAGTGGAAAAAGAACGGAACTAATATTAGCGGAGCAACAAATTCTATTTATTCTATTTCATCAGCAATGCTATCACACGCTGGAAATTATTCAGTGTATGTCAGCAATACTGCCGGAAACATTACCAGTAATTCAGCAACGCTAATTGTTACAACTACCAATTCACCTCCTTCAGGTTCCATCAACACTCCCTTAGCAGGCACTACTTATGCCGGTGGTAGCATAATTAATTTTTCAGGTTCCGCAAACGATCCCGAAGACGGAACTCTTGCTGCAAGCGCTTATAAATGGCTGGTGGAATTTCATCATAATACTCATATACATCCTGGTCCTTCAGTATCTTCTGCTGTCACCAGCGGTTCGTTTACCATTCCCAACTCCGGTGAAACTTCACCAAATGTTTTCTACCGTCTTTATTTAATAGTTACAGATTCACAAGGAGCAAAAGATTCTTCTTACCGTGATATTATACCAAGAACATCCACTATTATTTTAAATACCAACCCACAGGGTTTACAGGTTACATTAGACGGTCAGCCTTTTGCAACTCCTTATACTTTTATAGGTGTAGAAGGAATGCTTCGCACGATAAGTGTTTCATCTTCTGTTACAATTAACAATGCGCTTAATTATAATTATGTTAGTTGGTCCCAAGGAGGAAAGAGAACGAAAACTTTTTCAACTCCGGTAAACAATGTGACTTACACAGCGAATTTCTCCGTAGTATATCACGCTGCGGTCACCCCGGCCAATACTGTAAGCGGAATTGATTATAAATTCTATACAGGAGCATGGATTTTACTTCCTGATTTTACAACACTGACACCGGCATTAACCGGAAATGAATTAGCCTTCGATCTTTCACCACGAACACAAAATGACAATTTTGCATTCAGGTTTTCGGGTTATATTACTGTACCGTCTGACGGAATTTATACTTTTTATACTTCTTCTGATGACGGAAGCAATCTGACAATTGATAATGCATTGGTTGTTGATAATGACGGATTGCATGCCAACGCTGAAACTTCCGGACAGATCGCATTGAGAGCGGGCAAGCATAAAATAATTGTAAAATATTTTGAAGCAGCCGGTCAGGAAATTCTAACGGTCAGCTATAACGGACCCGGGATCAGCAAGACTACTATTCCTGCTTCCGTATTATCAAGAATTAATAGTTCAAGCTTTACATTTAATGATGATAATGAAACAGAGGAAACGAATTCTGAAAAGATAAGTTTGTATGAAGAAAGCGGAAATGAATTATCACTGCTTGTAAAAATTTATCCCACACCTTCTAAAGATAATTTCAATATGGAACTGTCAAAAGAGTTAAGTACTTCCCTCGTGAAGCTATATGATTTCAGTGGAAAATTAACATTAACATCATTAGTCTATCCGGGCAACAATGTGATTTCTACAGAAGAACTTTCGAGCGGAGTCTATATGATATCCATTGAATCCGCTAAAGGTATTATCAGAAAAAAAATACAGGTCCTAAAATAAAAAAAATATTTCTTGGGTTAGGTTAGTAAAGAGCTTTTGAATTTTCAGAAGCTCTTTCTATTGATAAAATAATTTATTGAAAGATTTTCGCAATTGAATACGCAGCAATTGCAGCGACCACACCTATCCCTGTAGTTTTTAAAGCCCCACTAACGGGAGGCTGCCCGGTAAATTTTGATTTGAAGTAACCAAATGTTAAAAGACATAAAATGGTAATGAACGAAGAATACAACAATCCATCATGCGGAGTTGAAGTAAAAAAATAGGCACTCAATGGAACAATTCCTCCAACAATGTAAGCCAGGCCAATATTCAAAGCGCTTTGTCTGGCACGTTTGCTGTCCGGTTTATCAAGACCCAATTCATATTTCATCATAAATTCCACCCATTTGTTTTCGTCTTTTGCAAGTTCATCAGCAAGTAATTTTTGAGTGGGTACAGAAAAACCATATTGTGCAAACACTTCCCGCACTTCCTCTTTTTCTTTTTCATAAAAATTTTTTACTTCATAATATTCACGTTTTAATTCCGAATCATAATGTTCAATTTCTGTTCTTCCGGCAAGATAACCACCCAATCCCATAGCAATGGAACCTGCGGCAATTTCGGCTATGCCTGCAGTTATTATAATGGCATTAGAATCCACGGCTCCGCTTAAACCGGCTGCCAATGCAAAAGGAACCGTAAGCCCGTCAGCCATACCGATGACTATGTCCCTGATTAAATCCGATTGAGTAAAATGTTGTTCAGTGTGCGGATGATGATGTGAACCCGTGTCGTGCATATTTTTTATCTTAGACCAAAAATAGAATTAAAGTTTGATGTGTAAAGTTTAATAATTAAAGTTTTTCAATGTTGAAGCTTCCAATTTATCTTGATTATAATTCCACAACTCCGGTTGATCCGCTGGTGCTGGAAAAAATGCTTCCTTATTTTTCTGAGAAATTTGGCAATGCAGGAAGCAAAAACCATTCATTCGGTTGGATTGCGGAAGAAGCAGTAGAACATGCGCGTGAGCAAATTGCAACCTTTATTAATTCAGAAAAAAATGAAATCATCTTTACTTCAGGATCAACCGAGGCTATTAATTTTGGTTTGAAGGGCATTTTTGAAAATTATTTAACAAAAGGAAATCAAATCATCACTGTTAAAACAGAGCACAAAGCTGTGCTTGATACCTGTGCATATCTTGAAACAAAAGGAGCATCAATTACTTATCTTGATGTTGACCGTGAAGGATTAATTGATTTAAATCAACTTAAAGATTCAATAACTCCATCAACTATTTTAGTTTCGGTTATGTTTGCCAATAATGAAACGGGAGTGATTCAACCAATTGCAGAAATAGTAAAAATATGCAAAGAGAAAAACATTATTTTTTTTTGTGATGCAACACAGGCTGCCGGAAAAGTGAGAATTGATATAAACGAAAATCAAATTGACCTGATGTGCATTTCTGCCCATAAGTTTTACGGACCTAAAGGAATTGGTGCCTTATATATCAGGAGAAAAAACCCGAGAGTAAAACCGGCACCACTTATTCATGGCGGGGGACATGAGAGGGGATTTCGTTCGGGTACATTAAATGTCCCGGCAATTGTTGGTTTGGGTGAAGCCTGTGAACTGGCTTCAAAAAAAATTTGGGAAGAAAGTGAACGGATTTCACAGCTAAGGACATTCTTTGAACAATCATTGACGGAAGCAGGAAATGCATTTATTAACGGAAGCATACGAAACCGTTTACATAACACAACAAATATTTCATTTGCAGGAATTGACAGCAGCGCCTTAATTCCTGAAATAAAAGATATTGCTGTTGCAACCGGATCTGCATGCACCTCTGCAAGTATGAACCCATCTCATGTTTTAAACGCAATGGGATTGAGTAATGATCTTGCACATTCTTCAATCAGATTCAGCCTGGGTAGATTTACTACCGAAGAAGAAATTAAATTTGCAATTGAAAAAATCAGAAACGCATTAATCAAATTGAAAAAATAAATTATGTCACAACCGAAAAAACTTTTTCTTCTCGATGCAATGGCATTAATCTATCGTGCCTATTTTGCATTTAGCAATAATCACAGGATAAATTCTAAAGGACAAAACACATCAGCAATTTTCGGATTTGCAACTACATTGCTGGAAGTATTAAAAAAACAGCAACCTACGCACATTGCAGTTGTATTCGACACCGAAGCGCCAACTTCTCGCCATGTAGAATTTAGTGATTATAAAGCCAACCGCCAGGAAATTCCCGAAGACCTTGCGATGGCAATTCCTTATGTAATAAGACTTGTTGAGGCATTTAACATCCCGGTTATATCATCTGACGGTTATGAGGCTGATGACATCATCGGAACGTTTGCAAAGCAAGCTGAGCAGAAAGGATTTGACACTTACATGATGACACCTGATAAGGATTACGGTCAACTCGTGGATGAACATACTTTTATTTTTAAACCGCCACGGGGAGGAGGTAATTCAGAAATTCTCGGTATTGCAGAAGTGTGCAAGCGATGGGATATTGAACGCGTTGATCAGGTTATTGACATTCTTGGATTGATGGGTGACAGTGTTGACAATATTCCCGGTATCCCTGGAGTCGGGGAGAAGACCGCTATTGCATTGGTGAAACAATTCGGAAGCATGGAAAATCTTTACGAACACACAGAGGAGCTGAAAGGAAAGCTGAGAGAAAAAGTAGAGAACAATAAGGAACTTGCATTTCAGTCAAAAAGATTAGCCACAATAATTATTGATGTTCCGGTTGTGTTTGACGAAAAACAATTAGAGTTAAAAGAACCGAATAAAGATGCATTGAAAGAACTTTTTGCAGAGCTCGAATTCAGGAGGCTGGCAGACCAGGTTTTCGGAGGCGAAAGAAAATCAAATGAAAATATTCAGAATGCAGATTTGTTTTCTGCACCCACTTCTAACGGAAAACCAAAACCGGCAACATCTGCTCAACAGGGATTGTTTGGAAATTTTGATCCTGATGAAGAAGAAACAATAACCGAAGAACCTCCGAAAACCTTTTCTACTATTGAAACCGTGCAACACACCTATAATATTGTTGACACTTCTGAAAAAATAAAAATATTAGTTGCAGAATTAAACAAACAAAAACAAATTTGTTTTGATACAGAGACAACCGGGCTGGATGTAAATCTTGCAGAGTTAGTTGGAATGTCGTTTTCATTTGCTCCCCGCGAGGCGTACTATATTCCGATTCCTGCAAATTATGATGATGCGCATAAAATAGTGAACGAGTTTAAGAAAGTTCTCGAAGATGAAAAGATTGATAAGATCGGGCAGAATCTAAAATATGATATGGCAGTAATGAAATGGTACGACATTGAAATCAAAGGAAAATTATTTGATACCATGATTGCGCATTTTCTCATACAACCCGATATGCGTCACAACATGGATGTGATGTCTGAAAATTATTTAAACTATTCTCCAGTTTCTATTGAAGCGCTCATTGGTAAAAAAGGAAAAGATCAGCTAAGCATGCGTGATGTGCCGGTGGAAAAAATTTCGGAATATGCGGCAGAAGATGCAGATATTACATTGCAGCTAAAAGAAAAATTAGAACCGCTTTTGAACGAATCAGGAGTAAAAAAGCTTTTTGATGAAGTTGAAATTCCGCTGATACCTGTACTTGCTACTATGGAAGCGGAGGGTGTAAAATTAGATAAAGATGCATTACATGATTTATCTAAAACATTAGAAAAAGATATAGTCGTAGTCGAAGATGAAATTCAGAAACTCGCGGGAACCAAATTTAATGTTTCTTCTCCGAAGCAGGTTGGAGAAATTTTATTTGAAGTGCTGAAGATAATGGACAAACCTCCTAAAACAAAAACGGGGCAATACTCCACCGCTGAAGATGTGCTGAGCAAAATTGAAAGCAAACATCCCATCATTAAAAAAATTCTTGATTACCGTGAATTAGTAAAATTAAAAAATACCTATGTGGATTCCTTGCCTTTAATGGTTAATCCGAGAACCGGAAGAATCCATACTTCATATAACCAGGTGGTGGCTGTAACCGGAAGATTAAGTTCCGATAATCCAAACCTGCAAAACATTCCTATCCGAACTGAACGCGGAAGAGAAATTCGAAAAGCATTTATTCCGCGCAACGAACAATTTACTTTACTATCTGCAGATTATTCACAAATAGAATTACGCATCATTGCAGAGTTAAGTGGTGATAAAGGAATGATTGCTGCTTTTAAAAGCGGTGAAGATATTCATGCAACCACTGCGGCAAAAGTATATGGTGTGGAAAGTAAAGATGTCACAGGCGACATGAGGCGCAATGCCAAAATGGTAAATTTCGGGATCATTTACGGCATCTCTGCATTCGGTTTGGCAGAAAGGCTCAACATTTCGCGCACTGAAGCAAAGGGAATTATTGAAAATTATTTCAAACAATATCCTGATATAAAAGAATATATGGATGAAAGTATTGAGAAAGCCCGAAAGAATGGTTATGTAGAAACGGTTCTCGGAAGAAGAAGATATTTACGCGATATTAATTCTGCCAATGCAACTGTCAGAGGTTTTGCAGAACGCAATGCTATCAATGCACCTATACAAGGTTCTGCAGCCGATATGATTAAAATTGCAATGATTAATATTCATAACGATTTAATAAAAAAGAACCTGCGTTCAAAAATGCTTTTGCAGGTGCATGATGAATTGGTGTTCGATGTTTTTATAGATGAACTTAGCGATGTGAAAAAGCTCGTTGAGGATAGAATGAAACATGCTCTCCCTCTAAAAGTCCCTATTGATGTCAGTGTTGGATCCGGGATGAACTGGCTGGAAGCACATTAATATACGCATAACGAATTTATACGAATTTACGAATTAGTTATTCAATTGCAATGGTTATCTAAAAGCAATCGATCTTTTTTTACCAGGATATAAAACTTTCCTTTTTTCTCTGATTGATAATCTCCGTAATCAAATTTGTATTCACCGAACTTTGATGTATCTTCAAGAATAACCAGGTCGGGATTTTTTTGCGGAGCATTTTCGGGATGATCAAACCATGTCAAGTCGTTCTTATCAAATAAACTGAAATATTCAAAAGGAACAGCCACATTAAAATGATTCGGTGTTCTTGCTGCAATACATCTTATAATTCCTGCATCAGCAGGTGTTACAGTTGAGTAAAGAGTATTTGCGTACGCTTTTCTTATTTCGGTCAACAATTTATAATCCCGGGCCATATTTAATGAAATGACCTGAAGCATAATGACGGTTATTACTAATATCTGTGTCGGAATTTTCTTTTTGAATGATTCTATGTAAAGTTGCTTATTCAAAAAAATAAAAATACCGGCAAGCATCAAACCCATTATTTCTACGAAACGGGGAACCCATGAAACGCTGAAGTATGCATTTCCTGAATACCACAAACCTGAAATAATTCCTATAATTAAAACCGGAATGATGAATAAAATCAGTTTAAAAAAATTATTATTGTTAAGAATGAAAAAACTTATTAAAAATAAAGGAAGAAGCATCACCAGAATTTGCCATATAATTTTTCTGAAATAAGCTGCATTGAACAACGACTCATCATGATAAAATTCGTTGAATGTGGTTTCCACGCGAGTGGGTTTAAAGTCATTAAAAAACTTTATAATGAACAGGCAAATAATAAAAACTACCAGCCAGGCGGATGTAATTTTAAATAATTGTTTCCATTTTATTTGTTGCTGCGTATTTTCGGATAAAGCATAAAGAAGATGAATGCAGCAGGCAATTACACAGCCATCTTCTTTTGTAAAAACAAGAGGCAGGGCACACACTACTGCAAGCCAACTTTTTTTTGAAATTAAAGCAAGAACGAAAAAAACAGAAAAAGGCAGAAAAAGCAATTCAATGTGCCAACCAAAAAACGGATCGTCAAACAGCCACAATGCATAAGGGCTTATAAAAAAAACGAATACCACTGCTATTCTTTTTTTCAGAATGTTTTGATCACTGCTTCCTTGCAGCGCCCAATAGAAAGCCATGAAATAAATCAAAGCGTGAACAAGGAACAAACCTTTTCCTCCCATTAAAATAATAAAAGGCGAAAGCAGGGGTGCAATAAATGAAAAATGAATTGCCGGAGTTACCCCATACCTGTTATCCCACCACAGCGGATGCCCGTAAATCCAGCCGCAGCCTGAACTTATTACACTGAACATATCATGCTGGTAATAAAATAAACTATACATCGTGATTTTGTAAATGAAAAATAAGGCATACATCATCACGAAAAAGATAATGGCAAGAAACCTTAAACGCATCAGAGAAAACTTCACGAGGTAACTTTTTAAAAGGTATGAAATGAAAAACAATAATTGTCAAAAATACAAAAGCATATACTTACAGTTACCAAAGAATTTAAAAAGAATATGGAGTGAATTTATAAAGAACCCAAAAAAAAAAATTAAAATTCACGGGATATAAAAATCATCGGGATAAGAAAAAAGAATCTCTGAAAAAAAATAAAATCCCCTGTTGTTTTTAGAGATACTCAGAGATGCCTCATATATTTTAACTTTAATTTCAGAATTCTTTGACTGAAAAATTTATTTGCCGGCTCCCATCTTGCTCATATCCATAAACTGGTAACCGGTTGTATCAAATATGGAAGCGTCCACATTTCCCTTCTTAATATTCTTTATTGTTATAACAGTTTTTTCATCGGGTTTAAGTTTACTGCTCATGTGCATTTCAAGCGGAATGCCTTTTACATCTTTGTAATTGTGCATATTCGCTGCCATGTTAGATGAAGCGCCTCCTCCGCTTTGCATCATGCCGACCATGTCAGCATAAGTGAGACCCAATTCTTCAGTTACCCACATTTCTGTAGTATTGTCATCGCTTTCTGCAATTATTTTTTTGCAGTTATACCCTTCAATGGTTTTTGCTTCATCAGTCACTGTAATTTTAGGTTCTTTTCCTTCTTTATTTGCCATTTCTGAAGCATCTGGCATTTTGCGAACCATTGCCACCTTATTGGTTTCATCCTTTGAGACAAGAATGGTCATGGTCTTTTCCTTTTTATCAATGATAGTTTTAAACTTTCCGGCATTTTGAGCGGTGATCATCTCCATGCATGATTTTTCACCTTTAAATGTCAGCTGCATATCAGCAGTGTTCTTCTGTTTCACATTTTCGATATGCATCAGGTAACTCCCTTCAAAATTTTGTGCCCGTAAGGATATACTTGTTGTAATTAGTGCAATAATTGCAATCCATAACTTATTCATGATCTTGAGATTTATACATTTATTGATGCAAGATAGAAAAATAATTTGAAATAGAAATATTTTAACCACATTTGAAAAAATTGTCCTTGTGAAAATTCTCTGGTGAAAATAATTGATCAAACTGAAAGCAAAACATTGCGTCTAACCCCTTAAAAAAAGAATAGCATAAATTCCTGAAACATTATTCTGAAAAAACATAATCCATGATGAAAGCAAAAAAAAACAGAAGTGCAACATCCATTTTTCTTTTTGTTCTCCTGTTTTGGATGAAGCAATCTAATGCTCAGCCATTTTTTGATGTTGCCAACATTTACTGGCAGCAAAGCCCAAATAAATCGTTGTATCATTCTAATGAAAATTCATTAAAAACCAATTTAATTTCAGCCAGCCTTCAGGCTGCATTTAAAGTTAAAAAGGACTATGTAATCATTAACCCGTTTGCTGATTATTATGAACTGCGATTTTGGGAAAACCCAAAACAAAAACTATATGGAATCGGAATGTCGTTAACCTATCTTAAACAATGGAAAAATGAAAAATGGTCCACAGCCTTTGTTGCTATTCCGCGACTTAATACAGAGATGAAAAATGTGAGTGGCAACGATTACCAAATGGGCGGAGCCGTGTTAGCCACGTATAAGAAGAATGAAAAATTAAGTTATAAATTCGGGGTGTATTACAACAGTGAACATTTCGGGGCTCTTGTTGTTCCCTTGATTGGAGTTGAATGGAAGGTTTCTGAAAAACTGGGTATTTTCGGAGTATTTCCCAACCAACTGAACCTGGAATATAAATTCAACAAAACTTTTTATGCAGGTTTTGAGGCAAACTTTATAATTAATTCTTACCGTTTTGCTGATGATAGCTTTTTAAGAATGGATGACAACCATGTAAAAATATATTTAGACACCTACCTCACAAAAAATATTGTGTTAAACCTCCAAGCAGGCCAATCTGTTTTAAGAAAATACCGTACAGGTGTCCGTGAAAACGGCACAACCCATTATAACGAACTTGATGTGAATGACGGAGTGCTTTTCAAGGCAGGAATTGTTTACCGGATAAGGATGGATGAGAAAAAGGAAGCCGGAAATTAGAAGTGGAGGTTGGAAGTTGGAAAATTGCTGTTCGCACATCAAAACTGAATATCCTTTATATTCAACTGCAAGTTTGTTTCGTCTCTGAAAACATTTTCTTCAATGTGGTAGCAAATGTCGAACGGTTGATTTTTCTGAATTTCATTCAAGTATTCACCAAGCTGAAAAGCTATTCCGTCAACTTCTTTTTTATGCCCGTTTTCTTTTAAAACTAATTTAAGATGTCGCGGGGTTTTACTTCCTACCATTCGCGAAAACCCTGTATCGCTTACACCTGCTGTTTTAAAAACAGGAGCCATATTTCCCGGTCCGAAGGGAGCAAATTGTTTCAGTATATTATAAAATTTTTGAGTGATGTCTGAAAGTTTTATTTCAGCATCAATTTCAATTTCGCGCACCAGCATGCGGTCTTCAATTGATCCGGCAACCACTTCTTCAAAACGGTCGCGGAAAGCTTCCACATTCTCAGGCTTTAACGTAAGCCCGGCTGCATACATGTGTCCGCCAAACTGTTCGAGCAAATCGCTGCACGATTCAATAGCATTGTAAATGTCAAAATCTTTTACGCTTCGTGCCGAACCGCTTACATGCCCGTTGCTGCGGGTAAGAATTATAGTAGGACGGTAATACCATTCCGACATAATCCGCGATGCAACAATTCCGATGACCCCTTTATGCCATTCAGGACCATACAGCACGGTTGATTTCCGCTTTAAGAATTTATCATCCTGTGCAATGAGCGCAAGCGCCTGTTCGGTAATATTCTGATCCAATGATTTACGCGTGATATTCTGTTTATTAATATCATCGCCTTTAAATTTTGCCGAATCAGGACATCCTGAAATGAGCAATTCCACAGCGGAGTTGCCGCTTTCAATTCTTCCCGCTGCGTTAATACGCGGTGCAATTGTAAATACCACATCACTGATAGTAAGCTCTTTTTTAAATCCGCTCACTTCAATTATTGCCTGTATGCCTGCACGGGGACTGCTGTTAATCCGTTTCAAACCGTAATAAGCAAGTATGCGGTTTTCACCTTTTATGGGAACTATGTCAGCCGCAATGCTCACTGCAACCAGGTCAAGAAAGGGTTCAAGAATTGCAAAATCAAGTTTGTGTTTTTGTACATATCCCTGCAACAATTTAAAACCTATTCCGCATCCTGAAAGTTCATCAAACGGATACGAACAATCGTTACGTTTGGGATCCAATACCGCCACGGCAGCAGGAATTTCCGCTCCCGGGCGGTGATGGTCGCAAATAATAAAATCTATGCCCAGCTTAGTTGCATACTCCACCTTATCGTTGGCTTTGATGCCACAGTCGAGAGCAATTATCAGCGTAATTCCATTTTCTTTTGAATGATCAATTCCTTTGAAAGAAATTCCGTAGCCTTCTATATTGCGGTCCGGTATATAAAAGCTGATCGGATCATAACGTTCTTTAAAGAAAAGATACACCAGCGAAACGGCTGTAGTGCCATCCACATCATAATCGCCATAAATCATAATTTTTTCTTTGTTCAGGATGGCTTCGTCTATACGGTCAACTGCCTTGTCCATATCCTTCATGAGGAACGGATCGTGAAGCATAGTTAACGTGGGGCGAAAAAATGATTTTGCTTCCTCAAAGGTGGAAATTCCCCGTTGCACAAGCAGCGCTGACAATACGCTGTTAATGTTAAGCTGCTTTGAAAGATCATCAATGATGCGCTGATCACCGTGCTGTTTTACTACCCATTTTTTTTTCATCAGCTGATTGTATAACGTTCAAAAATCGCACCCTTGAATCACAAATATAGTTTTTCTCTATTACGTGCGCCAAAAGGAATTGAAAAGTTATTGACAGGCGATAATTTTAAATGACAAAATTCCGCGATGATGTGCGGGTTAAATTGTTTGCATGAACAATCCCTGATGATATGGGGCTTTCACCTGTCAATAGTGCAGTCAGAAAAGCATTTTCCGGTCAGTTTGGTGCAACTGTTGTGGCAGCAATCACAAATAGCGTGGCAGCAAACCATACTTCTGTGACAGCAATCATAAATGGTGTGGCAGCAGTACCCGTTTCTGTGGCAGCAAAGCAGGTTGACACCCGGTGAAAAGCAGTTGGAGGTCGTGGAAAACGTGTTGACTCCTGATTAAACGCAGTTGACACCTGAGCAAAACAGGTTGGCAACTGATGAAAAGCAATTGGCGGTTGATGAAAACGGGTTGGCATCAGGTAAAAAGCAATTGGAGGAGGATGAAAAGCAGTTGGCGGTTGAAGAAAACGCGTTGGTACTTGGTGAAATGGAATTGGTTTGTTCATCCAACGGGTCTGTTCAATAAACTGTGTCAGGTCTTAGTTTTGTTTGATTCGTTCTTCAAAGATAATCATCAGTTGTGAGTAAGTTAATTTCCATGAGTTAACATGTCCTGTCCAGCCCTGTTTCATGTTTTGATATATTACGCAGATTAGTTTTAATAATGATTGGTCGGTAGAGAATACGCGTTTTGTTTTTATAATTTTTCTTAGTTGGCTGTGGAATGATTCAATCATGTTAGTAGTATACATAATTCTGCGGATTTCTTTTGGATATTTGAAGTAAGCAAATAACCGCGACCAGTTAGTCATCCAACTTTTTACCATGTAAGGATATTTTTCACAGATTTGTTTGAGTTCGGGTAATGCCTGCTCGGTGCGGGTCATCGGATCTAAATGATTGTACAGGCTGGGGCGCAGGTAAGTGCCATATTTCTGAACAATGTTTCCGCCATCGTTAGTGCAAAAAGCCCTCGCCTGTGTCCCCACAGCGAGGAAATCGAAAAAACAAAGCCCTCATATCACTGCCATTATTAATAGCAGCCAATTCTTTATTACCTTTACCCTTCAAATGGAATTAAACACTGTCTATTTTTATACGACAACTATACAGATGAATTTGGATTTCTTAAACACTATTCTATATGGCAATGAAGATTATTTCTCCGAACTCCTCGCTGTGGGGACACAGGCGAGGGCCTCTTCCCACTAACGATGGCGGAAAAATGAAGTTTGTCGGATGAACCAGTTAACTATAAATATTCATCAGTTAAATTTTATGAAACAGAAACAGATGAATTTGGATTTCTTAAACACTATTCTATATGGCAATGAAGATTATTTCTCCGATTTTCTCGCTGTGGGGACACAGGCGAGGGCATCTTCCCACTAACGATGGCGGAACAACTTCCGATTTCTGCCAAGAGACCCTGAAAAAATCAAATACGAAAATAAACTTTTTAAAAATATAAAATGATTTTAATGAATGTCTTTTTAAATTAAATTAAAAACTTTTCCGCCTCAGTTCGTGTCTGCACGTACTGATTTTCTCCACCGAAAAGTAATCCTATTTCCTCACCCCTCCAAAAACAAAAGCCCGCAAAAAAATTGCGGGCTTCGTTTATTGAAAATTAAAAACCCGGCAGAAAACTTCGTTAACCTGCCTGGTCCTGCAACTGGATTATTAAAGTTTTTAGTTGATGAAACCTATTTTTTCACTATCCGTATTATCCCTTTCTTGATTAGATAAAATAAAAATTTATGAAAAAAACAATTGTAAATTTAATTGCATTCCTTGGTGTTACAATCTTAATAGCAAGTTGTACCAAAACTCCTGAAGCGTGTTTCACAGTCGATAAAGGAAAGACTGCTAAAGAGAATGAAGAAATTCAATATGATGCTTCGTGCAGTAAAGATGCCGATAGTTATTTCTGGGATTTCGGAGATGGTTCCACAGGTAGTGGCTCACCTGTAAAACATAAATATCCTCATACTGGAAATTATGTTATTATGTTGACAGCACATCATAGTAGTAAATCGGCAACTATCAGTCAGGCCGTTACTATTATTAAATAATTAAGCATATTCGGCCCTTGTTGGTTTTCCTTCGAGGCTGACTGAGAATGCAAACTTATCTTCATGTGTTAGTTGCACAAGTGTAAAAGTATGTAAATGAATAATTAGTAATGCTTGCTAAAACAGCATCAGGCAACATTAAATTGCACTCAAAGGTAAAAAGCAAAACACCGAAAAACTGTTTGCCATCTTTCAGTTGAGCGAACGGGTGCCTGCCGATAATTTTTATCTTCTGTCCTTTTCTGAGTCTCCCATTTCGGGACACTGCAATGTTAACTTCATGAACCCAAAAATAATCCTATTTCCACATCCCTTGCTTCCTTGCAGCGTTTCCGTTTTCGGTACCCCCTTCGGTACTCTTTTCCCTTTCGTCCTCCTTAACTTTTGCAAAACCATATTATAAGAGATTAATACTTGATGATGTAGAATTTTCTTTTTGCTACTTTTTCTTTTGTTAATAACTGTTAATTTGTTAATAAAGTTAACACTGACAGAGGCGCAAAACAAGGATAGTATATCCCTACGGATTTTCAGCCGTTACACTCTCCGCAGACCGTGCATCATC
This sequence comes from Bacteroidia bacterium, assembly GCA_039914625.1. Classification (GTDB taxonomy): domain Bacteria; phylum Bacteroidota; class Bacteroidia; order AKYH767-A; family OLB10; genus DATEMK01. The sequence continues at coordinate 10,479 of JBDSOU010000123.1, read as the reverse complement.
AGAGGTGTTTTCCAGGTCGCGGTCCAGTGAGTATAGTGTATTGCTGTTTACTTTTTCGCCACCGGCAATTTTTAATTTGTCAAGCAGGCTAAGCGCAAGCGTTTCTTCTTCTATCTGTTCTTTAACAAACCACTGCATAAAATTCCACGTTGCCCAGTCACCTTCGTCATGGCTTAGTTTTACAATGGCGTAAATGGATTTGGTATTATCCACTTCGTGCGTAAAAACTTTTTCGAAACAATTATAAATGCTGGTGGGGTTTGCAGGAGGAGCAGGGATGGCTGTAATTAAAGCCTTGCCGCCACGCTTTAAAATATACTCAAGCACCTTGGTCATGTGGTTGCGTTCTTCCTGCGCATGACGTAAAAGAAAGTTTGAAATGCCTCCGTACCCCTCGCTGTCAGCCCATGCGCCATAGGATAAATAAATTTGTGATGCATGAGCTTCTTTGGTAAGTTGTGCGTTGAGGGCTGCATTAATTGTTTTGGAAAGTCTGTTGGTGTTTATGCTCATTTTATTTTTTATTAAGGCGGTAAATATCGGAAGAGTTTTTGAGAGCTATGTAGTTTATTTCTGTGTTCTTGCAGTCTCCGTTTGCGGGACTCAGCAATGTTAATTTAATAAACCCAAAAGTAATTTTATTTCCCCAACCCTCCAAAAACAAAAGCCCGCAAAAAAAATTGCAGGCTTCGTTTATTGAAAATTAAAAACCCGCCAGGAAACTTCGTTAAACTAACGGATTGCGGGTTGCATTTCAATTAAACCAAACCGCATAGCGCTGCCTTCGCAATTCCAAAGCGAGTTGTTTCTCCATCTTAAGCGCCTCTGTGCGGATCATCAGATCTAAATGATTGTACAGGCTCGGACGCAGGTAACTGCCATATTTTTGAACAATGTTTGAAGATAGTTTGTGTCCTTTCCTGTTTCTGTATCCTGTTATGTGTTGTGTGAACCGTTCTTTGGGATCCTTGCTTGTCATGCCTACATAGAGACACTCTAACACTCCGTTGAATTGCGGATTGGCAGCCCGGAACCTGGCATTTTCTGTAAATACTTTCTTACGCAATTCTATAACGTAAACCCGGTATATTGCTGCAGGCATAGATAGCTCAACTTATGGTTCATGGTAGAGAAACGTAAAATTAGTTGAAACTTATGTTCTTGCAGGCAGTTTTTTTCAACGGCAGGTTTGAAAAAATAAAAATCCAAAAGGAAACTTCGTTAACCTGACTCGGGTGTTGGGTTTCATGACAGGTTGTGGGCTGCAAAGGAGTATGAGTGATTTTATTTTTCTACTAATCGCATAATTTCATTTTTTGATGAAATATAAAAATGGTTTCCGTTTCTGACAATATCAGAATTTTTAAAATTTAAAATATCCTTTGTTTTAGTTTTTGTAGAATAATAAAATATTTTGCCATCGTCAGTCCAAAAAACGTAATTAGATGCTACACTCATCCACCATGCAGAAGAAGATAATTCAAAAACAGATAAATTGTGAAGGTCATATCCGATAAGTTTTGAATAATCTTTATAAATAACAAGAAAATGATTAAGATATTTCACCATTCTCAAGTTCTTTAAATCTTTTGCTATATTATATTCATCTTGTATTGAACCATCACTGGTATAAAGCTTTATCAATCCAGTATTGTCATTGCACCATCCATGGATCCAAACGGCATTTTTGTTACCTGCAATATTATAAGGAATACAAGAAGTTTGAAAATGAGGGAATGTATGGGGTATCTTGAAATTTAGTAACTTTTTAGTCTTATAATCCCATTCTACAATGCAATTTCCATAATCACTTCCATCAAGCTTATAGTAAGAAACAAAAGCATAATCTTCTCCTGTTATATTCAAAGGTGAATTTCCTGATATTTTATTAAAAAATAAAAAAGTAGCCCATGAACCCGCATATTTAACAATATTGTCACACAAGTCTTTATTTTCTGAATAAATTAATTTTTCTATTTTATTAAATACAAATTCATTCCTAAAATCATTTTCTGTATATGTGTTGAACTTATTTGCCTTTCGATCAAAAATTAAATATTTCCTCTGATTATCATCGTTAACCATATTGAAGAAAATATAATTTTCACTCAAGGTTATATCCTCCACAAAAACCCTTAAATTTTCATATCCAGTTGTGTCAGTAGCGTATTTCCCCGGTCTTATCAATGTATAATCTTCGATGTAATCTGAATATGCTTGCCATTTATTCGATTTTTTCTGATACCTATAAATTCCCCTGTCTTGAGTGCAAAGCCATATTTCTTTCTTATCTTCTGCTATATTGCGGACTTCATTATAATTTACATTGTAATCAGTGTTTTGCAAAAAATCTTTAATTGGATAATATTTACGTTTACTAAAGTTGCCAAGCTCGTAACGAACAACATGATTTTGAGTTGAAAATAATGCAAAAAAGTAATTTTTCAGAAACATTGCGTCACTAAGACAATTATTGCAATAAAACGGAATATTAAAACGAATTGTATCTAATCGAGATTTAATGAAATTAATGAAATACGCTTCATTACGATTAAGATAACCGGCAGGAATTATAAATATTGAGTCATTAAATGTCTGATAAGATTTTACAGTTGGGAAAGCGGAGTATTGATAAAAATCATAAACGTTTTTAAACGAAAAATTTGTGTTAACCCAATTGTCATTTTTGTACTTGTAAATTGTGCTATCAGTAAAAATTAATAACGTATCGTGGTATGATTTTAAAAATTGAATAAGAACTGAAATGTTATTTATTTTTTCCAGTTCTATTACATCTCCATTAAGTGAAATTCTGCAATTATAATAGCTTACATAGCAATCCATGCAAGAATTGGTAGACGAAATCCAAAATTCATTTTCAAAAAATTCGTAAGTATGAATGCTTGCAAGTGAGCCTTTCAGTTTAGTTTCTTTTAAGCTAATAGAATCGTTTTTCAGGTTGAATTGAAAAATATAGTTTTTATTTTCTACTTGCATGGGAGAATTCTTATATTTAGATTTTCTCTTTCTGACATCACGAATAGCAATCATATAGCCATCAAGGTAAGTAATAGTATCGGAAGCAAGGGAATATATCCTGTCGTTATTATAAAATAATTTCAAAAGTGATTTATAAATTAATTTTTCACTTTTATTTGAGGATTTGATAATCGTTGCCTTATCAAGAAGAATAAATAAGTGATTCTTCCATCTATAGATTTGATTTATTTTACCATATTTTTCATATCCTTTAAGTTTCTGAAATTCTTGCCATTTATTTAAAGTTCGATCATACAAAACCACGCCTTTGTCAAACGATAAATAGACAATCGAATCCTTTAATTCTAATTCCGAGATTTTTAATTCCGGTAATATCGGATGAGGAAAAAGCTTAACAAAATTTGGAATATCTTTATTATTAGAAAAAGAAAAAAAGGAGTGAAAAATAAAGAATATTAAAATATTTTTTTTGATCATTTAATTTTTGGCTGCAGCTTGTGTTTACCCCCATCTGATTTCATCAACCCAAAAGTAATTTTTTTCTCCGAAGTTTGCCGGTGCATTTTTTCACAAACCCCTGCGCAACACCAGCAAGGGTGTAATTTTTTTTATTACTTTATCGCTCGCGCAGGATCAACAACATTTAACTCCAGTTGTTTCACTGCATTATTGAATGCAGGAATCTGTTTATCAAAAACATTTTGCAGGCGTTTTAATTCAGGAGTTAATCTCGTATTCAGTTCTTCAAAAACTTTAGTCTCCTGTTCAGTTGGTTTGGCATCGGCACCACGGATAAAATCCTGCAATGAACCGTAGCGCTCAACTAATTGCATCGGGTAACGCAGCACATCTTCATTTGCTTTGATTTTGGAATTGATGAGTGTATCGCCAATAGTTTGCAGGGAATCAAGTAATGGTTTTGCAACTTTTTTCAGCGACATGATTTTGGTGCTGTCGCTGAAACTGTTTACGAAATTATTTACCTGGCTTTGTACACCTCTTATCTGCAAGACAGCCCTGATGATTTCATTTTGTTTCTTGTTCACTTTCATCATTAAATCAAACTGCGCTTTCAAATCCTCCTGCGATGTTTTTACTTTCGGGTTTAACACGATGGAAAAATTTCTTTTCATCAACAGCGTATCTCCTTTCATCAGCTTCACAGTATAATTTCCGGGAAGTGCTTTAGGACCTGCAAGCGAACCTGCAGCCCAGTATTCTTCTTCAAAATGTTTTACATCAGGATAGGACATATTCCACACAAAACGATTCATGCCGCTGTCAGCCGGCAGAATTTCTTCTTTATGTTTCGGGTCTTCATAAAAATTTTCCTTCTGCTTCAGCGGTTCTCCGTACTTATCAAACTTATTGGAGAATGTAATAATGCTGTCGCCATCTGATTCATAGAAAACCAATCTGATTTCGCCTGTTGGTTTTTGTTTCAGATAATAATCAACTATGACTCCATTGGGCGCATTGGTGCCAACTTGTTTTTTAATCGTTTCATCTTTTTCAGGATCCAATTGTTTTCCATCCATACGAATAGCTTCATTGGGCTGATACAACCAGTAGTCAGCATTTGAAAGGGAATCACTCTTTTGATAAAACGGAGTTAAATCATCAAGCACCCAAAATCCCCTCCCATGTGTAGCTATAACAAGATCTTTTAAATCTTTCTTTACCTGCATGTCATGAACAGGAGTGACCGGGAGATTCAGTTGCATGGATTGCCAGCTATCACCATTGTTGAAGGAAATATAAACGCCTGTTTCAGTTCCTGCATACAATAGATTTTTTTTGTTCGGGTCTTCACGTACACAGCGGGAATTCACATTCACTGGCAAGCCATCTGTAATTAGTGTCCATGTTTTTCCATAATCTGTAGTACGATATATATATGGATGCGTATCATCAAGACGGTAACGGTGTGCTGCAAAAAAACAAGTGCCTGCATCAAAATGAGATGGCTCAATAATGCTTACCGTTGACCATGCAAGTAAACCTTTTGGTGTAACATCACTCCAGGATTTTCCATCATCTTTACTCAAATGAATAAGTCCGTCATCACTCCCCGCCCATAGTTCACCCTGCTTAGCCGGTGATTCTGCGAAAGCATAAACCGTACAATAAATTTCAGCGCCTGTGTTGTCGGGTGTAATAGGTCCTCCGCTTTGTAATTGTTTTGAAGTATCGTTACGGGTAAGGTCCGGTGAAATGGTTTCCCAGCTCATCCCTCCGTTATGCGTACGATGTACAAATTGAGAAGTGCAGTACATCACATTGTTGTTAAATGGTGAAAAAGAAATCGGGTAGGTCCATGCAAAACGATTCTTCGAAAAGTTTGCACCCCATCCATCATTGATTAATGGATAGACAGAAATACTCTGGTACTGCTCATTCTTTTTATCATGACGACTCATGATGCCATCATATTCACCGCCATAAGAAATGGTAGCATCAACCGGGTCAGGAACAATATATCCTGCTTCGCCTCCGGCAGGATAATACCAGTCACTTCTCCCGATGGATTCTCCGTAAGTTCTTGTTGCTATTCTTATAGGTCCCCAATCCTGCTGACCTCCATAAGCGTGATACGGAAAATCATTATCGAGATTCACATGATAAAATTGACCTGTTGGTAAATCTTCACTCGTCCATGTTCTGCCTCCATTGAAAGTTACTGAAGCACTTCCATCATCAGCAATAATAAAATTATCAGAGTTGATCGGATTGATCCACATATCATGATTGTCGCCATGCTCTTGAATAATTTTTGAAAATGTCATTCCTCCGTCAATGGACTTCCAGAATTCAACATTGCTTACATAAAGAACATTTTCATTATTCGGATCACAAAAAATTTCAGAGAAATACCACGGTCGCTGTGAAAGATCATTTTTTGCGGAAGCCGTGTCCCAGGTTTTTCCGGCATTATCACTTCTGTATAAACCGGGATGCTCTTTGTTTTCAATCATCGCATAAACCCGTTGAGGGTTAGTAGCGGAAACAGCAATGCAGATTTTACCTAACAATCCTTTCGGCATTCCGGGGTTTTGCGAAAGCGAATTCCATGTGTCTCCTCCGTCAATGCTTTTATATAACCCGCTGCCCGATCCTCCGCTTGCGAGCGCCCACGGTTTGCGGTTCACCTGCCATAAAGAAGCATAAATGATGTTGGGGTTAGAGGGATCGAAATCTATATCAATTGCACCTGTGCTGTCGTTCTTAAAAAGAATCTGCTCCCATGATTTTCCTCCGTCCTTTGTCCGGTATATGCCACGCTCTTTGTTCACGCCAAACATTTTACCTGTAATAGCTGCAAAAGCAATGTCGGAATTTTTCGGATGAATAATTATTCTTCCTGTTGCAGATGCTTCAAGTGTGAGGACATGCTTCCAGGTTTTTCCCGCATCTATAGTTTTATAAATTCCATCACCCATAATGGCGGTGTTCCGAATTGCAGCTTCACCCATCCCGGCATAAATAACATTCGGGTCACTTGGAGCAACAGCCAAAGCACCCACTGATGCTGAATGAAAATTAGAATCTGAAACAGCAACCCAGGTATTTCCGCCATCAATTGTTTTCCAAACTCCGCCACCCGTTGCACCAAGATAATAGATTAAAGGATTACCAACTACTCCGCTCGCTGTTAGTGATCTGCCCCCCTGGTATGGACCGATGCTGCGCCATTTCATTCCGGAATAAAGTTGTTTGCTGTATGTTTCTTTCAGGCCGGCATTCTTTGCACTATTCGATAAAGATTTTTTTTGAGCAACAGAAAACTGGATTCCACAAATAAGAATTGCAAGTGAGAGGAAATGGATTTTCATTATTAAATATTTTTTGGGGTAAATGTTCCCTTTAAATTTAAATATTTTTTTCGACAATCCTTTACGCAGCGTCCCGAAAACGGGGAGTCAGCAAGGACGTAAAAACAATTTGTTTATAAATAACAATAGGTTTACAGTTTCATCGTCCGTGTGGCCACGGACGATGGTGAAAAGCCGCGCCAATTTGTAAGTTCGTAGTTCGTAAGTCCGTAATCCCGATATATCTGGTTACTCAGGTGGAATAATAAGTGCACTAATCTATCCCGTTTGCAGTATTAAGAACTAATTTTTTTACACTTTGGCTGTCACCTATTGTTAAGCTGATAAAATAAATTCCGTTATCAATAGTTGATTCTACATCATACTGATATTCTCCGGCAGACAGGCTTTTTTCGACCATTGTTTTTACTTCGCGACCAGCGACATCATAAATTTTTAACTGCACGTTATTTTTTTCTGTGAGTGAAAATGAAATGTGCGCTTTGGCATGGGCAGGATTAGGAAAAACTTCAAAGTTTGCATGCAGGGCATTTATTTCATTTAAACCAACTGTGCCTGAAAGGATAATATCGTCTAAATACAGGTTGTTACCGGAATCCTGCTTGTATTCAAATTTGAATCGAACATTAGCATGACCCGAAACACTACTTGGTGCAAGATTCACATTGTCCTGAGACCACTGAGAACCAATTGGGGTGAAATTAGAAGTAACAAGTCCGGCAGTTGATAAAGCAGTTCCTGTTTTGGTATAACGCAGGTTCCAAAGCTGACCACAGCTGGTGGATGCATAAATTTTAAGCGCATCGGTTGTGGTATTTGAGCGATAAGCAAATGCTCTCCAGAAATACATTTGCGTATTGGAAACATTTGAAAGGTCAAAGCTTGTAGTGATTAAATTATCATAAGTGCCTGATGGGTTGCCTGTATAATTAAAAATTCTCATGCTGGTAAAACCGGTGTGAGCTGCAACTGAAGTTTCCTCCCACGTAGTTCCGGCATCATTTAAAACATACCAATCATTACCGGGAATAATGATTGATTCAAACCCTTCATTAAAAGGAACAGCTGAAATGCCTTGCGCAGGACTAACTACTACCATACCCGCAGCAGTTTTGGTACTGCTTCCTGCAGCATTGGTAGCTGTAAGAATTACATCATACGTTCCAGGTAAATTATATTGAACGGAAACATTTTGTGATGTGGAGCTGGAAGGTGTTCCTCCCGGAAACTGCCAATCCCATGAAGTCACAACTCCATTTGTTGATCCATCATTATAATCAAGCGTGGTTCCTTCACAAATAAATTTTATTTCAGAAAGAAAATCTGCCACAGGCGCACAGAGAACAGGAGGTGTTCCGTCCGTTCCGGTAGCTGTAAGATTAGCAGCGCTCCATAAATTATTTCTTCCACTTGTTGTGGAATTCAAAGCGGCTTCCATACGAAGTCTTTGTCCTTCGGAAAACATGTTCGTGCATTCGCCCCAAGTGTAGTCCATATAATCAGTGAACATTGCACCATTAGGTCCGTTGTTACATGCGGTATCTATCTTAGGAAAATTCGGACAAGCGTTAGACTCATTCTGAATGGGGGTATCAGCAACAAAGTCATTTCCGCAGGGTACATCGCCCCAAATATGTCTCAAGTTTAACCAATGCCCTATTTCATGTGTTGCTATACGACCATTATAACCATTACCGGCAGCTGTTCCAATGCTTCCAACATAGTAACCACACATAACTATTCCATCAGTCAATGAATTGCCACCCGGAAACTGCGCGTACCCTCCGCAAAAAAAAGTTGTTGGAGGGAAATAAATGCTCTTCACTATCCAAATATTAAGGTATTCATTGCTGGGCCAATAATCAAAAACTTTTATATTATCATTCGCATTCGTGGTTAAAAGAGAAAATTGACGTGTGATTCCATCGGTGCAATTTCCATTGGGATCTAATTGCGCCAGCCTGAATTCAATATTGCAATCAGCAGCTAATGGTTTAAAAGGTGCTGGTGTATCAACAGTATCTGCATTGAGCCGCCTGAAATCCTTATTCAGCGAATCAAGCTGATCCAATATTTGCGCAGTTGAAATATTTTCGGGACCGCCTTCGTGAATAACATGAAACACCACAGGAATAATTTTTGGAACCATAGTCGTTTTCTGCACTGCATGTTGAGCAACGTATTTTTGAGTTTCAAGTTCCACCTGATCACGAATTTTAAGGAGCGAAGGATCCTGTTTTGCTTTTTGCTGAAACAACGTTTCGGTTAAGCACCAATCGGTTTGTTGTGCGTTTGAATTTACAGGAATTGCAGAGCCAAAAAGACCTGCAAACAATAATGACAAGTAAATTTTTTTCATGCTGATAATTTATTTTTTACTTTACTAATAAGTGGGAAAGTTTTGTTTATTAGCAATTGGTGTCTGACTATTCTTATGAATTATTAAAACAAAAGCAGCAAAGTTTATTTTACTGTTGCATTATAGAATTATATTTTATTAATATGAGCAAAGTTAGAAAAAAAAGAAGATTAATTAAAAGCTTTTTCGTCTAAATTTTAAGATATGGTTTTCAGATCTAATTATTACTCAATAATATAAGCAACCAACCGGCAAGAAGTTTAGGTACCTGCATAGTCTCCCGCCATTTCGCGGGGACTATGCAGTGATCGGAGCTACAACCATTCTAACAAACGAAAATCTCTGACAGGAAACTCACCGATCAAATCAAATTCATAAAATCGGGCACTTTAATGAAGGTAATTTATGTAAGAAAATAATAATTCTTCATCCATTTTTATCAGCTTCTTTTTATTTTTACTGTTACCAATAAAAAATCTTACCGGTGAGTTTTTCAGAAAAAAAGCAATTTAAAAATTATTTTACGGAGCTTTTCGGAGAATAACTTGTAATTTAGAATAGCTGAAAATTACAAGTTAAACGTAATTTTTATTGAAAATGTTACAAGTGTAACAGACCAGACAATTGCTTCACCTTTCGAACAAAAGAGCAGTATTTTTACATTGTTCATCAGCGAACAGTAAGCAACAGACGATAGACGATAGACAATAGACAATAGACAATAGACAATAGACAAACAGAAAAATAAATAAACCAATATATAAAATAAATAACAGGAACATAACAGAAAAAAAAATAAAAATAAAAAGCATGAATAGAAAACAAAAAAATTCTCAGGAAATGGGAAATTCGATATCGCAAATTTTAACAGATCATTTGTTGGATTACCAGGGCAATCCCATAGTGTCAACTAATGCCCAAAAGCACCAAGATAATATGGCTGAAATTGCTTTAAACGAACAAAAGCAAAAAGACGGCATGGATATAATCGGCTTGGTCCGCGATAAGAACCTGCTGAAAGAGCTGATGGGCGATGACAGCATGAAAATTGTAAAAGCTATCAGGGCGCTGGCGGCTGAGAATAACAATAACCAATTGGCAGCAAGTGTTGATTTCACCAAGACCCAATTGAAACGCGAGCCGGATACAGAAGCCCTGGCGGATTTTAAAAAGATTAAAGAAGTGGCTGATGCTAATGCACCGGCACTGATTGCACATGGCATATCAGTCCAGTTCCTGGTAGCCTATCTTGCAGATATTTCAGCATTCGACAGCATCATCAAAAAA
>JBDSOU010000006.1:0-32088 GCA_039914625.1 Bacteroidia bacterium | reverse complement strand
CGCATCAGGAGTTTAAGTTTTAAAGTTGCTTCGGCAAATTTACAAATAAGGTTTACTTGATTTTGCCTTGTTAATAACTCAGAATAAGAATTTCCCTGTCATTTTGCTAAGTTAAGCCGACTTCAATGATTGATAAGGCGTGAAGCGTTGTTCAATTGAAGGCGCAGGGTTGGGATGCTTTTAACTCAAACCAGAATTAATTAACGGAAGATTATTTCTGTATTGACGGAATAGGCTTCCGCAAAAGCGAAAAGAATTTTCCATAAAAAAAACGCTCCATTTTGAGGAGCTTTCTTAATATTCTAAAAAACCTGATGGTTCTTTTATTCTACCGTAACCGATTTCGCCAGATTCCTCGGTTGATCAACATTACATCCGCGCAACACCGCAATGTGGTAGCTCAAAAGCTGCAGCGGAATTACAGAAAGCAGCGGCAATAAAATATCGTCCGTTTCCGGGATTTCAATAACATAATCGGCCAGTTCTTTTACCACATCATCGCCCTCGGTTACGATGGCAATGATAATTCCTTTTCGCGCCTTCACTTCCTGGATGTTGCTCACCACTTTTTCGTATGAAGCATTTTTAGTTGCAATAACCACCACCGGCATTTCGTCATCAATCAAAGCGATAGGTCCGTGCTTCATTTCGGCAGCCGGGTATCCTTCGGCATGGATGTAAGAAATTTCTTTCAGCTTCAAAGCTCCTTCCAAAGCCACCGGAAACCCATATCCGCGTCCGAGGTAAAGAAAATTTCGAACGTTTGCAAATTTCGCGGCAAGCGTTTTTATGGTTTCACTTGTTTTCAAAACCTTTTCCACCTTGGCGGGAATGTTTTCCAATTCGCTCAATAAAGACTGGTATCTTGATGCTGATAAAGTTCCTCTTTTATTTGCAATTTGCAAAGCCAATAAAGTAAGTACCGTAACTTGTGCGGTAAAAGCTTTGGTGGAAGCCACCCCGATTTCAGGTCCGGCATGTGTATAAGAACCTGCATGAGTCATTCGCGGAATGGACGAACCCACCACATTGCACACTCCGAAAATGGTAGCGCCTTTTGACTTTGCCAGTTCAATTGCTGCCAGCGTATCGGCAGTTTCACCCGATTGCGAAATGGCAATTATTACATCATCTTCGGTAATCACAGGATTACGATAGCGGAATTCAGACGCATATTCTACCTCGACAGGAATACGGGCGAGATCTTCAATCAGGTATTCTCCTACTAACCCGGCATGCCAGGAAGTTCCGCAGCCGATAATAATTACACGTTTTGCATTGATAAATTTATTTTCAAATTCTCCCAACCCACCGAGTCGCAAACGTCCGGTTTTTGAATCAATGCGCCCTCTCATGCTGTCGGCAATAGAACGGGGCTGCTCATAAATTTCTTTGAGCATGAAATGTTCATAGCCACCTTTCTCAATTGTCTCAAGATTCATTTCCAATTCCTGCACATAAGGAATTTTGGTTACGTTCTGGATGGTTTTTACGGTCAGCTTGCCGTCAGCAATAATCGCCATTTCACCATCATTCAAGTAAGCAACATTCTTAGTGTATTCCACAATAGGAGTTGCATCCGAAGCAACAAAAAATTCATCCTTTCCAATTCCGAGAACGATAGGGCTTCCTTTACGGGCAGCAATCATTTTATTGGGATCTTTTTTTGAAAGTATTACCAGGGCATACGCCCCTACAATTTCACCAAGAGCAAGCCGTACAGATTCATCAAAATCAACATTGCCGTTATCATTAATTTCTTCAATGAGATGAATTAATACTTCTGTATCCGTATCGCTTGCGAAATGATGTCCGCGTTTTTTCAATTCCTGTTTAATGGAAGCATAATTTTCAATAATGCCGTTGTGAATAATGGCAAAATTTTTTGTTTCAGAAAAATGAGGGTGTGCGTTTCGGTCAGTAGGTTCACCGTGTGTTGCCCATCTTGTATGCCCCATGCCAAGTGTACCTGAAAGATTTTTTCCTTTAACGGATTCTTCCAGATCGCTAACCTTTCCAGCTTTTTTATAAACATTAAGTTCGCCATTAAGCAATGCCACTCCGGCACTGTCATAGCCACGGTACTCAAGCCGGTGCAATCCTTTAATGATAATAGGATAAGCTTCCCGCTTTCCGATGTATGCAACAATTCCACACATGGTTTTATGGATTTATATTGGTGTAATTCAAATTAAGTTTCATTCTTATCGAAGAATTATTACTGCCCCCGACAACAGTACGGCTTGCATTAACCGCTGCCCCTGAAGCAACAAGATATAAGCCATAATCCTGACGACTGCCTGATAAAATCTGCTGAATATAACGGGTGATAAGAAACGAATAAGCCCCGTTAGCTTGTCCGCCACCAAAACTTAAAGGTGAACTTATAACGTCAGGAAGAAAAAAGCTGGATCCGGAAGCATCAATGCCAACTAAAAACAAATTACTGTGAGCAGGATATGTAGCTGTTGAAGTATTATCAATTGTAATAACTAATTCCGCTTTATTAATTGAAATATTTCCGTTTTGAGTTAAATTACTCAAAAAAGGAAAATCAATTCTTGTTTTAATTCCTGCCATAGACTGAACATAACAAAGACTATCTCCAAAAACAGGATCATTGAAATGATTTGCGAAAACAGCAGATGAATAATCATGCTCAAAATGATTTACCCTTCCAACTCCGGCTGCAGAAGGAAAAAGAAAAACATAAGAGGACCCGCTGTTATAATACAAAGTAATCTTAGACAATGTATCTTTAGAATTAGGATTAAGATACAAAATGCTGCCCCCCGATGCCAGAGAAGTATTGTCTTTAACATAAATTCCTTTAAAAAATGCCGTGAAAGCGCTATTACTTGCATAAACATCTGATGGAGCATTAAAAAAGGTAGCAGCCAAACTATTATTAAGAGGAATTCTCAAATGAGGAGATTTACCGCCAATACTGTCAGTAGGTCGAATGTCAGAAGTGGTGAGCGTTCCTAACTGATCAGAAACCGAAAAAGTTTTGTTTGAATAATAGGTAACGCTATCAGCAATACTTTCTTCCATCTTGTAAACTTCGAAATTGTGAACAGAGGTTGTGTCACCATAATACCCTGAATAAGCAAGAGTTAAGATGATAGAATCACAAACAGGGTTTGATCCGAAGCTTACAGAGATAGTGCTTAATAAAAGCTGCGAATAAAAATTTGATTTAGTATCGCCAAATAAATTATCATGAATTGCTCCAAGCAAATTAGCCGAAATCCCCGTAGCCGGAACAGAATCTTCTCTGACTACCGAAGTCTCCAATGAAGCTGTATCAGAAAAATTTACCGAACTTAAATCTGATTTCGGAAGGACTGTCAATCCCACATTGTCAGGTTCTTTGCAGCTAAGGATAAAATTAATAAGAATTATAAGGCATAAAAAATAATGCCCTTTTGCTTTAAATAATAACCTCATTTTTGACTGTAAATGACAATTGGAGAAAGAAAAAAATAAAAGACCCTTATCAGGCAAGTACTGTCTCTTCCATTAAGATTTCTTCATAGAAGTTATTGTAAACATCAATATATTCTTCAGGCGACTGGTAATCAAGCACCGGCTTACCTGATTTTTTAATATAGCTCTTCACTTGCGAATTAATCGAGGTGCTTCCCATAATCACAGCGTCCGATTTTGAAATTGCACTTATGGTAAGGTTCTCATATCCAGGATTTTTCAATTCTTTCAAGTCGCCCGGATTAATTCCTTCCATCATCAGCTTTTTGGTATAAGTATCATTGAACTTCTCTTCGAACCCGTCATCGTAAACCGAATAAACAATTTTTGAATTTTTAAACATCGGATCATCCTTGTAGCTTGTCTTAACATATAAAGGAATTAAACTTGTCATCCATCCGTGGCAATGGATCACGTCAGGACTCCATCCAAGCTTCTTTACTGTTTCCAGCACACCTCTGCAAAAGAAAATAGTTCGGTCATCGTTATCTTTGAAAAATTTGTCTTTGGCATCCCTGAAAGTAGCTTTTCTTTGAAAATATTCTTCATTATCAATAAAATACACCTGCATACGAGCCGACTGAATGGATGCTACTTTAATTATGAGCGGATGATCACTATCATCAATAATCAGGTTCATTCCTGACAGTCTGATCACTTCGTGTAATTGATTTCTGCGCTCATTTACACAACCAAAACGGGGCATAAAGGTCCTGATTTCCTTCCCTCTTTCCTGAATACCTTGGGGAAGGAATCGGGATATTTGACCCATTTCATTACCTTCTACATAAGGAAAAATTTCATGCGATACGAACAGAACTCTTGATTTTTTCATATTTTATTTGTTTGTTTAGGTTTGAAGTGCAAAGGTACAAAAAATAATGATTCATTTGTAATAAGCAACTAAATTGAAAGTTATTTTCCGCTTATTTTTATAATTGGATTTCAGACTCACTTTTATACCTGCTTAACTGCATCAGCTTTCATCATACTTAGATAAAATAAAGAATTATCCCCTTTTTAATTTCTAAATTTGTGCTTTGATTTTTCAACAATTCTTAAGTTATCATTCATAAAAACCAGTTAAAAAATGAAATCAGAAATTTTAGCAGAAAAAGATTATGGTACCATAGAAATGCTTAGTACGCTTGGCATAAATGAAATAAATAACGGTGTTTGTACCGGCACGAACTGGTTCAATACAACGGGAGAAATTCTTGAATCGCATGCATCAGCAGATGGTGCGTTGATTGGAAAAATAAAACAGGGAACCAAAGAAGATTATGAAAAAATTATTCCGATTGCAGAGGAGGCCTTTAAAACATGGCGAATGATTCCTGCACCCAAGCGTGGCGAGATTGTCCGTTTGATTGGTGATGAATTAAGGAAATATAAAGAACCCCTGGGGCGATTGGTTTCTTATGAAATGGGCAAAATTTACCAGGAGGGTTTGGGGGAGGTGCAGGAGATGATTGATATTTGTGACTTCGCGGTTGGCTTATCAAGACAATTACATGGTTTCACTATGCATAGCGAAAGGCCAAAGCACCGGATGTATGAACAATATCACCCACTGGGAATTGTAGGTGTGATTTCAGCATTTAATTTCCCGGTCGCAGTATGGAGCTGGAATGCGATGCTTGCTATGGTGTGCGGTGACTGTGTGGTTTGGAAGCCATCCAGCAAAACTCCATTATGCGCAATTGCAACTCATAATATTATTGCAAAGATTTTGAAAGAAAATAATGTTCCTGAAGGCGTTTGTAATTTGATAGTGGCTAATTCAAAAAATGTAGGTGATAATTTTCTGGCGGATAAGCGTGTCCCGTTGATTTCCGCAACGGGCTCAACACGTGTTGGCAAACGCGTGGGCGCAATAGTTGGAGAAAGATTAGGCAGAAGTTTACTGGAACTTGGCGGGAACAATGCAATTATTATCAGTGAGTATGCTGATCTTGACATGGCTTTGCGAGCGGTACTATTTGGTGCAGTGGGCACAGCCGGACAACGTTGCACCTCGACACGCAGGCTGGTTATCCACGAATCAGTGTATGATAATTTCAAGGAAAAACTATTAAATGCTTATGCTCATATTCGAATAGGACATCCGTTAGATTCAAAAACTTTGGTTGGTCCGCTAATTGACAAAGGAGCGGTTATTGATTTTAAGAGTGCCATTGAACGTGTCAAAGGTGAAGGCGGAACCATTCTATGTGGCGGAGAAATTAAAACTGGAGAAGGTTTTGAAAGTGGATGTTACGTTGTACCTGCTATTGCTGAAGTAAAAAAGAATTTAGCGATTGTTTGCCATGAAACCTTCGCGCCATTATTATATATTATGAAATACAAAACAATTGAAGAGGCAATTGTTTTTCAAAATGATGTTCCTCAAGGATTATCTTCTGCAATTTTTTCAAGAAATATCCTGGAAACTGAAAAATTCTTATCACATGAGGGTTCTGATTGCGGCATTGCCAATGTGAATATCGGAACATCGGGAGCAGAAATCGGTGGGGCATTTGGAGGTGAAAAAGAAACGGGCGGAGGTCGTGAATCCGGGTCTGACTCATGGAAAATTTATATGCGCAGACAAACCAATACCATTAATTATTCTACGGAACTTCATTTAGCACAAGGCATCAGGTTTGATGTTTAGAAAAGTCAGATAAAATAATTAACGCCTTTATACGTCTTTTTTGTTTGCCGTAACAGAAAAATTTTTCAGGAAAGATAATATTTATTCAACCCGCTGTTAAAAGTCTTTTTCATGTCAATACCTAAAAGATTGCTGAAAGAGGTTTCTGATTTTTGTTCAGGGACATTTGAAAATCTGAACCACCGATCAGATTGAAAATTATAAACGTATGCTTCTTTGGCTTCGTACACTTCGCTAATTATCTGAATGGTTCGCAACACATCTCCCTGGTTGCTGTCATTACAAAACTCGATAAGGAGAGCAGGGGCAATTCCGCCTTTTTTGTCATATATTACAACATCGGGTTGTTCACTGTCAAGATCAAATGGATCGGCATAACCTTCATAAACAATTTCAAATCTTTTTTTGTCAAGCTGCTGAGAAAGCTTATGGTAAAATGTTGAAGAAAAAAATTTTTTTCTTCCGGCTATAGGGGGCAGCCAACTTTTTTCGAGATGTACCATGTGGATTTTAGTTAAAACGGTATTTCAAAGTTAGATAAATATTTAGGTGATAAACAAAAGAATGGTCATAACTTAACATTAATTTAACATTGAAATATGGCAACCGTGAAATCAATCTTTAAACACCTTACCCACTAAAATTTCCTGCGGTTTCTTTTTCGTGTGAGAAATAATTTGCCTGAACCACGAATTTTGAACTTCAGAAAGTCTGTGTGCTTTTTTATAAAGCTTTTTGATTTTCTTTTCCGGTTGAGAGGTTACATCGAAATTCGCACTTAAAAACCGGAACAATCTTTTGTATTCATATTCATAATTAATTACAAAGTTTTTTTGCTTTACCTGCAATATTCCATTGCATATGGCCGACAACATAGTATCAGAAGAAGCTTCTTGAGTTATTCTTTCATCTATATGGTCATTTGTTAACTGATGAATATATATTGCCCTGAGGTCTCTTACAATATAATTACTGAACAGGGTTTTAAAATTTGTGGGTTCCGGAAACCTGTATGCAACAATTGTTGCCGCAGGTTTTGTTTTGTTGCAATAAAGTTTCATGATCTTCAGAAATGCATTATAACAACTCTTACTTTGGCATACTTCCTCAAATTCAGGCAGCGTACTTTCAGATGAATGAAATCGTTTGTCATTGAACAATTCAAACAGTAATTCAAAAAAAATAGTGTTGTGAATTCCGAAAGATGCATTAGGAAATTTTAACAGGTTGTCAACGAGGTGATCCGTTCCGTCAAAAATGCAGATTTCGGGATGCCTTCTAAGA
The DNA here is from genome assembly GCA_039914625.1 of Bacteroidia bacterium. GTDB lineage: Bacteria > Bacteroidota > Bacteroidia > AKYH767-A > OLB10 > DATEMK01. The sequence goes on along the minus strand of JBDSOU010000006.1, from coordinate 24,659 downwards.
AGATTAACAAGATAACATGGATCTTCATTATGGTCGTACGAAACAAAAAGAATTTGAAGGCTTTTTTTCTTAGCTAACTGATTCATGGCTCATAGATTTTTTTCAAATCTATTTTGCCTGTTTTAAATCAGTATGAAGTAAAGGATATTATTTTGTTAAAAAAACTATACAGTCACTTTCACTGTGTTTTTTGCTTTGTATTCTTCATAAAGTAAGTGAACAATACCGTCTGATAAGCCGATTTGGGGAACAATCATCTCTTCAATTCCGGCATTCTTCATTACAGCAAGAAATATTTTTGCAGCAGGGACAATTACATCAGCACGGTCGGGGTTTAAGCCTAATACAGTAGTTCGTTCTTCCACGCTGAAACTGCCGATGTATTCATGCAACTCTTTCAGATCTCCATAAGAAACTGGTTTGTTATCTTTTTTGCGGAGCATTTTAAACATCTTATTAATATTTCCTCCCGATCCAATAGCTGTAAGAGGATGGGCATGGCGGGTAATCCCTTTTATTTTTTCTTTGAAAAAATTCCAATACTCTTTTGACACCGTGTTATGCAGAAACCGTATAGTACCCACATTAAACGATTGTGAAAAAATAATTTTATTTCCCGAAAATAAAGTAATCTGTGTGCTTCCTCCGCCAACATCAATATAAAAGTAAGAATGGTCCTTATCCAAATGCTCGGCAATATGATTAGAGTAAATTATTTCTGCTTCTTTTTTCCCTTCTATAATTTCAATTTGTATCCCAGATTCTTTTTTTACCCGTTCAATGATTTCATCCCCGTTAGAAGCTTCACGCATGGCTGAAGTGGCGCATGCGCGATAGCTCACTGCATCAAAAACTTTAATGAGGTATTTAAAGGCCTTCATAGTGTCGACCAGTTTTTTTATTTTTTCTTCATCTATTTTTTTATTCAAAAAAGCTTCGTCCCCCAGGCGGATTGGCATTCGGATGAGTTCATTCTTTTTAAAGTGCGTGTCTTTGCTGTCTTCAATTACATTGCACAATAGCAACCTTACAGCGTTAGATCCAATATCAATTGAGGCGAATCTCATACAATTATTTTTTCTCTGTTTGCAAAACTACTTTTTCCTTTTTTAGAAATTTATAAATTTCATCCTGCGCCCTCACTTTTGTTTTTGACTCGGTCGTGCGATAAATATTATCCTGTTTCTCATTAATCACCCGCGCTTTTATATTATCACGCCATTGAATTTCCAGTATTTCCTTTAATTCTTTTTGAATATTCTTATCAAATATCGGAACTGCAACTTCAGAGCGAAAATCAAGATTGCGTGACATCATATCAGCTGAAGAAATAAAATAACGCGCCTCTCCAATATTGCAAAAAATAAAAACGCGACTGTGTTCAAGATATTTGTCAATGATGCTGATAGCTTCAATGTTTTCACTAATGCCTGCAACGCCCGGAATAAGTGAACAAATTCCTCTTATGATTAAACGAATTTTTACTCCGCAGTGGCTGGCTTCATAAAGTGCGGAAATAATTTCCTCATCAACAAGACTGTTCATCTTTAAAAACATCCATGCTTCTTTCCCTTCTTTGGCATTTTTGATTTCTTTTTTTATTTGGGAAACTATTTTTTTTCGCATATAAAAAGGAGCAACAACTAATTGAGAATATTGTCCTATTTTATAATTGTCTTTATAAAAATTAAAAATCTGTGCAATATCGTTAGTAATCTTTTTGTCACATGTCAGCAGGCTGTGGTCGCAATAAATTTTTGCTGTGTCTTCATTAAAATTTCCGGTGCCGAGATGGGCGTATTGAACAAGTTGCCCGTTTTCTTCCCTTGAAATTAAAAAAAGTTTTGTGTGTACTTTTAATCCCGGAACCCCATAGATAACTTTCGCGCCTTCCTCCTGCAAACGGTTGGACCAGTAAATATTTTGTTCTTCGTCAAACCGCGCCTGCAACTCGACAACTGCAGTAACCTGCTTTCCATTTTTCACTGCATTGATCAGTGTGTTTACAATATTTGATTTTTTTGCAACACGGTAAAGTGTTATTGAAATTGATTTTACTTTAGGGTCAATGGAGGCTTCGCGCAATACATCAATTACGTGATGAAATGATTGATAAGGATAGGTGAGTAAAATGTCTTTCTTGCGAATGACTTTTAAAATACTTTCATTTTTATTAAGATCGGGATGTGATAATGCAGGAAAAGATTTATATTTTAATTCGCTTTTTCCGATGTTGGGGAAATTAATAAAGTCAACAAAATTAAGATAGCGTCCGCCACCAATAAAATTTTCGTTCTTAAGAAATTTTAATCTTTTGTATATAAATTTTAAAATATCGGGAGCAATTATTTCATCATGTTCCAAGCGAACCGGTTCTCCGCTTTTTCTTCGCTTGATTCCTTCTGAAACTTTCTTTACCAGGCTTTTTGTAACATCCTGTTCAATGTCAAGTTCAGCATCGCGGGTAAGTTTTATGTTGAAAGCTTCTGCTTTATCATAATTAAAATTGTAAAAAATATCATTAAGACAATAACGAATCACATCATCGAGTAATATGATGTATTTATTTTCTTGCGGAATAACAACAAACCGTGAAATCTTATCAGTAGGAATCTCTATCAGAGAATATTTGGTTTTTTTATTAGGACGGGACAATTTTAGAATAAGGTAGATAGCACGGTCCTTAAGCCAGGGAAAATGCGGAGTCTGATCAAGCATAATAGGAACAATAGCCGGAAAAACAAATTCATGAAAATATTCGCGCACAAATTGGCCCTGTTCTGCGGATAATTGTTTTTCGTTAATAAAAAAAATATTGTGCAGTTCAAGTTCCTTAAGAATACTTTGATACGTTTCTGTAAATAACGCCTGCTGCTTTGATGTTTTTAATAAAATATTGTTAAGCAGCTTTTTCGGATCTTCCCTTATAATATTTTTAGCTTCATGCCTTATTTTCAGCATACGTCTTAGTGTGGCAACACGCACGCGGAAAAATTCATCGCGATTATTGGAAAAAATTCCGAGAAATCGCAGTCGCTCAATTAATGGAACCGTAGGATCGTTAGCTTCCTGTAGTACCCTTTCATTAAAAGACAGCCAGCTGATTTCGCGATTTATCCGCAACAGTGGTTCTTTGTTCATGCGCCTCTAAAATAAAAAAAGTTTAGAATTCAGGGGGAGAAGTTTCCTTGACTTTTACTTTCTTGTATGTTGCTGTCAAAGGATTTTTCTTAGGTGATTTTTTTACGATTTTTATTTTTTTCTTTTCCGCACCGCTTTTGTTTTTGGTATTTTTGGAAAGTTTCTTTATAAGCTGCTTAACCCATTTCTTAATTGTTTTTTCAATTGTGTCTTTCCGCAATGATTTTTCATTCTTCACAATCTCCAAAATTGCTCTGTGTATTTTTTTCTCAAGTCTTTTTCTTCCTTCTTTTTTCATAACCTGGTTTTAATTGACATCAAAGAAACCATAAAAATTAATACTGGCTTAACGTTGCCTGTGTTCTTAACAATTTTTTAATATGAATTAAAAAAATCTGCTTTCTGTTTCTGTTTCGTTCTTTTGCATTAAATCTTAAATAACTATCTCAAAAATAACTAATTAATTATATTATTTCCTTGCTGCAAACCAATATGTTTAAGATAGACATCCATACGCATATCATACCTGAGAACATGCCTGATTGGGCAACCAAGTTTGGCTATGGCGGTTTTATTTCGCTTGATCATCACAAGCCCTGTTGTGCACGAATGATGGTGGGTGATAAATTTTTTCGCGAAATAGAAGACAATTGCTGGAGTGCCGGAACAAGAATTAAAGAATGTGAATATCACGGAATTCATGTGCAGGTGTTAAGCACCATTCCGGTTATGTTTTCTTACTGGGCAAAGCCCGATCACTGTTTTGAAGTGTCAAAGTTTCTGAATGATCATATTGCTGAAATCATTCAGCGATATCCGAAACGTTTCATTGGCTTGGGAACAATTCCTTTACAGGATCCGCAACTTGCATTGAAAGAATTAGAACGCTGCAAACAAATTGGCCTAAAAGGAATTCAAATCGGTTCGCATGTGAATGACTGGAATTTGAATGCTCCAGAATTGTTTCCTGTTTTTGAAGCGTGTGAAAAAATGGATATGAGTGTTTTTGTTCATCCGTGGGATATGATGGGTACAGATAAGATGCAGCGTTACTGGCTGCCGTGGTTAGTCGGAATGCCTGCCGAAACTTCTCTTGCAATTTGCTCTATGATTTTCGGAGGCATATTTGAACGATTACCAAAACTGCGTGTCGCATTTGCGCATGGCGGAGGCTCTTTTCCCGGAACTATAGGAAGAATTCAGCATGGTTTTGATTCGCGACCTGATTTGGTTGCTATTGATAATAATATCCCGCCAGGGAATTATCTCGGAAAGTTTTACCTTGATTCATTGACGCATGATGAAGCCATGCTCGAATACATTGTAAAATTAGTTGGTTCGAATCGTGTAGCATTGGGAAGTGATTACCCTTTTCCGTTAGGAGAAAGTATTCCGGGAAGTCTTATTGATTCTATGAATTTTTCTGAGGCAATAAAAGAGCAATTATTCAGCGGATCAGCTTTAGAATGGTTGCAGCTCTCAAAAAATCAATTTATGTAATTGTAATGAAGTTTGCTTTTTTCCCACATTAATTTTCTCAACTTTGTGTTATTGTTTTAAAATAGTTTTAAAGTGATCTCCAAAAAAATATTTTTATTTATACTTCCATTAATTTTTACGTATCATTTAACCAAAGCGCAAACATCAAAAACTGAAACAAATTCTTTTGCCGTTGTTGAACTGTTCACTTCTGAAGGATGCAATACCTGCCCTTCTGCTGAAAAATTATTAAGCGAGCTGATTTATGATTCACGGGAAAACAAAAAACCAATTTACGCAATGGAATTCCATGTGGATATATGGAACCGGCTCGGATGGAAAGATCCTTTCAGCAAATTTCAATTTACCTATCGCCAGAAAAATTATACCGATGCATTAGGCGAAATGGAAGTTTATACTCCGCAGGTTTTTGTAAACGGAAATAAGCCTTTTACGGGTTCTGATAAAAAAAGATTGCTGAGCGAAATTGATAAGGAACTAAAAACGCCTGCAGGCATTACTTTAAAACTCAGCAAAAATATTCTTAGCACTAGAGATACGCTTTTAATAGATTATGAAAGTTCAAAGACCGATAAAAACATGAATATCTATGTGGTATTAGTACAACGGGGATTGGTTTCAAAAATAGGGAAGGGAGAAAACTCGGGCAAAACACTAAGTCATGATAATGTGGTAAGGGTTTTAGAAAACACTCCCCTCCTGTCACAAAAAGGAAATATTAAAATTCCGGTGACTAAATTCAAATTGAATGCTTCGTTTTCCATTTATGGTTTTGTTCAGCAAAAGCTGAATAAGAAAATTCTTGCTGCGACTGGCTTTAATTTGCAATGACCGGAATGTTTTTAGGTCATTAACAATTCAGTAAGCTATCGTTAATAATTTGGTAACATTGAAAGGAGAGTTTTGAAAAAAGTTTAAGCGTATGATTTTATTCGTAAATTCGTATCAATTCGCTATTCGTACAGATGGATAATACACAAATAAAAATTCTTTTAGTGGATGATGAGCCGGATATTCTCGAGTTCCTGGAATATAATTTGAAAAAAGAAGGGTATCATGTTTTGCTCGGTAAAAACGGTTTGGAAGCTGTTGACATTGCAAAAAAAGAGCACCCTGATCTTATCATTCTTGACATTATGATGCCGGTGATGGATGGCATTGAAGCCTGCCGAATTATCCGCAATACCCCCTCGTTAAAAAATTCTTTGATCACTTTTCTTACTGCCCGCAATGAAGACTATTCACAAATTGCAGGGTTTGATGTAGGTGCTGATGATTATATCAGCAAACCCATAAAACCACGTGTGATGATGAGCCGCATCAAAGCATTGTTAAGAAGATTAAACGGAACTGCTGCCGAACAAGGATTAAAAATAGGCAACCTTGAAATTGATCGCGAAAAATATCTTGTGTATAAAAACGGAGAAACACTTACGCTTCCGCGAAAAGAGTTTGAATTGCTTTCATTACTCACTTCAAAGCCGGGAAAGGTATTTACACGCGAAGACATTTTAAGTCGCGTATGGGGTAATGAAATTATTGTGGGAGACCGCACGATTGATGTGCACATCCGCAAAATACGCGAAAAGATTGGGGATGATGCTATTAAAACCGTTAAAGGAATAGGTTATAAATTTGACATCTGAAATTTATTTTTCAGAAATTTTTCTATTCAACAAACCAGGAAAATTCTTTTCTGCACATTTGATCAATGAAAAAATTACAAACAAAATCTCTTACTTTCATTACTTCATTTATAATTGCAGTTTTCGCAGCTTTTATTTTTCTGTTGTTTCATTCCAATCAGAATGAAGAATATTCCTTCATTCTGATTGGTGCCGGAATTTTTGTTTCTGTTTTTTGCTGTGCTTTTATTGTCATCAATTATGTATTACGAAAATTTTTTATTGATAACATCCGGCTCATTTATAAAAACATTGTGCAGCTTACAAGCCCGCGGTTTATTTCAGTGGAAAAGCCGGTGCGTGATGAGGAAATTATTCCTGAGATCAATCGAATTTTTATTGACTGGGAAAAAAATAAGGAAGAAGAAATTGATCACCTGAAACAGTTGGAAATTTACCGCAAAGAATTTTTAGGAAATGTTTCGCACGAATTAAAAACTCCTATTTTTAATGTCCAGGGTTACATTCACACGTTGATTGATGGCGGCATTGAAGACCAGGATGTGAACATGCTTTATCTTCAGAAGGCTGCTAAAAGTCTTGATCGTCTTATATCTATTGTGGATGATCTTGAATCCATTTCGAAGCTCGAAGCAGGCAAGATGATTATTGAACCGCGCACATTTGATATGTGCGATCTTTCGAAGGAAATAATTGAATCGCTCGAATTGCAGGCTAAAGAAAAAAGAATGAAGCTTTCGGTAAAAGACAGTTCGAACAGACCTTTTTATGTTTTTGCCGATAAAGAAAGAATAAGGCAGGTGATGGTGAATTTATTGGTGAACTCTATTAAGTATGGAAAGAAGGATGGATACACTGAAATAAGCTTTATTGACAATTATGAAATTATTTTAACAGAAATAACCGATAACGGCATTGGCATCAGCAAAGAACATTTGCCACGATTGTTTGAACGGTTTTACAGGGTTGATAAAAGCCGTTCGCGTGATGAAGGCGGAACCGGGTTGGGACTTGCCATTGTAAAGCACATTATTGAAGCGCATAACCAGAAAATAAATGTAAAAAGCGACATTGGCTTAGGGACTACCTTTTCGTTCACTTTGGCTAAAAGCAAATAAGCGCAGAAATTTAAAAGCTCTTTTCATCATCCTATCGCATTATTTTGTAAGGTTTCATTCATTTTTTATTCTAACCGATCATCTGTTGGCTCATAAAATGATTACGCATTATTACTAAAATTGAGTACATTGTTACAGTTAGAAAACAACGTAAGGTTAAAGAAAGCGCGAAAGATATCAGCATGGCTAATGATGTTTTTCATTTGCAGCCAAACGGCTTTTTCACAGCGCGCATTTTCATTAAGAACGCCTTCCTTTAAAATGAATGGCGATGTAACCATAATTGGTAACAGGTCTTTGGTAGGAGGGCAGGCTGGCAATGATGATAATGCAACAAACATGAATAACCTGGACCTTGATGGCGATGCTACTACTGTTTTAAATTCAACCAGTGCTGATCTTACTTTACCGGTCGGTTCAACAGTTGTATGGGCGGGCTTATATTGGGGAGGACGTTCGGCAAACGTAAACAGGGGCTTCATTAAATTTAAAAAAGCAGGAAGCACTTATTCCACTTATGCTGCCACCCAATTGGATGATGGAAATACTATTTCAGGAATTACCGCTGAGAATCATTACATGGGCTTTATTGATATGACCAATTTTGTTATAGCACAGGGACCAGGCACCTATTGGGGAGGCGATGTCTTTAGCACAATTGGTAACGGATCATCCGATCCCTATGGAACAGGCTACTATGGCGGATGGGCTATGATTGTGATTTACACTGACAATACTTTGCCTTATCGCAGCATTACTGTTTTTGATGGATACAGTTCCGTATGGGGCGGTAACGGAACGGGCACTGTAACAGTTCCTATTTCAGGTTTTTTAACCCCATCATCAGGACCTTTTACAACCAAACTGGGCGTGATAGCATGGGAAGGAGATAAAAATATTACTAACGATAAATTACGTTTAAATGTGAATACCGATGCAAATAATGTTTCGAACGCAACTAACCCTGCCACTAATTTTTTTAACGGAACCATCACCAATACACCACGCAATCCAAACACGGTGCAAAACTGGGGTGTTGATTTTGATTATATCACTTCTAACATTTCGCTGCCGGTAAATTCTTCAAGCACCAATGTTTATTTTAATACCTCGGGTGATTTTTATTTGCCTGGTGCATTGGTATTTACTGTTGATATAAACCCGGTTTTACTCCCTGTGGAGCTGCTTTCATTTGATGCAAAAAGAAAAGGTGCTGGCGTTACATTGGATTGGGCAACAGCTTCTGAATCTAACAATGATTACTTTGAAATTGAACGCAGCCCCGATGGTGCCCGTTGGACAACTGCCGGAAGAATAGCAGGACAGGGCAATAGCAATTCGTATCAATTTTATGAATGGACGGATGAAACTGCTGAAGCATTTATATATAAAGAAAATCCTGCGGCCCCTACGCTTTATTACAGATTGAAACAGGTTGATTTTAACGGCATGGTCATTTATAGCGAACCACGGTCGGTGCGGTTTGAATCAGAAACACATACAGCATTTAATTTTTCAATTTATCCGAATCCGGCAAAGAATACTGCTAAAATTAATTTTACCAATGCAAATGATTCGGCTGTTGAGTTAAAAATTACTGACGTTACCGGGAAATTGGTTTACAGCACTCAAGTTTTACCTGATAATTTTAATGGTCTTTACCTGGATAATTTTAAAAGAGGAACTTATTTTATAGAAGCAAAAACTGAGGATACTTATGTGAGCAAAAGGTTTTTGGTGGAATAACCCGGAACGAAGCCTTTCAAAATTTCTTACGAAATTCTTTTTACTACCCATCCTGATCCGTCCAAAAGCGAAGCAGTGGAAAATTTGCGTGAGGTGCGTTTTCCGATATAACTTGTTATGCGGGCTATGGGATACCGTTTTTTCCAGTCGGCTTTTTCAATGACCAGGTTTTCGCCCGGCTTTATTGAGGAGATTTCAGAAAACACTTTGGAACTTCGGCCCCGGCCTTTAACCACTAAATTTTGGTACTCTTCATCGGTTATTTTTCTCATAAAACTTTATGTTTTTAATAACAAATATCACTTTAAATGTATAAAGTATCATTTTAACCTTAAAAAAGTTTACTTCAAAAGTAAACATTATTTATTATATAAATAAAAAAGTTAACTTTATCAGTAAAAATTATCACTTCAAACTAAGAAGCTGACATTAAAAATATTAAATGGGTTACTATAAAGATAAAGTATATCATTTGAGGAATAAAAAATATCACTTCAACAATAAATGATTTCAGAAAAAAAATAATGTGGTTTATGCAATGCTCTGAAAATGAGCATAAAAAAACCGCTCAGTGATATGGCTGAACGGCTTAATTCAATTTACTAAACAAAATTTATGGTACCGGAGGAGGGCCGCCCTGGTCTTCGTAAAGACGCTTTAAATCATTGTAAATGGCATCGGCTCCCGGCACATTATTGTTTTTTGCACGTTCCACAACAGCATAAAATTCTCTGAAATAAGTATATCCTTCGGTTCCTCCAAGCCACTGAGTGTCAATATAACTTTCGAGGATGGAAGCAATGCGCTGAATCCGGGGTGAAAACTGATCGTACAAAGTCATGTCATTTTGGGCATCGGCAAGGGGGAGGAAGGAAGGCTGCAAACCGGGATTTGCAGGAGCATAATTTTCAATAACGTTTTTTACATAAGGATAACGTTTCACATTCATTGACTGCTCGTCATTTTTATCGTTAGCAGGAATGTTTACCCTGAAAGGGCAGTTGGTTTGGAGCGCATCAAGCGCTGCATCAATCGCGGCAAGTTGTACCGGAGTAAAGATGATGTTAATTGCAGGGAGTGCCATGGCGTTAGTTTGTTTTAAATTTTAGTATTAAGTGATTTGTGACAGCAATACTAAGAAAAGAATTTTGCCCTGCCAAAAAAAGTTTTCAACAGGTGTTGATAATTTGCGCTTATTTTTCGCGCTCCGCAATTTCTTTTTCCACGCTGAAAGCAAAATTTTTTAATTCATCCGTCAACGAATAAAGATGCCGCGAAATGCGTTCGCCCAGGTGCCGTATTTCATCAGCATTCATCCCATCAGGCAAAAACGGAAAAATTTCAAACAAACGTTCCGCAGTTATTTTATGTAAATCGTTTTGCAGCTGCTTCATCTGTTCATCTGTGTGAAGGGTTTCATCCATCATTACTTTTGTTTCAGAAGCCCAGCGATTCATATCTTTTTCTTTCATACTATTAATGATTAAAAATGTATGCCATTAAGATTATTAAGGAGGGTGAAAAATTTATTTGTACTTTCGCTATATAAATACAAGAAGATGTTGAACAGCCTTTTTAATAAGAAAGTGAAAAAAACTTTACTCTTACTCAATTTTACATTTTGCATTTTACATGCTGCATTTTGTCAGAATCCTCTGATAAAACAATGGGATAAGAGGTTTGGAGGGACAGGTGCGGAATATCTTCATGCTTTCAAACAAACGAAAGATGGTGGATACATACTGGGAGGATTTACAACTTCAGATAGCAGTGGAGATAAAACACAAAACAGGTGGGGATATTATGATTACTGGGTTGTAAAAACAGATTCACTCGGAATCAAACAATGGGATAAAGATTTTGGAGGCACGACTCTTGATCAGTTAACTTCCATTGACGAAACTGCTGATGGCGGTTATATATTGGGCGGAATTTCTAATTCCGATAGTAGTGGGGATAAGACACAGGCCTCATGGGGAAATCAAGATTACTGGATTGTAAAAATAGACTCTCTTGGAAATAAACAATGGGATAGGGATTTTGGCGGAACAAGCGATGATCAGCTTTGGTCTTTGCAACAAAGCAATGACGGAGGATATATATTGGGAGGATATTCTAATTCCGGAGTAGGTGGTGATAAAACCCAACCCTGTTGGGGACAATATGATTATTGGATTGTGAAAACCGATTCATTTGGCATTAAGCAATGGGATAAGCGGTTTGGAGGAACATCACTTGACTTGCTCGAAATAATAAGGCAGACATCAGATAATGGATATGTACTTGGCGGATATTCCTACTCCACAATCAGCGGAGATAAAACTCAGGGAAATTGGGACCCCACTTCAAGTACTTCTGATTACTGGATTGTAAAAATAAATTCTATAGGAACTAAACAATGGGACAAAAGATTTGGCGGATTAAATAGTGATTGGCTTTTTGCTTGTGAACAATCCACGGATGGAGGGTTTATTTTTGGCGGATTTTCTGATTCCCAAATCAGTGGTAATAAGACCCAAAACACATGGGGAGGCTCAAACGATTTTGATTACTGGATTGTAAAAATAAATTCAATGGGTAATAAACAGTGGGATAGGGATTTTGGAGGAATAAATGATGAGGATAATTTAGGCAGCATTAGTCAAACCTCTGAAGGAGGGTATCTGATTTCAGGCAGATCTTATTCAAATATTAGTGGAGACAAAACAGAAAATAATTTAGGGAATAACCAAACATGGGTGGTTAAAATAGATTCTCTTGGTATTAAGCAATGGGATAAAACAGTACGTACTGATACTGGTAGTGGTGTTGGAATTGGCTTCGGTATTCAAATAAATGATGGATGTTATGCTATTGCAAATTCTACAAATGCAGGTATTGGTGGAGATAAAACAGAGCCAAATTGGGATACAGCAAATATTCACACTGATTACTGGATCATAAAATTCTGCGACAGCACAGCAACAACAGGAATTTCCAATTACCAAACTCCAAACTCCAACTTCCAAATTTTTCCAAACCCCACAAATGATTTTATAACTGTTTCTTTTACATCAGCAAAAGAAAAAAATGTGAGCGTGGAGGTATATGATTTGTTTGGAAGAGAAGTTGCAAATTCCAATTACCAAATATCAAATTCTCCCGTCCCGATTCCATCGGGAAATTTTCAAATCAAAATAGATATATCGGATTTTAATTCCGGAGTTTATATAGTTGAAATAAAAAGAGGAGGTGATTTTTACAGGAAGAAAATTGTGAAAATGTAAAAAGGCTTTTTAAACTTTAAACGTTCCTAATTCCCCATCTCACTCATAAACTTCACACGCATCAGGCGTATTTCATCTATGGTATATTCTTCTTCGCCAAGTTCGGTAACAGCTTCGTCAACTGAATCGGTTTCGGCAGTGCGGAAATAATCGAACACTTCTTTCTGGCGGTCAATATCTATTACTTCGTTGAGATAATAATTTATATCAATGCGTGTACCCGAAGCCACTATGCTTTCAATTTCGGCAATCACATCACCGAGCTTAATTCCTTTTGCTTCGGAAATGTCATCCAAAGAAATTTTGCGATCAATGTTTTGAATGATATAAACTTTTAATCCTGATTTATTGATTATTGATTTCACCACAAGGTCCATCGGGCGGTCAATTTCATTTTCTTCAACGTACTTTGAAATCAGCTCAATAAAAGGTTTTCCGTATTTCAAAGCTTTTCCCGCACCCACACCGGTAATGTTTTTCATTTCCTCGATGGTAATGGGATACTGAATTGCCATTTCTTCAAGAGACGGATCCTGGAAAACTACAAATGGCGGAAGATTTTTTTGCTTTGCAATTTTCTTGCAGAGGTCTTTCAGCATAGAAAACAATGCTTCATCGGCAGCAGTTCCGCCACCGCCACCCCCGCCTTCTTCATCTTCGTCAGTTTCCACATTTTCATAATCATGATCCTGTGTTACCATAAAAGAAGAAGGTTTCTTAATAAAATCTTTCCCTTTAGGAGTCAATTTTAACAATCCATAATTGTCAACGTCTTTTTCCAATAATCCTGCAAGCAATACCTGTCTTAATACTGACATCCAGAATTTCGGTTCCTTTTCATCTCCGTCTCCAAAAATTTCTAATTTATCATGCCCGTATTTTTTTACTTCGTTTTCCGATCTTCCGATCAGCACATTTACTGTATGTTCCGCATTGTGCTTTTCTTTTATTGCTTCAACAGTTTCCAGCAGCATCTGAACTTCTTCCTTCGCTTCAAATTGTACTTTCGGGTGAAGGCAATTGTCACAACTTCCGCAATTATCTTTATTATACTTTTCTCCGAAGTAATGCAGAAGCATTTTTCTGCGGCAAACAGAAGTTTCAGCGTAACCAACAGTTTCAAGCAGCAATTGTTTCCCGATTTCCTGCTCGGCAACTGGTTTGCCCTTCATAAATTTTTCCAGCTTTTCAATATCCTTGTAGCTGTAAAATACACAGCATTTCCCCTCGCGCCCGTCACGTCCTGCTCGCCCGGTTTCCTGGTAATATCCTTCAAGCGATTTTGGAATGTCATGGTGAATAACAAAACGCACATCCGGTTTGTCAATACCCATTCCGAAAGCGATGGTTGCTACAATAACATCAATTCTTTCCATCAGGAAATCGTCCTGTGTTTTTGCCCGCAAGGAGGCATCCAAACCTGCGTGATAAGGCAATGCTTTAATTCCGTTCACATTCAGGTTCTGTGCAACTTCCTCCACTTTTTTTCTGCTCAGGCAATAAATAATTCCTGATTTGCCGGTATGATTTTTAATATACTTGATGATTTCTTTCATCACGTCCACTTTGGGGCGCACTTCGTAATAAAGATTCGGTCGATTAAAAGATGCTTTGAAAACCGTAGCATCCATCATGGTAAGATTTTTCTGAATATCTAACTGCACCTTCGCAGTAGCCGTAGCCGTTAGAGCAATCACCGGAACTTCACCGATCTGTTCCATAATCGGGCGCAGCCTCCTGTACTCAGGACGAAAATCATGACCCCACTCAGAAATACAATGTGCTTCATCAATGGCGAAAAAAGAAATATTGATATCGCGCAAAAAATTTACGTTGTCTTCTTTAGTGAGCGATTCAGGTGCAACGTACAACAGTTTGGTTTTTTTATCGGTAATGTCTTTTCTTACTTGCTGTATCTCCGCTTTGGTAAGAGAGGAATTCATGAAGTGGGCAATGCCGTCATCGGCATTAAATCCGCGCATGGAATCCACCTGGTTTTTCATTAGGGCAATCAGCGGAGAAACCACAATTGCCACTCCTTCGCTGATAAGCGCGGGTAACTGATAGCACATGGATTTGCCTCCACCCGTAGGCATAATGACAAAGGTGTTTTTTCCGGCAAGCACATTTTTAATGATGGCTTCCTGTTCACCTTTAAAAGTATCAAACCCAAAATACCTTTGCAGTGCGTCTGCTAACTCAGATTTCGGTTTGGATTTTTTTTTCTCTGCAACTACTGTATTACTCATAATCGTTTTTAAATTTTCTGTCAACTTGGTTCAAATCTACTATTTTTGTTTCGTCTATAAAGATATAACATTTATTTTAAAACAAACCCAACTCATAAATTTTTAAAATTTTGATACCTGATAAAAAAATTATTTTGCTGGCTCAACAAACTCTTCAAACGGAAGCGGATTCAATCACGCAATTGAAAAACCTTATCGGGAAGAATTTTGTTGACTGTGTAAAGATAATAATTTTTTCAAAAGGAAGAATAATTGTTACAGGTATCGGAAAAAGTGCCATCATCGCACAAAAAATTGTTTCTACTTTGAATAGCACAGGTACTCCTGCTGTCTTTATGCACGCAGCTGATGCTGTGCATGGGGATTTGGGAATTATACAGAAAGAAGATGTGATATTGTGCATTTCACGCAGTGGAAATACGCCTGAAATAAAGGTGATCGTGCCTTTGCTGAAAAACAGCGGCAACAAATTAATTGCTATGGCGGGAGATTTAAATTCATACCTTGCAAAAAATGCAGATGTGATTTTAAATACTTCCGTAACTAAAGAAGCCTGTCCTATGAACCTTGCACCAACGAGTAGCACTGCCGCCCAAATGGCAATGGGGGATGCGCTTGCAGTTTGCTTACTCGAATGCAGAGGTTTTACCAAAGAAGATTTTGCGCGCTACCATCCCGGAGGCGCATTGGGGAAAAAATTATATCTTAAAATTTCTGATCTCTATCCGGACAATTTACGTCCTGAAGTTGCTCCCGATGATTCCATTAAAAAAGTGATTATGGAAATTTCTTCCAAACGTTTAGGTGCAACTGCTGTTGTAAAAAATAAAAAATTGATGGGAATTATTACTGATGGTGACTTAAGACGAATGCTGGAAAATAAATCGTCATTTGAAGGAGTAAAGGCAAAAGAAATTATGACTGTTCATCCCAAGGCTGTTGATAAGAATATGATGGCTGTTGATGCGCTGCAACTAATGAAAAAACATAATATTACACAGGTAGTTGTAGCGGCAAAAGGAAAATACTTAGGCTTTGTGCATTTACATGACTTGCTAAGGGAAGGAATTATCTGAAATATTAAAATTAAAAATATGAAATATTTTTACCTGGTGCTATTCGCTTTTGTTATTTCTAAAAATCTTAGTGCGCAGACTTATGAAAGAAATGCTAAGGAATCAACTGAAGAATTTCTGAAAAGAAATTTTTCTGAGAATGATTTTATAAACTATAAAATTGTGGAGAGTACGTTCAATACTCCCGGAAAAAAAATAGTTTTCTTTTTAAAAAAGCTTGCAATGGCCCCCCGCATTAATGACAGTATAAATATTAAGTGCATGTTTGCAAATATTTTAATTCCTGAAAATGAAACTTCAAAAAAATATTTATTACAGACCATTAGAATAGATTGTAACCGGGATTTTGATATAACAATTGATGATGCAACAACCGAAAAAGACAAACAGAAAAATTCTTACGTACGAATTTTATATGTTCAGCTGACCCGCAAATCAACAGCTTTGCTGATAAAAAGCTATAAAACTTTTCATCTTAAAGAAACTTCGGAAAACAATTTTACTATTGAAGAAGAAAAAGAATGAATACAATAGTTTAAATTCCAAATTCCAATGTTCATATGAAAATTGGATATTGAAAATTGGATATTGAACAAATCCATGTCCCGCTTTTTCAAAAAATCAAAATCAAATGCAGAGATGTCCTTCCTCGGACATCTTGAAGCATTACGCTGGCATTTGTTCCGGGCTGTAATTGCAATTATGGTTTTTGCTGTAATTGCTTTTATGAATAAGCAATTTATTTTCGACACCATTATTTTCGGACCCAAACATGCTGACTTCCCCACCTACAGAGCTCTATGCTGGCTTTCCGCAAAATTTTCATTTGATATGTGCATTAAAGATTTTCCATTTATTATAATGAGCATTGAAATGTCTGGCCAATTCACTATGCACATGTGGGTCGCATTCATTACAGGATTGACAGTTGGAGTGCCATACCTGCTTTGGGAAATCTGGCGGTTTGTAAAACCTGCTTTAACAGAAAAAGAAAAAAAATATTCAACGGGAATTGTTTTTTTCAGCTCACTTCTTTTTATGATCGGAATTCTTTTTGGATACTATGTTATTGCTCCCCTGTCTATAAATTTTCTCGGGAGTTACCAGGTAAGCGAGCAGGTAAAAAATCAAATCAGTCTTGATTCCTATATCTCTACCATTACGTTTCTCACCTTTGCGAGTGGAATTGTTTTCGAACTTCCGATTGTAATTTATTTTCTTTCAAAAATCGGAATTGTAACTCCTAAATTTCTGCGGATACACAGGAAACATGCAATAGTTGTAATATTAATAGTAGCAGCAGTTATTACTCCGTCACCAGATGTTACCAGCCAGGTTCTTGTAGCAATCCCTTTATATTTATTGTATGAAATAAGTATTTTTGTTTCTGTGATGGTTGTAAGACAGAAGAATGAAAATCTTTCCTGAGAAAATTTATTCGTGAAAATAAATTCTTTTTACCCTCTGCGAAATATTAGTAAGTACTTCGTAAGGTATAGTTCCCATATCAATTGCGATTTGTGAAATTGTGTATTCGGTTCCGAATATAATCACTTCATCTCCTTCCCGTGAAGGGATTTCAGTTATATCAATCATTGTCATGTCCATGCAAACATTTCCAATGATCAGTGCAAATTTTCCGTTTACCAGCATTTTACCTCCACCGTTTCCTAACCGCCTGCTGAGCCCGTCAGCATAACCGATACCTACAGTTGCAATTTGCATGTCTTGAATAGCAATTCCTTTTCTATTATATCCGATACTTTCTCCTGCTTTTACACTTTTAATTTGCGATATGGTTGTTTTTAGAGTGGAAACTGTATGCAGCTGTTTTTGCTCGGCAGTTGTTGCTGCAATTCCGTGCAAGCCGATTCCCACCCGCACCATTTCAAATTGGGCTTCCGGAAAACGCATGATGCCTGCTGAATTTAAAATATGACGGGGAATTTGATAATTGAAATGTGATTGTATTTCATGACTTGCTTTTGTAAAAATTTCAATTTGCTTTTTAGTAAACCCGTCATGCACTGCTTCATCGCTTCCGGCAAGATGAGAAAATACCGAATCAATTTTTAAAAATTTATTATTCTTAATTCGAACAACCAGCTCATTTATATCTGCAAGTTCAAATCCCAATCTTCTCATTCCTGTATCCAGCTTAATATGAATGGGAAACGTTTTATTGTTCAGTTCATCGGTTCTTCTTTTTAAGGTTTCGCTGAAGTGGCTGAGAATTCTGAAGCTGTAAATTTCCGGTTCAAGATAATACGTAATCATGGAATCAAAGCTTTGCTCTTCAGGATTCATCACCATAATAGGAACTGAAATTCCTGCTTTGCGCAGTTCAACGCCTTCATCTGCATAAGCAACAGCAAGATAATCCACCCTGTGAAACACAAGCGTATTTGCAATTTCAAAGCTGCCGCTGCCGTAGCTGAATGCTTTTACCATTGCCATTATTTTGGTTTCGGAACGCAATCTCGAACGATAATAGTTCAGATTGTGAACCATTGCATTCAGGTTTATTTCTAAAACTGTTTCATGTGCTTTTTGCTGCAGTAATTTTGTGATGCGCTCAAAACCGAATGGACGCGCCCCTTTTAATAAAATAGTTTCGTTGTGAAAACTGTGCCTGTCTAATTCTTTAATAAATTCTTCTGTGCTGCTGTAAAAACTTTTTTGCATTTTGAAAAGCTCTGCCTGATTTGAAATCGCAGAACCAATTCCAACGAGATATGTTATATTTTTTTTTGAAAGCAGGTCGGCAACTTCTGTGTAAAGATTTTTTTCATTTTTTCCGCTCTGTAAAATGTCAGAGAGTATGACTGTTTTTTTATTATGCTGTTTTTGCTGATTCAAAAAATCAAGAGCTATTGCAAGCGATCCTAAATCGGAATTATAACTGTCATTAATAATAGAACAATTATTTATCCCCTCTTTCATCTCTAAACGCATTGCAACCGGGCTGAGCATTTTCATGCGCTCACTAATTACCTCATTGTCGCTATTCATTAACAGCATCAGTGCCCAGCAATGAACAGCGTTTTCAATGGATGCGTCATCAATAAAAGGAATCTGAATGCTGATAAAATTATTTTTATAAATCCCCTGAATTTGGGTTTCGTTAATGTCTTTGGAAATACGTCCGATTTGAAGATCAGCTTTTGATTTACGCGACCATGTGAATTGCAATAAATCAGCCGGCAGGAAATCGGCAGCGGAAATCTGTTCTTTGATTTCGGTGTAGTCTCTATTATAAATAAGTGTTTTTGTATTTTTAAAAAGCTTCAGCTTGTCAATTATTTTATCTTTTAGCGAAGAAAAATTTTCATCATGCGCCTGTCCGATGTTGGTGAAAATTCCAATTGAAGGATGAATCATTTCTTCTAATTTCTCCATTTCACCTGGTAATGAAATTCCGGCTTCAAAAATGGCAAGGTCATTATCTTCTTTCATTTGCCATACAGAAAGAGGAACCCCGATTTGCGAGTTATAACTTTTAGGACTGCGCACAATGTGATGATCTTCTCTGAGCAATTGATACACCCATTCTTTTACAATAGTTTTTCCATTACTGCCAGTAATGCCGATTACCGGAATGTTAAATTGAGCGCGATGAAAAGAAGCAAGCCTTTGCATTGCATCCAATGTGTCGTTAACAACAATAAAGTTTGCTTTCTTATTCGC
Source organism: Bacteroidia bacterium (assembly GCA_039914625.1). Taxonomy (GTDB): domain Bacteria; phylum Bacteroidota; class Bacteroidia; order AKYH767-A; family OLB10; genus DATEMK01. The sequence goes on along the minus strand of JBDSOU010000006.1, from coordinate 5,230 downwards.
AATGTACTTCTGATTAGAAATTACAAAATTGTGAACTCCCGTACGGATAAGGGAATCAATAAACTCATGCCCATCGCGCCTATCGCCTTTGATGGCAAAGAATAAAGAAAATTCAGGAGTAACTATTTTACGACTGTCAGTGAGCAGATGAAATACTGTTGTGTGGTCAGCAACTGAAATATGCAATGTTCCTACAATAATTGAAGAAATTTTTTCAATCGGGTATTGAACCATTTCTTTTTTTGATGAAGGTGTATTTATTATTTCTTCCACTAAATACCTTTTGATAAAATAAGTTTAAAATTTTAAGGGTCTAAACTTTGGGTTTTAATTTTATTTCTGCCATCGCTTTATTAAAGCAGCTTCTGCAAAGAGGAATATAACTTTCCTTTTCACCAACGACAATTAAAGAATCATCTGAGATGGTTCTATGCGAATGATGGGCAAGGTCTCCGCAGTGCATACATATTGCATGAACTTTGGTAACATAATCTGCAACAGCCAGTAATTCTGGCATGGGGCCGAAAGGTTTTCCGAGGTAATCAATATCAAGCCCGGCAACTATTACACGCATTCCGCTATTTGCCAATTGTGAACACACATTCGGAAGCTGGTCATCAAAAAACTGTGCTTCATCAATGCCAACCACATCCACATTTTGCGAAAGCAATAAAATATTTGATGAAAGCGGAACGGGAGTGGAGAGAATAAAATTTGAATCGTGCGAAACAATTTTTATTTCATCGTAACGGGTATCCACTTTCGGTTTAAAAATTTCAACGGATTGCTTTGCTATTTTTGCGCGCTTTAATCTGCGTATCAGCTCTTCAGTCTTTCCTGAAAACATGGAACCGCTGATTGCTTCTATCCAACCCTTCTTTGGATTATGGGCTTTTGCATTTTCTAAAAACATGAAGCAAAAGTAGAAAATTGCAGATTGCGGTTCTTCTTTGAAGAATGCAAATTGATTGTAATCCGAAATTAATTTATTGTTTTTGTCGCCACATACTTCATCAGTGTGCGTTTTGCCAGCGGTAAAAAGGTTTCTTCAACAGGAAGCATTAATTCTGTTTCGATGACATACGCTGCCGGGTTAGGAAGTTTTTGATGATAACGGACGAGATCGCTTTTTATGTTTTCAAAAGTATTGTTTAATGATTTTTCATACGAGCAGAGATAGGAAGTATAAATACCGCGGTATTTTTCATCTGGATTTTCGAACAATGTAATTTGATATTCATAAATTTTTGTTTCGCTTTTTTTTCCGATCCGGAGAAAAATATATCCTTCATTAATTTGAAGCGGTACAATTCCTACGGGGTAAATATTTATTTTCGATTCGAGGAAGTCATAAATCTTTTTTCCTTCGGTAAGATGTTTTTCAAATTGCGGAATGGAGAAGCTGATGATGCTTTCAATTTCTTTCATCAACTCATCGTCTTCCAAAATTTTTTCATAGACGATTTTAAAGTTGCGAACATCTGCACTTGACATGCGTTCAGGAAAACTGTCATAAAGATTTTGTTTGTTTTCTTTCAGCGAAAGCAAATTCCGATAATGCGAAACGAGGTCGCTCAGGGACGGATACAATTTTGATTCGGTAAAATCTTCACTAACGTGCTGCAGGTAGGCAAGCAGCATGTATTTCTTGTATTCGAAATCAATATGATTTTCTGTGATCCAGTTTTTGCTCAGTGAATTCATTTTTTGTTTTTTAAAACTTCTTTGTTTATAACTCGTTTTCTTTTACGAAGCGATGATAGTAAAGTTTTATCAACTTTGCGCCATCATTTTAACTACAAAATTAATACCCGATTGTTGAAAACCTTTAAAATCAAACATCATGAGAACTATTGAAAATGAATTTTTATTAAAAAGCGTTGTAATTATATTTTTTCTTTCATCATGCGTTCCTGCGCAAAAGCTGGATGACATGACTACAAGAAAAACTAAATGTGAGGAAAATCTTTCCTCAGCAAGAACGGAAAATCTTGAACTGACAACAAAAAATACCGAGCTTACAAATAATATTGCTGACCTTACAAAAGAAAAAAACGGTTTGATGAACGATACTTCGGAAAATGGAATTGCTTACCGGAGATTGGTTAATGTTCATCATGAATTATCTGATTCTTATGACAAGCTCCTGTCAAATAATGATAAATTGCTGTCAGGAAAAAGCGATGAAGCAAGAAAAGCATTGACCGATTTGGGGAGAACCCAGGAAGAACTTTTCAAAAAAGAAGATGAGCTGAAGAAAAAAGAAAAGGAATTAGATGAAATAAGTTCACAGTTAAAATTGCGCGAAGCAAAAGTTTCTGAGCTGCAAAATATTCTTGATAAAAAAGATTCGACTGTGAAAGCGTTGAAGGAAACGGTGAGCAAAGCGCTCACAGGTTTTACAGGCAGCGGGCTTACTGTTACTATGAAGAACGGAAAAGTATATGTGTCGCTCGAAGAACAGTTGCTTTTTCAAACCGGGAGCACAGTGGTTGACAAAAAAGGAGAAAGCGCATTGAAAGAGCTTGCAAATGTTTTAGAAAAAAATACGGATATAAATGTTTTGATTGAAGGACACACGGATAATGTTCCCATAAGCGGAGGGGCGATTAAAGATAACTGGGATTTGAGCGTGCTTCGCGCAACTTCGGTGGTGCGCATACTTTTAAAAAATTCGGGTATTAACCCCGTTAGATTAACGCCTGCCGGAAAAGGAGAGTATTTGCCTAATGATCCCGGCAACTCTGCGGAAGCAAGAAAGAAAAACAGGAGAATTGAAGTGATTCTGACGCCTAAGCTGGATGAGCTTTTCCAGGCGATTGAGAGTAATTGAGTTTACGTAGCTGCGATCTGGCTGTTCAACTTTTATGCAGAATCATTTTAAATTGCTCCACGATCATTTTGCACTGCTGCAAAATCATTTGAAAACTACAAAAAATATGAAAAAAAGGCCTGTTTTTAACTACACTACCACGTTCACTATCCTTCCAGGAACCACAATGACCTTTTTAGGAGAATTGCCGTCAAGGTACTTTTTCAATTCATCGGCCGAAAGAACTTCTTTTTCTACCTGCTCTTTGGTAAGCTGCAATGAAAGCGGAATTTTAAAACGGGTTTTGCCGTTAATGGAAACAGGATATTCAAAAGAATCTTCCACCAGATATTCTTCTTTAAATTCAGGAAAGGTTGCTTGGGTGATGCTTTCGTTATGACCAAGTTTTTCCCAAAGTTCTTCTGCAATGTGAGGAGCATAAGGCGAAATTAAAATAACGAGCGGTTCTAAAATTTCGCGCTTGCTGCATTTTATTTCAGTAAGCTCATTTACACAAATCATAAAATTGCTGACGGAAGTATTGAAAGAATACCGTTCAATATCTTCTGTTGCTTTTTTAATTGTTTTGTGTAATGTTTTAAGCTCTGCTTTAGATGCAGGGTCATCGCTCACAACAAAATTGTCTTGGTACTTGATACTTGATACTTGGTTCTCTTTATGAAACAATCTCCAAAGTTTTCTTATGAAATTTGAAACTCCTGAAATTCCGTTTGTGTTCCAGGGTTTGCTTTGTTCAAGAGGACCGAGGAACATTTCGTAAAGGCGGAGGCAATCGGCTCCGTAATCATTTACAATATCATCTGGTGTGACAACATTGTATTTTGATTTGGACATTTTTTCAACTTCTGGAACTAATTTAAATTTATCTGTTCCTTTTAGTTCATCTTGATCTTTATAAAACGCATTTCGTTCAAACTTTATAAATTGATCTTTGTGATGATACCCTCCAGTGCAAATAAATACTGCATCAGAATATTCTGGTTTCCTCTTTATAAATTCCTTGATATCTAAATACCCTTTTTCATCAGCAAGTGAAATATCAACATTGTCTAAAAATTGAATTTCTTGTTTAATTTTTGTTTCAAGGTTATTAATAGGTTCACCTTTTTGCTGTAAAGCTATTTTGGCATTTTCTATATTTTCCTCACTCCAAAAAATTACATAACTGTTTATTGGATCGCTAAAATCTATAGAACTGACATTAAGCTTTTCAGGATCAAATAATATTCCACCTATTACATTAGAAGAAAATCTCCCTCTCCTATTAATTCTATAAATTTTTTGAGATATTCCCTGTATCATCCCCTGATTAATCAACTTCTTTGCAGGTTCAATAACAGGAATTAATCCGAGGTCAAATAAAAATTTTGTCCAGAAACGAACGTACAATAAATGTCCTGTTGCATGTTCGCTTCCGCCAATGTAGAGGTCAACATCTTTCCAGTAATTCATGGCTTCGCGCGATGCAAATTCATTTTCATTGTGCGCATCCATGTAACGCAAATAATACCAGGAGCTGCCTGCCCAGCCGGGCATGGTGGTGGTTTCGAGAGGATAAGCCCCACCCCGGCCCTCCCCGGAGGGGAGGGAGTCGGACGCACTGACCGCGTCAAGATATTTTTTTATTTGTTGCTGAACTTCTTTTGGATTATTGATTACTTCTTCGTTTGTAAATCTGATAACAGAAAAACCTTTTACCTGCAACATTTCTGTCCGGGCACTATCATAATCTATTTGTTCATCATGATATTTTCCGTCAACTTCAATTACAACTTTCTTTTCGAGACAAACAAAATCTGCAATGTAAATATCAATAACATGCTGTCTTCTTATTTTGTATCCGGTTTGTTCCTTTCTTAAATATGTCCACAAAACTTCTTCTGCTTCAGTAGGATTTTTTCTTTTATCACGCGATGATTCTTTAATCTCCGGGTAAAACTTTTTATCGGCAGTCTCAAATTCAGGCACGGATCCTTCTTCTCTTTTTTTGAACCGGAACGGTTCATCACTCCCTCCCCCCCGGGGAGGGCTGGGGTGGGGCGTATATGTCCAATCTTCAGCCCTCGCTAATGGCGGCTCACCATCTTCGGTTGGTAAATATTTATCCACTTCAGGAAGCACAACGGGCAAATCTTTTTCATCAACCGTAAATGGAATTCCATCCTTATAATATATGGGAATGGGTTCGCCCCAATAACGCTGCCTTCCGAAAATGGCATCACGCAAACGGTAATTGGTTTGACCTTTTCCCAATCCGCGTTTTTCAATTTCCGAAATTATTTTTTTGATGGCAGCTTTTACTTCAAGCCCGTTTAATAAATCAGAATTGATAAGCGTGCCTTCTTTTGCATCATAAGATTCTTTTGAAATATCGCCTCCCGTTACCACTTCAACAAT
>JBDSOU010000014.1:0-4634 GCA_039914625.1 Bacteroidia bacterium | reverse complement strand
ACCTCAGGCTGATGCTTACGATGTTTTTAAATTCAAATTGTGAAAGGTATTCATGATACATCAATGGCTTATTAGCAAGCATGGTTTTATCAATTTCAAAAAGCCTGCGAATGTAATCTGAATTTCCATGGTTGATTTTTTTAACACAGTAGTTTTTTACATACTGGTACATGTCGTTCAATTCTGCCGGAGGAAAAAGTGAAGCGTGTTTAATTAATAATTTTTCTAAGTGAACTAAATATTTTTCTTCTTCAGGTTCAGTCAGTGTGAGTAATATAGAATAATAAATCTGCACAACAGGTATTTCTGAAAACGGAAGCTTTGCAGCAAGCTTTTTAATTTCGTTAATTAAATACAATTCGTATTCCCCTGTTAAAATATTTTTCAGGTTAATGACTTCGCAAAACAATTGCAGCTTTTTTGCGAGATAAAAAATTTCAAGATTAATAAATATCTTGTTGTAATCAAACTTGCTTTTCCTTGATTGTTTTTTACCTGCATAATTAAGATGGTTTTCTTCAGCATCAAAAAAATAATAGTAAGAAAGAGCATTTTTAATTTTATGTTCATTACTAATTTCGTCATGAACGTAATTGTACGCTTTCTCACAATCCCGCTGAGATAAAGTCCTCAGGGATAAATTCCTGTAAATGATTTTATTATTGTCCAATGTGCGAAGGGTTAAAAAGTATTCAATATGCCTGTACAAGTCTGTTAAAAGATATCTTACCTGCTGATCATTGAATTTTTGCTTTGCAAATATTTTTGAATGTAAATCCTTTCTGCCGAATGATTTTTTATTGCGGATAAACTCCATTATACAATCAAAAGCCTTCTTCACATTGTTATCTGAAATAAAATATTCAGAAATCAGGTAGGACTGAAATGCCTTTACCTCATGTAAGTTAAAAGACCTTAAAAGTTCAATAACCTTTGAATTTTCCATAGTCAAAGCCCCTAAATGCCCAAAGGGCTCGTTTTAATTTTTCTTTTTTAATTGATTATCTTTTAATGTAAATGTTTTGAAAGTCTCCTTTGGGGATTTAACGGCTAAATTAAACTTATTCCGACAAATTGTATTTGTTTTTCAAAAATATACACATTTAACCTTATACCTTAAATCATAAACTTTAAACTGGTTCCTGACAAACATAAAAAACTGTACTTGTTTTAATTTCTATCCCGATATATTTTTGTACTGTGAAAGAGTGTCTGAACAGAAATAACTAACTTTAAAAAATAAAGCCATGAAAAACATTAACAACCAATTGCGCCCGGCAACTTTATCAAAGAGATTGTTGCTTATATTTTTAGCAGCAACTGTTTTTTCAATAGGAAAAATTAAAGCTGCCGATTATTACTGGGTTGGCGGTACAGGTAACTGGAGTGATTTTGCTAATCATTGGGCAACTTCAAGTGGTGGAACAACTTTTTATACTTCCTTGCCAACTCCTAATGATAATGTTTATTTTGATGCGAATTCGTTTTCAACCACAGGACAGGTAGTTACGAGTAATGTGGTAATTGCTTTTTGTAATAATATGGATTGGATCAACGCACTTTTTAATCCATCATTTTCTTTACAGAATCAATTAAGAGTTTATGGTTCTCTTTTATTATCATCTGGTATGGTTTTTTCAGGAGGCAATATTTTATTGGAAGCTACGTCTCCGGGACAATCAATTGTAACTGCCGATACACCTATTGATTGTAATTTTCTTTTTGAAGGTTTAAATGGCAGTTGGACTTTGTTTGGTGATTTGATCGTCCCAAATTTTGGTACTATAAATTTTACAAACGATGTCTCATTTTACTCAAATAACAACACAATAAATTGTGAAAATTTTAATTTTAATTCCTCTGATACCTTAGATTTAGGAACCTCAAATGTCATCAGTCAACTATTTACTGTTGGTCCTACAGGAACAATTATTGCCAATTCATCGCATATTCAGGCGTACACTTTTAATAGTTCTGATCATACATTTAATAATGCTGATGGCGGTGCTATGAATTGCACAAATTGTATTTTAAATGATGTATCTTTTCAGGAAATTAATGGCACCGGAAGCATATTCCATAATGCAGAATTTTTTGGCAGTTACCAGACAAGCACCGGATATAATACTTTTAATAAAATAACCTTTAATAATGCTGATGTTACAATTGGCGGAGCCACTTACGATACATTATTTCTGAATAATCCGGGTCATACAGTCAGGGCAAACGGAACTTTAAATATCAATAGCCTTTTCGCTACTAATGCTCAAGCAAGTAATGGAATTGCAATAGAGAGCTATTATCCCGGTACTCCAGCATACATCAGCAAATCGGGGAGTATCGTATGCTTAGATAATTTGTATCTCACGGACATGTATGCAATTGGCGGAGCAACATTTTATGCTGGGGCAAACAGCATTAATTTGGGAAATGATAGCGGTTGGGTTTTTTCAAGTTGTTCTGCCGCTCAGAGCAGCAACGTTTGGCCAGGTGATGCAAACTATGATTTAACAGCTAACAATCTTGATGTTTTAAATATCGGTCTTGCTTATGGCGAAACCGGTCCTGTGCGTACAGGAGCATCTAATTCATGGATTGCACAGCCTGCAACAGACTGGAGCAGTTTTTTCCTGTCAGCAGTTAACAAAAAACATGCAGACTGTGATGGAAATGGAGTAGTGGATAATAATGACACGCTTGCCATTTCACTTAATTATGGTTTAACACATCCGGCACGCTTGGCAAATGTAAATTCCAATCAGTCATCATCCCCCCAGCTTTATCTTGTTGCAAATCCTGATACGGTAATAGAAGGCGACACTATTGAAGTGGATATTTTTCTCGGCACACAAACCTTTCCTGTTGACAGCATTTACGGAATTGCTTTCACTATGAATTTTGATACTTCATTAGTGGATACTTCTTACATGCCTTTTGATTATACCGGCTCATGGATGGGAACACCGGGAGTTGATTTGCTCACGTTCGAGAAAAAATTATTCCTGCAGGGACAGGTGGATGTTGCTCTTACACGAACTGATCATCTGAACCAAAGCGGTTATGGTTTCATTGGCAGGGCAGGTATAGTGATTGTGGATAATGTGGGAGCGCGCATGACCAATTCACCTCCTTATGTTACGCTGCCCTTATCGGTAAGCAATGTGCGGGCATTAACGGCAAGCGAATATTATTTAACTATTTCAACCAATGGCGACAATGTGGAAATTGATACGTTAGGCACAACAGGAATCCATTACGCGGATAATTTGAATGAAATGATTTCGGTTTATCCGAATCCTGTAAAAGATGTTCTGACTATTAATTCAGGAAAAGCAAAAATAAATTCTCTTGAAATTTATAATAGCCTTGGACAAGTTATACTGAATGAAAAAACTGCAACTTCAAAAATTAATCTGGATACTCAAAATTTTGAACAGGGAATTTATTTGTTGAAATTAGAAACGGATGCAGGTATAGTGAACAGAAAATTTTCGGTTGTAAGAAATTAAATGATTTCGTAGGTTATCCTCTTTACCCGTCAGTTGCAAGTCAACTGCGGGTTTATTTTTTAAGGCTGGAAAACAATCGGCTTGAGAAATAGATTATTCAGCCATTAATTTTTTCAGCAAAATAATTTGCCCGAGATGATAGGCATCATGCTGGAGTATTCCCTGCAAATGCTCGTAATAAGAAAAACCATTGGTGATGTAAACTTTTTCGAGCATCGAATCTTTAGCCGTTGAAATAAAAGATAAAATATTATGCTGCGAACGCTCCAGTTTTTTTAAGCTTACCTGCCATGCTTCTTCAGAAGTATCTTTAACTTCTTCAATAAAATTATTTTGAGGATCAGCTGCGATTTCATCCTTCAACCGCTTCAGATTGGTTTCGCGCCATGCAATTATATGATTAACAATTTGCCAGATGGAATTCAAATGATCAATCTTTTTTGCTGCCTGCGATGCTGAAATCGTTTTCAGCGTATCCATAATATTTACATCTAACCAGGGTGAGCCGTCAAAATGATCGCTCAGAAGTTTTTTTAACCGCGGTAATTCACTCATTGTGTTACAGCGTATTTATATTCTTTCAAAAAAAGACAAATAGAAAAACACAAACGGAGCAGCAAGCAGCAGTCCGTCAAAACGGTCTAATATGCCACCATGACCCGGAAAAATTTTTCCGGAGTCTTTTATATCAAGGCTTCTTTTTAACATGGATTCAACAAGATCGCCAAAAGTTCCGGTAACTACAATGATTAATGCAACAACCATCCAGTCCAATAAACTTAAATCCATATAAAATTTAGAGATGACAAAAGCCGTTAACAAAGCTATAGCTGCACCACCGATGCTTCCTTCCCACGATTTTTTTGGTGAGATGCGTTCAAACAAACGGTGCTTTCCGATTTTGCTTCCAACGAGGTAAGCGCCCGTGTCACTTGCCCAGAGCAAATACAAAAAGCCTAAAGCAATCTGCGGATGGTACATGCCGTCAGGCCCATTGTTAGCCCCGATAAATAAAAACAAACCGAAAGGCACAGCTACATATATAATTCCTGTAATGGTAAGTGCAATATTGATAAACGGATGTTTTGATTTCCTGAAAAGCTCAAAAATAAAAAGCAAAAAATA
>JBDSOU010000257.1:0-5744 GCA_039914625.1 Bacteroidia bacterium | reverse complement strand
CAAGATGTATCGAAAACCGGAAATGGAATATCCAACAAAAATTTTATCTTTGGTATTATATGGGCTATAAAAAATGTGCTTGACTTAATCAGCAGACCCTAATTAAACAATATTAGATTCTTTACGGTATCAGCACAAACGGATAATGCATCAGACAAAAATTTCATCGAAAGAATTCCTCGCAGCTCTGCTGCGGGGTGAATTTTCGCCACTAATCCCACTAATTTCCAGAAATTTGTCTGTGTCTGTGATAAATCTGTGAATCTGTGGCTGTTTTTTGCGATACCTCGCAGTTCTACTGCGGGGTCATTCATCCGAAAAATTTATTTTAGATTTTTGAAATCTCGTCCAGCAAATCCATCACATCTTTCTGTGTATTTACATTAAACCTCGCAAAAGTCGGTTCCAGCCCTACTCTAATCGAATATGCATTCGGGGGCATAACCCGAAATAAATCTTCATCAGTGCGGTCATCACCAATCGCTATAATAAAAGATTTTTTCTTTTTTATTTTAGAAAGCCAGTGCAGTGCAGCCACTCCTTTATCTATACCTGCATTTTTTACTTCAAGCACTTTGTTGCCATCAATAAGTTGCACATCCATATTAGAGGTATAGTTCACCAGGTAATTAAAAAGCTCTTTTAATCTCAGCGAAGCAAATGCAGGGTCTGCCTTGCGGTAATGAAACACTACAGCATATTCTTTTTCTTCTACAAAAGATCCGGGGAGCTTTTCAGAATAAAGGTTGAGAATTGGAATAATTTTTTTCTTCCAGTTTTTACGAATTGGTTTCAGCAATTGCCATTTGCTGTTTTTCTCTTTAACAAATAATCCATGTTCAGCTACGATGTTTACAAGCAATTTGCCAAACCATTGCTCCAGTGTATAACGGTCACGCCCGCTGATAAGGACAATTTCTGTATTTTTATTTTCGAGAATATTTTTAAATGTTTTCAAAAGATTTTTTTCAGGAGCCGCATCCGCAGGATGATTTTTATAGGGAGTAAGTGTGCCATCATAATCGAGAAATAAAATACGTTGATCAGATAGTTTAAATTCTGACATCATTTTTTTTCTTACAGAAACGGGAAGCGATTTTGCACGCAGCCGTTCCTGTTTTTTTTTCAGATCATTCAGCGAGCCGAGAAAATCATCCGCCCATTTAAACACATCATAATTTTTCAAACGCTTTTGCATAATGCGTATCCATGCTTTCTGTTCTTTAACCTTCATATTGAGAGCAGTCACTAACGCATTGCTTATCTCTTCAATATTATTCGGATTAATAATAACCGATTCGCCTAATTCATCTATAGCTCCGGCCATTTCACTTAAAATAAGCACGCCACGGTTATCGGTGCGTGAAGCAATATATTCTTTGGCAATTAAATTCATACCGTCACGCAACGGAGTTACTAATGCCACATCGCTTGAGTTATATAAAGCAATCAATTCAGAAAAAGAAAGTGAACGGTACTGATACACGATAGGCATCCACTCAATGTTTCCAAATTTTCCATTGATGCTTCCTACTAATTCATCAATACGGCTTTTAATAGACTGATAACTTTCCACTCCAATCCTGCTTGGTACTACTACCATCATGAGTGTTACTTTTTGTTTCCATTCAGGATTATTTTCCAAGAAATGCTGATACCCTTTCAAACGATTTAAAATTCCTTTTGAATAATCCTGCCTGTCAATGGAAAGAATAAGGCGGAGTGACGGAAAATTTCTTTTTATTTTCTTTTTTTCTTTCGCTGCTATTTTTCCTAATGCTGCTGAATGGTATTTGCGATAATCAATTCCCATCGGGTACGTATCCGCTTTTACCAAACGGCTGTGATGAAGCGCTTCGCCCATGTGATCGCTTAAACCGAGAATGCGCAAAGAACTTCTTAAAAAATAGGTTCTGTAATCATACGTATGAAAACCGATGATGTCAGCTCCATACAATCCTTCGAGAATTTCTTTTCGCCAATCGCTGGGCAGCAGCCGGAATATTTCATATGACGGAAAAGGTATGTGCAGGAAAAAACCAATAGCCGCATCCGGTAATTTATTTCTAAGCATAGCAGGCAGAAGCATGAGGTGATAATCATGAATCCATATAACATCTCCGGGTTTTGCGATTTCGATTACGGCATCACAGAAAATTTTATTCACTGCTATATATTGTTCCCAAAATTCCTGTTCATATATAGCAAAGGCTGGAAAATAATGAAAGAGGGGCCAGATGGTTTTGTTGCAAAAGCCCTCATAAAATTTTTCCATCACATCTTCAGAAAGGAAAACACAATGCGTTCCGAATTTTTTTGAAATTTCTTTTTTTACTTTTTCTTTATCCCTATCCTTCACTTCTGCACCGGGCCAACCGATCCAGATAATTTCCGTATCTGAATTTTTATTTTCATTCATCCGCTCAATGTATGCGCGCAATCCTGAAGCAAGCCCGCCCGGACTTTCTTCATAGCTGTATCCACCGTATTCCTTTTTAATATTTACCGGAGCACGATTAGAAACGATGATGAGACGCATTTTGAAAAATTATTTATTATTGTTTTGGAAATTGGTTTTTGATACTTGGTTTTTGATACTTGGTTTTTGATTATTAAACTCCGAACTTTGAAATTAGTCTTACGAACACGGCATTGGTCCAACCGAAACCTGATTGGGTACTATATCTTTCTGATTTACCAATATCAGCTTCTACGACATCAAATTTTTCCCAGAACTTTCCTGTTCTGGTAAATAATTTTTTATTGAGATCAAGATATTTTTTTGCAATGCGCATTGCCTGATCTTTGAAACCGTAGTTCATTAATCCTTTTATAACAATCCACTGTTGATGGGGCCAGCCGTTTGGATAATCATGCTGTTTGTATTCATCAGATAATTCTGTTGACTGGGTGTTTGCAAGACCTCCTTCGTATTCAAAACGTTTTAAGTTATCGGCAATTTTTTTTGCCTGTGTATAAGTTGCAAGCTTAGCCCACAATGGATAAAAACCTGCAATTGAATAAAAATCGCTTTGCTTTTTATGTTTGTAGTCATAGTCAAAATAATATCCCTTTTTGAAATTCCACATTAGTGAGTGCATTGTTCGTTTTCTTTTTTCTGCTTGTTCCGTGTATTTTTCTGACATTTTATTGTTGTGGATGCTTTTGTAAAATTCAGCAAGATCAGTTTCATATTTATATAAGTTGCAGTTCAAATCAACGGGTAAATAATCAAGGCAATGATCGTGAAAGCGTGAAGTCATGTCCCAGCCTGATTCATGCTCGGCTGTAAGATGCGTAATATAATGATCGCAATAGCGTGAAAGGTCTTTATAAACAATATGCTGTTCGGTTCGTGATTTGTTCATCCAGTAATTTTGCAATTCATGCTCTGCTGCTTTCATTGCATTCTTATACCAACGCATATCTTTTGTAACAGCGAAAACTTCTTTTATCATTGAAGTAAGAAAAGGAATTTGCGAGCCGCCAAGATTATAATAACGGTTGCGCATGGGAATGATGTTGAATTTTTTTTGCATGTACAGAAAATTCTCAATCATTCCTTTTGCAAGTTGCTCTCTGCCGCATTTTACTAATCCGATTATAATAAAGTAACTGTCCCAGTAAAACTGGTCGTCTTTATAGATGACTCCGTTGGGCGAAATGAATTTATTCGGCAGTCCTAATTGTATATACTTGTCTTTCGGGTGATAAGAAGTTAACTCTTTCCAATGTTTTTCAATATAATGGAGGCAGGCTTTGTAATCTTTAATTCTGATTTGGTGAATGGCATTATCGTTCATAAGGAAAATTTAATTCCAAAAGTAATTATTCAATTGTTAAAAATTTGTGCCGTGATAGTTTTAGGTTTTCAAATATTGAAAATAATTGCTTTTTTTAAAAGCGGATATTGCAAAGCATTACTTCCCAAAATTTTTAATTTCATTTATGAAAGCTATGTTTGATCTCACGGGGCAGAGAGAACATCAGGAAAATAAAAAAGCCCTCCCTGCCTAAACAGGGAAGGCGATGAAAAAATCCAATTACAATCAGTAAGTTTTTTTTGAATGTACGTTAGTCCACTGGCCTTTTACTTTTTTTGACCCGATTGTTTTGACGCGTACACCATATACGACACTGCTTTGCAATTCGTTAAGCAAATTTTTCTTGCCTGAGGTTGTGGTCATAAAATCAGTCCATTCTTCGGGTTTTATATCCATACGGCCATACCAGATTTGATAACAGTGAGCTAATTCTTCGGTTTTGAAATTAACATATAACTGTCCTTCACCGGGACCAAGCTGCAAGGTAAGATTTTCAGCAGCAGGAAGGGAGTCGGGTGGTAGTGACGGGTTGTTTTTGTAAGCAAAATTGGAGCGCGTATATATTTCCAAATTTCCATCAGAAATTTCTGCACAGCTTGCAGCACAATTCAGTAACATAATCTCCAACTCGCGCCTGGTTTTGTTTTTTGCAATTGTTTTGCTTTTTGAAGATTCACTCATTGCCGCAAGTGCAAGAATAAACGCCTTGTTCTTTTCCGTAAGCTGAGCGGGTGTGGGCTTGAGGCCGGGGAAAGATACACTGTGCAATGTTAAGTCACTGGCTCTGTCAGTTGTGTATTGTGTTATCTCAGAGTCATTTTTTTCCCTCAGCGCTAAGGCTGGTTGGATACGAACGATTACCATATTTTATTCTGTTTTTATGTTTATGACGATTGATACGCACTTTTTCAGTTTTTTTTAAACGATTTTTATAATGTATTGTGAGTCAATAAATAATAATGCATTTGGGACGTAACCCTTTTTTGAAATGATTGTTATTTTCAGTTAAATAATATTATTTTCTATACCGGTAATGTCTTACGTTGTATCGGAAAGAAGGTTTCCGAGGTCGTATAAGCGGTATGCAGTGTCGTATAGACCATACCCGGTGTTGAATAAACCGTATGCGGTCTTGTATAAACCGTATGTGGTGTTGTATAAACCGTATGCGGTGTTGTATAAACCGTATGCAAGGTTGCATAAGCCGTATGCGGTGTCCTATAAATCGTATGCAAGGTCGCAAAGACCGTCAGCGGTGTTGCATACGGCTTATGCGATGTCGGAAAGACTGTCAGCAGTGTTGCATACGGATTATACGGTGTCCGAAGAACCGTCAGCGGTTATCAAACCTGTCAGAGACATCGCTTTGCTCCGTGAACTGCCAGATGATGGTAACGGAGGGTGGATATGACAAGGGATTATAGTTTGCCGGAGGTGCGGGAGTATGAAAGGAAGAATGCTTTAGCAAAATAATTTTCTTAGCGTGTTTTTATAGGTTTGAACAAAAACCCATCTCAGCGGATGGGTTTTTTGTTTTTGTTTACTTTGGTAAGTGGAAGGTAATGCGAAATTTCGTACCTTCGTCTATTAAAATGTTATCGGATATGCTAACCGCTTCCATTGAGTGTTTCAGCATATTCAAACGGGCAAGCTGAAAACCGTCCCGATAGCTATCGGGAAGAGTAAGCAAAAAAATAAATCAACCACAAAATGTTTAACACATTTAAAAACAAAACACATGAAGTGAAATCCCGATCATTATCGGGGAAAAAAAATTTTATCAGCCAGAGGACTGATCCCGCTAAATTCGGGACTCTTCTTCTTTCAGCGCTTTTTCTTTTCTGTAGTCTTATTAAAGCTCAGTCATGGAGCGAGCTGGGAGGACTGAATGGATTGGCGCCTAATGGTTCTATTGAACAT
>JBDSOU010000172.1:0-10907 GCA_039914625.1 Bacteroidia bacterium | reverse complement strand
TTGCATATTTTATCAGCTCATCATACTTTGCCTGTTCATAATAAATCTGCACTATATAATAAGGCACCATTGCGCCAAACGATTCTGAATCTTTTAACTTTTCAAAATTCGCCAAAGCTGTTTCATAATTGTTGTTGGCATAAGCCGTGTGTGCATAATAATACAACGCAGCAGTTTTATATTTCGAATCGGTGTTCAGGATGTTATGAAAACTTGCATTTGCTTTTTTCATATCACCTTTTATGTAATAACTGTAGCCGAGCTTAAAATAATATTCGGCAATCTCATCATTATTTAAGGTGGCGATGTCAGCTTTTTCAAACCAGGAAATTGCGGGCTTGTATTTCTTTTGCTTGTAATACACCCTTCCCATCTGGAAATAAGCAAACTTTGAATAAATATTTTCAGGATGATCTTCAATAAATGCCGACAATTTTTTTTCCGCATCAGGATGAAACAATTCTACAGCACAGATGGCAGAAAAATATTCGGCATTTATTTTATTTAACTCGGATGCATCTTTATTTTTAAAAAACTTATTGAACTCATCGGCAGCCGCACTGTATTTTTCTTTGTGGAATAATTCAGTTCCCATCTTGTAATGCCAGTCAGGATCGGTGTAAGTGGCGGTTTGCTGCGAAAAGGAAAGTTCGCTTTGCATGAAAAGAAAGAATATTGCACTTAAAATATATTTTAAAAAAAGTTTTTTATCCATTAAATTTTTCATTGTTTATTTTTCAATCAATCATTCATTAATTCATCAACTCATACCTTATCTCAGCACATGTGCGAAATTAATTTTTATAAACGGTTAGTGTTTTTGATTTATTACTGTAATAAAACATTTTATGAACACGTTGTTGCGCAAAACTTTGCAATCGAAACGAATTAAGTTTGCCTGAATGTTTTTTGAAAAAAATCTTTTCAAACTGCGGATTTCAATCTGCTGCTCAACAAAAAAAATGCGATGGCCGGGAGATGAGAAAGCCATCCGGCTTGGAGCATGTTCAAGGTTTCTTTAATCGAAAGAATTCCTCGCAGCTCTGCTGCGGGGTGAATTTTCGCCACTAATTCCACTAATTTCCAGAAATTTGTCTGTGATAATCTGTGAATCTGGGGCTGTTTTTTGCGATACCTCGCAGTTCTACTGCGGGGTCATTCATTTTCTTGGTACCAAAGGGTAAACAAAAAAATAAAAACACAGAGAAAAGAGAATATTTAAATTTATAAGGGTTGCTATCTTATAATTACTCAAGTCACTGGTCCTATTAAGAATTTCGGTCTTATTATTACTGATGTTAAAGGCATTTTTACGCACTAGCGCCTTATCATTACTGATTTGAGTGGAATTATTACCCGTTACTTCCTTATCATTCCTGATGTCAGAGGCTTTATTACGTGTTGCTTTCTTGTCATTACTAATATCAACGGCATTATTACGGGTTGCTATCTTGTCATTACTGATGTCAGTGGTATTATTACACGTTGCTTTCTTATTATTACTCATGTCAGAGGCATCATTTACTTGTTACCGCATTTTTTATAAGTTATTGATTTTAAATGAAAAAGTGGGTAAAAAAACTTTTACAACGATGGAATATGACAAAACTTCCTGTTTAAAAGAACTTTTTGAATGGTGTGAAGTTTCGAAAGCGGAGTTTTTATAAACAGTTTTAGCGGACAGGTTCTGCAAGGGGGGGGTCTTTGAAAGCAGGGTTGAAGCTCTGATTTCTGCTCAGTACCTTCGAAATGGGAGCACTATGCCGGTACACAATAATTAAAATTCGGTTACGGTATTAGTGTGCAGTGTACCCGCGTTTCTCACTCGCTGCCAAGAGGCTTAAAAAGGAGACGAGTATCGAACGAATTAATCTCCATACACAAAAAAAGGGCTGTTGGAAACCAACAGCCCTTAATAAACCTAACCCTTATGTTCTAATACGAGGTTTTCAATTCCACTCTGCGGTTTTGAGCACGACCCGTTTTTGTTTTATTATCTGAAATCGGCATTGTTTCACCAAAACCTTTTGCAGTTAACCTTGATTCCAATATTCCTTTTGACATGAGATACTCCTTAACAGATTCGGTTCTCTTTTGAGAAAGTTCCATGTTATAAGCATCTTCTCCTACATTATCAGTGTGCCCTTCAATAGTAAGATTAGCTCCGTCATATTTTTTAAGTATGTCAACTAATGCATCTAACTGCGGCAGTGATATTGCTTTTAGTTTGGCAACATTTGTTTCAAAATAAATTTTACTCGCAATCTGGGTAATTTTTTTCACGTCTTCTTTTGCCATTTCAGGACATCCTTTATTTGCTATAGTGCCTTTCACAGTTGGGCAGCGATCCTCATTATCTGCAACTCCATCACCATCCGTATCAGGACAACCTTTCAACGCTGCATTTCCGGCTTTATCAGGACATGCATCATCTTCGTTCATTATTCCGTCTTTATCATTATCCATCGGACAGCCTGTTGCGTCCACTTTATAGCCCGTTTTCGTATCAGGACATTTGTCATCTTTATCAGCTATTCCATCACTGTCAGCATCGGGACAACCCTTTAATGCTGCCAATCCTTTAACGTCAGGACAATC
Organism: Bacteroidia bacterium; assembly: GCA_039914625.1. Taxonomy (GTDB): domain Bacteria; phylum Bacteroidota; class Bacteroidia; order AKYH767-A; family OLB10; genus DATEMK01. Next base: position 8,309 of record JBDSOU010000172.1, on the reverse strand, counting down.
ATCATCTTTATCGGCAATGCCGTCAGCATCTTTATCAGGGCAGCCTTTCAATGATTCTATTCCTGCAACATCCGGACACTCATCTATGTAATCAGCCACACCGTCTTTGTCTTTATCAACCGGGCATCCGTTTTCATCCACTTTTACGCCTTTAGGTGTATCAGGACATTTATCCTTACGGTCAGCAACCTCATCACCATCAGCATCTTTTTTATTACCAGCATTAAAAGTCAATCCCACAGAATGGAAAAGAAATGCATCGTTTTCACCTTCAGCCGGAGCACCGTCCCTTTTGTCACCGGTAGAATACATTACCGTTTCCTGGATATTTAACGTGACAACAGAACCCATGCGTATATTTATTCCCGCCCCGAATGAGGGAGCAGCATAATCAAATCGTGATTTCTCAATAGTGGGATCTTTGGCAAACAACATGGCGCCTCCTCCAACAAAAATATAAGGTCTGATAAAGGCATCCGCACCAAGAATATTAAAACGGAGATTTGCTGTACCCGTGGTCAGCTCGCTGCCAAACCCCGAAGTGTCGCTGCGAAATCCTGTCTTTCCCTTGGTAATAAAAAGATTAAAATCAAGCCGGTTGCCAAGATAACGCGAAATTGAAATTCCTCCGAAACCGTAAAATGCCACATCCGTTTTATAGAAATCATTTCCGAGGTCGCCTTTGTATTGAGTAGCTCCGCCATGAAATCCGATGTTCCATTTTTTATCGGCAGTCTGGGCACTTGCCAGAAAGGAATTTGCAATGCATAAACATACTAGTAATACTTTTTTCATTTTTTTTTATTTAATTTAGATTTGTTAAGATGCAAAGGTGAACAAATTAATAACAATGGCTGTTATATAATTTTTTTTAAAAGTTACATGAATCACACATTTTGCTTTTGAAAAAGCAGAATAAAAAAATGTGCCAAGTAATGTGGGGTATTTTAGTTTTAAATAAAGGGGCTATGAAAAACTTTTGTACTCCTTCCAGGATTCACACCCGATAGCTGCGAAACGTTAAAGAAATTATATAAAGTAAACTTTTAAAAATCTTCAAGTATGATAGTCCACAAGGATGGACGAGTGCCCGGTCCGATCACTGTTTATAATTACTGTTTATCATTTGCCTCAGCTTTTTATCACTATAATATTTAGAATTAAGGGGAAGGAACTTACTAAAATTCTTGTCGAACAGTAAAAAAAACATGGTAAAGACTGAAAATTTATTGGCACATTTTTTTATTTGGCTTTATCTAAACACTAAAAAAATAAAATTATGGGAAATCTTCTTTATGTAATAGCAGTAATCCTTATAATAGGCTGGCTGCTGGGAATGTTTGCATTCCATGTAACTGGCGGACTTATTCATGTACTGCTTGTGATTGCGGTGATAGCTGTGATATTAAGGTTAATCCAGGGAAACAAACCGGTGTAATATCTTATTTTTAACATCCAGGCAGGAGTGCGTAAAACAGCACGCCTGTCTGGATTTTCATTTGCTATATGAAGAATTTTACAATTAAATTATAAATATATCACTCTTAATTTCTTTTTGATGTTAAATAAAAAAAATTTCATGATTTTGAATGAAAAACATAGATAATAATAAGGATTTTATTTTCAGATACCGCTCAGAGCTGGTACAGGTAAGCGAACGGGAGCAGGGAATTTTGACCACATTAATTGACAGGTATGGAAATTTGGCGCGTGTACCCAAAGAAGAAGTAATATCGGTAAATTTTTTAAAAAAATCCCGGAATAAATTTGTTTGGGATGAAAAGTTTTTTTATGTAGAGGTGAATGAATTAAAGCCCGTTAATGAAAAACCGGATAAAAGAAGGGGAGTTTTATTAAATTTTTTTAATCGTCTGAAGATTAAAGGTTGATTTTTATTTTTCTTCCGAAAACTTGAGGAGTTATGCAATTTCACAAAAATATTATACGGTTACCGTTCGTGTGTAAATGTATCTTGGTTTCTTACCACTGCCCTAGCGCGAGACACTGATGAAATGAGTAGTCAAAAAGTGATTTTACCCTATCCTTAAGAATTCTTCCATATTAGGATGCAGGTTCCACATGGATATTAAAAATTCAAAACCTTGCAATAGAAATGAATGAAGTTTGTCTGAATTATCGTTTTGGGCATAAAATTTTCGAAACATTTTTAAACCTTTTGCAGTTGAGGGTATCCAAATCGCAAACACAGAAAAAATAAAAACTATTATGAGCATGAAAACAAAAAAATTAATTCCTCATTCTTTATTATCAATGGCAATTGCAGCGCTGATAATTACCGGCTGTAAGAAAAATGATACAACCGTTGAAGATTACACTGCAGATTCTGCCGGCATGTATGACCAATCGGTTGCCGATATGTCGTATGATGATGCAGGCAATGTTGCTGACGAAGGCGTGGAGGCCCGCACTTCGGCCACGCCTATACCCGAAGAAAATTTAATTCAGACATCGTGCGCAACGGTTACTATTGATACGATGGTGAACCCTCACACGGCTGCAATTATTTTCAGCGGCACCACGCAGAATCCCTGTCTCGGAAAAGATGGAAATTACCGGAGCGGAGAAATTGATATTACCTGGACTGGTCGTTACCGCGATGCAGGTTCCACGCACACCATCACCTTTAATAATTATTACCTGAACTTTAATAAAATTGAAGGAACAAAAACAGTAACTAATAACGGTTATAATACAGCCGGTCATCTTACTTTTTCCATCAGCGTAAACGGAACTGTTACCATTGATCCGCAATACAGCTACAATGGCACGGGCGGAACCATTACGTATACTTCAACAAGAAATCGTGAGTGGATTGCAGGCGAAACTACCTGGCAATGGAATGATGACATTTACCTGATAGACGGCACTGCCAGCGGAACAACTACAACCGGAGCGGCTTTCAGCATGAGCACCGCTGCAAGTTCACCGCTGAGAAAGGAAATTGGCTTCCCGCATTTTACAAGCGGCATCCTGAACATTACTCTTTCAGGCAAGCCCGACAGAATAATTGATTACAGCTATTTAAATGGTGCAAAAGATGATTTAGCAAGAGTAACTGTAAACGGACATACGTTTACTATTAAACTTGGAAGGAAACTTCATTAACATATAAAGACAGGTTAGTTTTTAGGGTTAGTTAACACCCCCGGAAGTTTTTTCTCCGGGGGTTTTTTATTTATTAATTTTTAGAAAAAAGATAGAAAGAGTTTATTGTTGTATTCTGAAAATAGGTTTTACATTAATTAATAACAATTGGCAAATAAAAAACTACTTTAACACTTTTTCCGTTTTTCAATTTTGGTACATTAAACGTTCCAAAATTTTTTATTTCAGTAATCATTTCTTCTTCCAACTCAGGCGATACTTTGGTAATGCTTTTTACTTTTCCTATTTTTCCATCTTCATAAACAATTAACTGGAATATAAACTGGTTGCCCACAAATTGGCGAACTAATTTTTTTTTGAATTTAGCATTGCTAAGACTTTTGGAAAACGATTTCCATCCTGTTAAAGGTTCAATCTTATTGTCCATTAATACATAAAGTGTATCCTTTGTTTCTTCTTCAATTATGTATTGAACTGTTATTATCGAGTCACGCACATCAGTAAACATATTGCAATTAAAAGCAGTATCGTATTCACAATACGAGCCATTTCCATTTTTAACCTTTGAGATACCTGAAGAGTCATTTAAAAGATATAAATATATTTTATTAAAGTCATCTATCCTGCCTTTCTCTTTAAGTTCTCCGTTTGGAAAATAACTTATATAATCACCTCTGCTTTCTCCTTTCAAATAGTTTGATTCATATTTTAATTTTCCATCAGGAAAATAAATTTTGAACGTACCTTCTTTGCGCCATGCTGACCACCTCAATGTTTCACTATTATAATTTGAATAAGCCACAAATGTTTCATATAAATTTCCGCTCATGTAATATATTTTATGCCTGGCAAGCCATGTTTGTGAATTTTTATCAAGGGTTTCTTTTTGCCAATAGTAAGCTGCTTTATCTTTTTTTACTTCATTCAAAGATTCATTCAGGTATATAGTTTCATTTTTTTGACTAAATACCTTTAGTGCAATAAATATTAAAAGAACGCTAATAAATAGTTTCCTCATAAAAACCTTTTTTATTGTCAATTATACTTCATATTCTCATTTCATCATCACCAAAAGTAAATTTATTTCCCACTCTCTCAATTAGATGCTGCCCCTGGTTGGTGTTTTTTTCACTAATTAAGGATATTTTATTTAAACTATTTTTCTTAATCGTGGCCGGTGAAAAAACACCGCCCCCAGGCAGAACAGAAAAAATATTTTTTCAACTATTACCGCTTTCCATAGTGAATTATGTAAAAAACAGTTCTAAATGCTGTTTTTCAGGAGTTGGGCAACGTTGACTTAATGTTATCGGATGTGCTACTTTCACATCGAAACTGTATTCTTTCAATTTTGCATTCAATATATTTCAATGCCAATTCCAAGGTTCACTTAATGCAAAGTAAAATAAAATTGTTACTTCAGCAGTATTGAATAGTCTTATAAATATTTTTGTTGTCTTTTTGTTATTACTAATAAATGAAAGGTTATGATAACAATTTATAAAATATAAATGTTTCAAGATGAATGCTAATGTCAATATTAAATAACCATTATATACGTTAATTTCAGTGTAGTGAGTGCAATGGATAGTTTCGTTTAGTAGAATAGCATCAAGCAAAATATTTAAAAAATAGAAAAATGAAGTAGTGCCATGCTCATCATTATAAATAAATTGTTTATTAAAGTAAAATTGATACGCAATAAATGAACACATAAAAATAAGGATTAGACAATAAGCAAAATAATAATAAAAAGCAGTTTTTAGCCGAAGATTCTCTTTTTCGTATCCTTCTTCGTAACTTATTGAATGTTGTTCATATACTCTTTTATCTTTTTCTGTTTCTTCAATTATAGATTCAAATTGTTTTATCTCTCTATTATAAAAGTATCCGGTTGAATCCATTATTCTATATTTAACAGAATCTTTAATGGTATTGGATAATGTTTTTTGTAATTCGCTTTTTCTTTTATCAAATTTATTAAGCTCTCTTTCAAATTCAGAAACTCTTGACGATTGATTTCCTAAACCGCGTTGGATTCCAGTGAATGGGGAGTATGGAATAAAAAGTAGTATTATTATGAAAAAAAAGTAAAACCCAAAAGTCAAAGGTTTCATTTAATTTGTTTAAGAGAGTTAATCAATGCGATACAAATTCAATTAGCACTGCCGTTTGTACCGTGCGAAAGCATATCCGATAACATTTAAATTAACGAACAAAAGTGCTAATTAAATTGTTTAAAATCAAATTGTTTTTTAGATCATGAAGTGTATAATCTTTTGCCGAATTATTGTTGCCGTTGGTTGGGTTCGTACCACCAACGAAGTATATTCATTTATCGGCTGTGCGGACACAGCCGATGGCGAAGGGTAGGGAAATAATTTTTCTTTGGGTGGAGAAAAAAATACTCTCTTAAAAAAAATGCTTTCAGTGTTGGCTTGTGCGTTTTTTAAGAGTGTATTTTTTTGCAGCGTTGGCTTTTTATTTTCCATTTATCGTCAACATTATTTCTCTGAAACTTTCCAACCCTGCTTCTAAGTTTTCAATTATCTCACCTGCTAAAACATCAGGGTCGGGAAGATTGTCAAGGTCTGCAAGTGATTTGTCTTTGAGCCAAGTTATATCTAAAGAAGTTTTATCTCGGTTTGTAATTTCATCAATGGAATATTTTCTAAATCTTCCATCAGGATTTTGTTCACTCCATGTTTCTTTTCGCTTGTGTCTGTTCTTTGGATTGTAACACGCAATAAAATCTTTGAGGTCTTCCAACTTCAAAACATTTCTTTTTAAAGTGTGGTGAATGTTTGTTCTATAATCATAGACCCAAATTTCCTTTGTCCAGAAATCTTTTCCTGCTGGTTTGTTGTCAAAGAAAATCACATTTGCTTTTACTCCGTTGGCATAAAAAATTCCTGTCGGCAAACGAAGAATGGTGTGAAGGTCTGTAACCTCCAACAATTTTTTCCGCACTGTTTCACCTGCACCGCCTTCAAACAAAACATTGTCGGGAACTACAACGGCTGCAATGCCTGTTGTCTTTAGCATTGTCCGAATGTGCTGAACAAAATTTAATTGCTTGTTGCTTGTGGTTGCCCAAAAGTCCTGACGGTTGTAAGTCAAATCTTCTTTTTCCTGTTCGCCTTCTTCGTTGGTAAAAGTTTGTGAACTCTTTTTTCCAAAAGGTGGATTGGCTAAAATATAATCGTAAGTTGTTGGTGCTGCCGAAATCAAAGCATCAGCAGGAGAAATAAAATTGTCTGAATCAATATCGCCAATGTTGTGCAAAAACAAATTCATCAATGCCAATCGTCTTGTGCCTGCAACAATTTCGTTACCGAAAAATGTATCGTATTTCAAAAACTTCAATTGCGATTTATCCAACTCATTATTCTCAACCAAATAATCATACGCTGCCAAAAAGAAACCGCCTGTGCCACATGCAGGGTCGGCAATAGTTTTCTTTGGCTCGGGTTGCATACATGCTACCATAGCACGAATTAAAGCGCGTGGTGTGAAGTATTGCCCTGCACCGCTTTTGGTATCTTCTGCATTTTTCTCTAACAGTCCTTCGTAAATTTCTCCTTTGTCTTTTACTCCCATCATCACCCAATTTTCTTTATCAATCATGTCAATGATTTTAGAAAGTTTGGCAGGGTCTTGAATTTTATTTTGGCTCTTGGTAAAAATTTGTCCTAAGATTCCTTTTTGTTTTCCTAACTCCCGAAGCAAGTTGGTGTAATGCACTTCCAACTCTGCACCTTTCAATGCAGTTAAAGTTTCCCAAACAAATTCTTTTGGCACTGGCAACTTTCGGTTGTGTGGCGGCTTGCTGTATTCATCAGCCATTTTTAAAAACAACAAGTAAGTGAGTTGCTCCAAATAATCTCCATAGCCCACACCATCATCACGAAGGGTGTTGCAGAAACTCCATACTTTACTTACTATGCTGCCTGAATTATTGTCGCTCATTGTCTGAATTAAGATTTTTAGGATTAATTGATTTTAGGATTTTGCTTGATGTAATCTTTATTTTCCGAGTGATTGACGTTGTAAACTCTTTTGAACTCTAAACTTTTTGAACCAAAATTTATCAGCAATCCAATTGGTAAATTATACGCTTGACAATAATTCATTGCTTGTGCCAAATGCACCTCTTCTAATTTGATGATTGCTTTTAACTCCACCATTATAAATTCTTCAACAAAAAAATCAACTCTTCTTGTTCCAATATCAATGCCTTCATAAAAAATTGTCATTTCCATTTCTCTTTTAAAACCTAATCCTTGTTTTTCCATTTCAATGGCTAATGCTCTTTGATAAATTACTTCCTGAAATCCATTTCCCAAAGTAGAATGAACTTTCATTGCACAACCAATTATTTTTCGTGTACTTTCTTCGTATTTCATTTTACATTTTTAAAAATCCTATCATCCTAAAATCTTACAAATCCTAATTCAGACCAACTTCCCCTCAAACGCTTTCTTCAAAATACTTTGCTTCAATGCTTCTACTTGCAATAAACTTTCTGTAATCGTTTCTTCTATTTTATTACATATAGTTAGTTTGCTTTCTAATTCCTGAATAAATATTTCTTGCTCCGCAATTGGCGGAATAATCATTTCAATTTCTTTGAAATCTTTTATCCCAACTAAGTTTGCCATTGCAGTTCCTTGTGATTGGTCAAATATTTTTTTCTGAAAATTTGCAGAACGAAATTGATAGATAAACAATTTATTGCTAATTAAATATTTCTTCAAACGAATTCTCAAAAGTGCTTGATTAATAATTCCTCTTTTTGCGTCTTTCGGAATTTCAGAAATTCTTCCAAGTGAACCAGAACAACTTACAATTAAATCTCCTGATTCAATTTTGAAATTGATTAACTCTTGATACTTATCTTCATTGACAAAATAGTTTCCGATATAAGGATTGTCTTTAATTGCATTTGATTGCTCATATACCTTGTAACCATCAGGAACAAAAAATTCTTTCTTGATTGCACTACCAAATGGTCCCCTTCTTAAGCCCTCCTTTTCAAGTGTGATGTCTTTTAGCTTTAACCGTATCCAACCCTTTGGCAATTCACCTTCTTTAATTTTCTTGTTAGTGAGTTTACCTTCAAAAGCAAATTTCAATAAACTTTGTCTGTAAACTTTTAATTGCTGTTGTATTGTTTCAAGTAG
>JBDSOU010000162.1:0-15154 GCA_039914625.1 Bacteroidia bacterium | reverse complement strand
TCAAAAAAAACAATTTACAGGTTCTTTGAAGAGAAGGATGCTATAGTAGGCGCCTGCTGCGATGGAGACCTGGTAGATCACGGATGCCGCATGGATGATATAGCGAAAAATTCAAAAGACGCAGTTCATGAAATTATGGAATGTATGAAATATCTTGGAGAGATGTTTTCATCTATGAACCCTAACATGTTTTATGATTTGCAAAAATTTTATCCTGCATCATGGAAAACATTCCGCAGCTTTAAAGAAGATAAAATTATGAAGATGGTGGAAACAAATCTGCGAAGGGGAATTAAAGAAGGCCTGTACCGTCCGGGTATAAATATAAAGGTGCTTTCAAAGCTTCGTGTGGAAGAAGTGGAACTTGGAATGAATCCTATTGTTTTTCCTCCAGCCAGGTTTAATTTGAAAGATGTTCAACTTACCGTCCTTGATCTTTTTATACATGGTATTACTACTGCAAAAGGGCAAACCCTGATTGCGAGATACAGGAAGAACGAAAAAGTAAAAAAATAAAAAAAATAAATATCACTCATAAATAAACTTTTTATGGAAAGATTTTTAAAAAAACAAATTTTGCTTTATGCAGCAGCTGCATTGTTAGCAACTAACGAAGCTGCAGCGCAGGAAAAACAGGATACCTCGCAGAAAAAACAAACTGCATCTTATTCTTTTTCCGTAGAGCAGGCTATTGAATACGGAATTCAGAATAAGCAAACAGTGTTAAATGCTGCAGTTGACCAGGAAATAGCGCAAAAGAAGGTAAATGAACTAAAGGGTATAGGTTTGCCGCAAATTAATGGATTTGTTGATGCAAAAAAGTTTTTTGATATTCCTACACAGGTTGTACCTGCTTCAGCATTCGGAGGTCCTGAAGGACTAACTCAGGCATTCCAGTTTGGTTTAGCATATAATGCAAGTGCCGGTGTGGATGCATCACAGTTACTTTTTGACGGAACCTATATAGTAGGATTGCAGGCGTCAAAAACGTATGTTGAACTTTCGGAAAAAACATATCAGCAATCAAAAATTGAAACTGCCGAGATGGTGAGCAAGGCTTACTATAATGTATTGGTAAGCACTGAAAGAATGGAATTTCTCGATGCAAACATCGCACGAATTAAAAAACTTATGGACGATACAAAAGCATTTTATGATAATGGCTTTGTTGAAAAAATTGATGTTGACAGGGTGCAGGTTACTTATAATAATCTTACTAATGAAACTGAAAGAGCTAAAAAAAATATTGAGCTTTCAAAATTGCTGCTCAAATTCCAAATGGGTATGGATTTGAAAACGGACCTTACATTGACCGATAACCTGAAAAACATAAAATTTGAAGAAGCAATGCCTGCTGACGAACCGGTTGATTATACGAAAAGAATTGAATATTCGATTTTGCAAACTAACCAGCATTTGCAGGAATTGGATTTAAAGAAAAACCGTTTTCAGTATTTGCCAAGCCTCTATGCTTATGCAGATTTAAGCACCTATGCTTACCGTTATGATTTTGATTTTTTCGATAGTGACAAAGGCTGGTACCCGACATCATTTTTTGGCGCAAAGATGTCCATACCGGTTTTTGACGGCATGCAGAGAAGATCCAGGATAGCCCAGGCAAAGCTTGAACTTAAAAAAACTGAAAGTAATTTTAAATTATTAGAGCAAAGTATTTCACTTGAAACAGAATCTTCAAAAATAAAGCTGCAAAACAATATAGCTTCGTTAATAACACAAGGAAAAAACCGCGATCTGGCAGAGGAAGTTTCGCGCGTTTCTAAAATAAAATACGACCAAGGTGTGGGTTCCAACCTCGAAGTGGTTACAGCAGAAACAGACTATAAAGAAGCTGTGAATAACTATTACCTCGCAATGTATGAGGCCATTGTTGCAAAAATTGATTACCTCAAAGCTACAGGAACGCTGATTAAAAACTAAACCTGAGAACTAACAAATTTATAATACTCTTTCACCTTAAAACACTATCAATAATATTATGAAAAAATTAATTGCCATATTTGGAATAGCATCTGTTATTATTTCCTGCTCATCAGGCGATTCAGTCAATAAGCAAAAAGAACTTGAAACATTCAAGAAACAGGAAATGGATTTAAAAGCGAAAATTGCAAAGCTTGAGGAAGAAATCGGGGCAACCGATAGTACTGATAAAGCAAAATCGAAGCTGGTTTCTGTTACAGAGATGAAACCACAGTCCTTCAGTCATTATATTGAAGTGCAGGCAAAGGTGGAAGGGGACGAAGATATAATGGTAAGTGCGCAGTCCATGGGAACTGTTACGGGCGTGTTAGTAAGGGCGGGCGACAAGGTTGCAAAAGGACAGGTAATGGCTTCTGTTGATGATCGGACCATTCGCCAAAGTCTTGAATCAATGAAATCGCAACTGGACCTTGCAACAACCTTATATAACAAGCAAAAAAATCTTTGGGATCAGAAAATAGGAAGTGAAGTGCAATACCTCAATGCGAAATCACATAAAGAATCAATGGAAAGACAAGTTGGCGGTTTGCAGGATCAGTGGGACATGACACGGATCAAATCCCCGGTAAACGGAACGGTTGATGAAGTAAAAATAAAAGCGGGACAAACGGTAGCTCCGGGTGTTCCTGCTATTCGTGTAGTGAATTTATCTTCCCTTAAAGTGAAAGGCGAAATTGCTGAAGCATATATCAACGCTGTTAATAAGGGCAACCCGGTAAAAATATTTTTTCCCGATATGAATAAAGAAATTGATGCAAAAGTGGATTACTCCGGCAAGGCAATAAATACACTCAACCGGACATTTAATGTTGAAATCAGGTTGAATCCTTCAAATGGTGAATATCATCCCAATCAGGTGGCTGTGTTGAAAATCGCAGACTATTCTTCCGGCAAAGCAATAGTTATTCCTGTAGGATCCCTGATAAAAAGCTCAGAGGGCGAATATGTTTTTGTTGCTTCAAATGAAAACGGAAAATTAATAGCAAAAAGAAAAATAGTAAAATCGGGAATAGTATATAATGGCAATGTAGAAATTAAAGATGGAATTTTACCTGGCGATAAAGTAATTACATTCGGCTACCAGAACCTTGTTGAAGGAGATTATATTTCTATTTAATCCGGCAATAATCAATAAACCTTAAATTTATAACAATTCAATAATACCATAGTTCGTAATTCGTATTAATTCGTTATTCGCAGCTTATGAAAGATATTCAAAAAGAATTCAGGCCAAGCAGTTGGGCGATAGATAACCGCACGGCAATTTATATTTTAACTATTATTATTACGCTTACCGGGATTATGGCATACATAAATATTCCGAAAGAAAGCTTTCCGGATATTTCTCTTCCCAGTGTTTATGTAAGCGTGGTATATCCGGGAACTTCTCCCAAGGATATGGAGAATTTAGTGGTGCGCCCTATAGAAAAGGAATGTAAAGGGATTGCCGGGGTAAAAAAAGTAAAGAGCAGCTCGTTGCAGGACTATTGCAGCGTGGTTATCGAATTTAACACCGATGTAAAAATCACTGATGCAAAACGACTGGTAAAAGACGCAGTTGATAATGCAAAAAATGATTTACCCCAGGATTTACCGCAGGAGCCGCAAATCATGGAAATAAACTTTTCTGATCTGCCTATTATGGCAGTAAACCTTTCCGGTGATTATGACCTTGCAACATTAAAACGTTATGCTGATGAAGCTAAAGATAAAATTGAAACATTAAAAGAAGTCAAATATGCTCGTATAATCGGTGCGTTAGAACGTGAAATCCAGATCAATGTGGACATGCTTAAAATGCAGGCTGCCGGAATCAGCATGGGAGATATTGAGCGTGCAGTTAAGTATGAAAACCAAACAGTGCCGGGAGGCGGAGTTAAAATGGCTGACGGAACACGCAGGTCAATTAGTGTATCCGGTGAGTTTACTAATGTTGATCAGCTGAATAATATTATTATTAATTCTATTGAAGGATCTCCCGTTTACTTAAAGGACATTGCGGAAGTAAAAGATTCTTTTAAGGAGCAGGAAAGTTATGCCCGTTTGCAGCATAAAAATGTAATTACATTGAGTGTCGTAAAACGGAGTGGAGAAAACCTGATTGAAGCCTCTGATAAAATTGTTGCAATGGTAAACGATTTAAAAGCCAATAACTGGCCCAAAGATCTGAATGTGGTTTTAACCGGGGATCAGAGTGAAATGACACGCACTTCCCTTCACGATCTCATTAATACTATTGTTATCGGGTTTATTTTAGTATTGACTGTGCTGATGTTTTTTATGGGAACAAGCAATGCTTTTTTCGTAGCGCTGTCTGTTCCGCTTTCCATGTTCATTGCATTTTTATTTATGCCTGTAATCGGTTTTACTATAAACTTTATTGTACTGTTTTCATTTTTGCTTGCGCTTGGAATTGTGGTTGATGATGCTATAGTTGTTATAGAAAACACACACCGTATATATGGCAATGGAAAACGCGATATAAAAACAGCCGCTAAAATGGCAACCGGTGAAGTGTTTCTTCCTGTATTATCAGGAACGCTTACAACACTTGCTCCGTTTATTCCTCTTGCCTTCTGGAAGGGAATTATCGGGAAGTTTATGTTCTTTCTTCCTATAACACTTATTATAACACTTCTTGCATCGTTACTTGTTGCATATATAATCAACCCGGTTTTTGCAGTTGATTTTATGAAAAAGCATGATGAAGGCAAACGTGATCCGCGCAAAGGATTAAAAATTACAAGCATTATTTTTATTGCTGTTGCTGCAATCTTTTATATTGCCAGTGTTCGCGGAATGGGAAATTTTGTAGTGCTCCTTTTCCTGCTTCATCTCCTTCACCGCTTCTGGCTGCATAACGTAATTGTAAAGTTTCAAACCAAAGCATGGCCTGCTGTACAAAACGGTTATAAAAATTTATTGACTAAGGCATTGCATTGGCCGAAAACTATGATGCTTGGTACCGTTGCGTTGCTATTCTTTTCCTTTTTTATGATTTCAATCAGGAATGGAGGTATCAATTTCTTTCCCCAGGCCGATCCTAATTTTGTTTATGTGTTTACCAATTTACCTGTGGGAACAGACCAGGCATATACTGATTCTGTTACAAAGGTTATCGAGTCAAAAGTTTACGGTGTACTTGGTGAGCATAATAAATTAGTAAAATCAGTAATTGCGAGTGTCGGTGAAAATGTTAGCGATCCGCAAGACGAAGACCAGGCTTATTATGCAAATAAGAGCAAGGTGGAAGTGGCTTTTGTTCCATTCGGGAAACGAAACGGAGAATCAACGAGCAAGTATCTTGATCAAATAAGAGAGGCATTAAAAGGCGCTGTTGCAGGTGCTGAAATCAGTGTTTCTCAAGAGCAGGGGGGGCCGCCTGTAGGCAAGCCCGTTAGTATAGAAGTCAGCGGTGATGATTTAGATGCTATTGCCGGCACATCAAAAAAATTGAAACGCTATCTTGATTCATTGCACATTGACGGAATCGAAGAATTGAAATCCGATTTGCAGGATAACAAACCGCAGGTTGCTTTTAATATAGACAGGGAAAGAATGAACCGGATAGGTATATCAACCGGGCAAGTGGGGAATGAAATTAATATGGCTGTGATCGGGCGCGAAGTTTCAAAATACCGTGATTTGAATGATGATTATAAAATCATGTTACGTTACAAAGAAGATCAACGGAATAATGTTAATGATCTGAACAATTTAAAAATATTATTCCGCGACATGGCAATGAACGGAGCTGTACGAAGTGTACCTATGTCATCGTTTGCCGACATTAAGTATTCCGACACGTATGGTGTTATAAAACGTAAAAATCAAAAACGCGTAGTTACCGTTGCATCCAATTTGCTTACCGATTATCAAAGCCGCGAACAGGAAGTAGTGGATAATGTAAAAGCTGCTGTTTCAAATTTCAGATCTCCTGAAGGGGTAGAAATTAAGTTTGCAGGTTCACAGGAAGACCAGGCGGAAACCATGTCTTTCCTCGGCAATGCAATGCTGATTTCATTAGGATTAATTTTTTTAATACTTGTTATACAGTTTAATTCGTTCAGTAAGCCATTAATTATTCTTACCGAAATTGTGTTCAGCTTAATTGGTGTGCTGCTGGGCTTCTCTTTTTATAAAATGGGTTTCTCAATAGTTATGACGGGTATCGGGGTAGTTGCTCTTGCAGGAATTGTAGTTCGAAACGGAATCTTATTAGTGGAGTTTACTGACTTGTTAAGAGAACAGGGGGTATCTACTTTCGAAGCTATTGTGGAAGCAGGGCGTACACGTATGACACCCGTTATACTTACGGCTACTGCAACCATGCTCGGCTTAATCCCGCTTGCAGTTGGTTTAAATATTGATTTCATCACATTGTTCAATGACTTTAACCCGCATTTATTTTTCGGAGGTGACAGCACTGCATTCTGGGGGCCGCTTTCATGGACTATGATTTTCGGATTAGGATTTGCAACATTCCTTACGCTGTTTCTTGTACCGGTAATGTACCTGATTGCAGAACGCTTAAAAGCAAGAGTTAAAAAATTGAGAGGAATGCCTTTTGAAGAACGTTTGTTTGTGAAAGACTGGAAGCTAAATGGAATTGCTGAAGAAGCCGCATTGCAGGAATTAAAATAACTTAAGAAATTATAAATTTGCACTCCCTCAGATAATTTCTTCTGAGGGTTTTTTTTGAAATTACTGATCAATTCAAACTGAAAATAATAATGATAAAACATTCAAAACTCCGCAGCGCTCTTTTTTTTCTCTGCGTACCTCTGCGGTTTATTTTTTTTATTGCCTTTTCCCTGCTTTATAGCAGCTTCTCTTTCTCTCAAAACGGTTTAATGAAAAGAGATTTATACGATCTCCCTGTTAACCGTATCATCGGTGAAGGCCAGTTTAATTTTAAACTTGCTGTTGACAAAGACGAAACCATTGCTATCGGCTCCTGCACGCAACCGATTATTTTCTTAATCAACTCTTCGGGCAAAGTAGCCGACAGCTTAAAACTGCCATTCACAAGTTGCATCCGTGACATGGAATTTGACGAATACGATAACTTGCTTATCATGGATAACGAAGAAGAGCATATATATAAATACGACCGCAAAAAAAGAAAGCTCGAAACCCTGCCTTACACAAAGCCCGAGGACTGGTACACTCTCATTAATCACTATTATAAATATTTTGAAATAAGCTCCATTCCTACTTTTTATATTAACAAAGATTATTTACAGGATTCATATTACACCCGATTCAACTATTCCTACAATCTCTGGCTTAACTATTCAAACGGATTTATTTATCAAAGCGCTTACAATTTCATCCGCAAAGTTGGAAATCATAAAACATACATAGCCCTGAAAAAATCCGACCTCTGGTTTTCAGAGCGTCTAAGCAACAAAAGCAAATTGCTCATTATTGATCTCGATAATGAGGTGGCGGTATATTACAACCGGGCTCTTATTCTCATTTACGAAGACTTTAAAAACAATAATATTAAAGAATACAACTGTCCAACCTATAACAGCGAGGCGGTGCAATATGATTTTGCCACTAACATACAACAGCATAAAATATGGGGGGTATCTTACTATGGCAAGGAGAAGTTTACGGTTTCGGTTTGGGAGTTGGTAAAATGAAGTTTTATTAAAAAAGCCGATATAAACTAAAAGCTCCCCATTTTCATGGGGAGCTTTTTTTGTGGAAAAAATAAGTTTTAAGCAGGCACAGTAACTGGTGCAGGTTCAGCAATAAGTATTATATCGAATCTTTTGAATTCGTCTTTGATAAGATCAATCTCGTATTCGGCAGTGGTGAAACCAATGGCGCGAATACGGATGGTGCAACGTGACATATCGAGACGCTTATAAGCGTAATGCCCTTTTGAGTTAGTGCTGCGAACGGCAATTTCGCCCGGTGAAGGATAATTGAGCAGCTCAATGATGGCATCTTTAACGGGATGCCCATTGGTGTCGGTAAGGTTACCAATAAGGCCGGTAGCATTCTGACCATATTTGTAGACCTCTCTCGAATTAAAGTAAGAAGTTTCGAAATCAGAAGAAGGGAAGTTACTTTTTATAAGATTATCGAGCGAACTCTTAAGGTGCTTCATCATGGCGGAGATAGCAACGGCAAGATTGGATGTGTACATTTTGAGCTGGCCCCGAACTGATTTCGGTTTTTTGGAGATGGAATCGAAGGCTGTTAAATCCAGGGCGTAACCTGATAAAATTTGGGATGAAATACCAAAATCAACTAATGCCACTGAATGATCCTCTGCAATTTCTTTAATTTTATTGCAGGTTACAACGAAAGCAGGATCGGTCATTTTTTTGAGCTTGGTCGGAGAATAATTAACGCTGCCTGCAAGCTGTGTGTCTTCGGGATCGGAGTCTGCTGCCAGAGCTTTGATGCCACTGATGATGCGCAGGGTTTCCTGCTCCATAATGATGCGCAGCAGGTTTTTGTCACGCACCAGCGCTTTCAGGTTGAGAGCATCTTCCTGTTTTTGCTGCCACTTGGCAATCAGCTGCATGTTAGACTTGTGACGGGTGACGGAGCCATCTACTTTTGGCAGGTTCTGATACAGATCCTGGTTGGTGTCACATGTGGAGGAAACTGAGTTTCCCATAATTTGTTTGTTTTGCTGGATTCTATCCATGTTGTGTAAGAATTAAAATGTTTATATTAAAATTATTTGTTTAAGAAATTTTTTTAGTTGGATACGATGGTTATTAAAATAAGTTACGATTGGAAGTTTAAAGTTTAAAGTCTAAAGTTTAAAGTTGTTGTTAGTTTACAGTTTACTTTTATTATTAAAAAAAGTTTCGTTTGATCTGTGTTAGTTTAAAGTTTGAAGCTTGAAGTTGTTTTTTGTTTGCAGTGTACTTTTATTTTTAAAATAAGTTTCGTTTGATCTGATGTTCTCTCTGAATTTTTTTTTAAGATTCTATTGGCCTGTATATACTTGTTTTCTTTTTTTAATGATTTCCTTTTTGTGGTATAGTGTACTTTTATTTATAAAATAAGTTTCGATTTACTTAGTTTCTCCTCTATAATTATTTTTTTTGTTATATCAATTTCCAAATTAAATGTAATTTCATTTTGCTATCTGAAATGATTATTTAAAATCACTAACATACCTTATATCGTAAAAATAGGATGCAGGGTTACAAAAATTTTTTAAAATAGTTGCAATAAAGTGATTTGCTCTCTGAAAATATCGGATAAATAATTCATCCCACCTGTCAGGGACTTTGCTTCGCTCGGTGAACTGTCCGGTAATGACAATTAAATATTTCTTCAAATCTTTTGGATATTCAAAAT
Source organism: Bacteroidia bacterium (assembly GCA_039914625.1). Classification (GTDB taxonomy): domain Bacteria; phylum Bacteroidota; class Bacteroidia; order AKYH767-A; family OLB10; genus DATEMK01. The sequence goes on along the minus strand of JBDSOU010000162.1, from coordinate 5,818 downwards.
AAATGATTACGTTTGGGTTGTTATTTTCAATTTCATTCTGCTGATAATCTTCAAATCCCACTGAAGTAGCAGCAGGAGAAATAAATTACGGATATTTTTAATCCGGGTTGTTGTTATGTTAATCTTAATTCGTTTGTCTGATGAAAAAAACTTTTAACATATTTCTGCTTCTTGTTTGCAAAATTTATTTTCAAAATCTCTTGCACTTCCCAAAAACAAGTTTATATTTACATCACCAAACTGGAAACCTACCACCTGAAAAATCTAAACTGCTTGGGGTAACTTTAAAAAAATATTGCTTTTTTCTCTTTCTGTTGTTATTTACAGCACGGGTAGGGTTTGGACAAAACCTCGTCCCTAATTGGAGCTTTGAAGATACAGTTTTTTGTCCAACTGGTCCTGACCAAATGAATGGTGCAGTTGGATGGAGTAGCTTTAGCCAATCACCTGAATATTTTAATTCATGTAATAATGGTTCAGTTGGAATACCTTATAACACATTTGGAAATCAAAATGCTTTACATGGAAATGCTTACGGAGGTTTTATCACTTCTATAGGCGGACAAAATTACAGAGAATTTATAGGATCACAACTAGTACAACCTCTTGATTCGGGAATTAAATATTTTGTTTCGTTTTATGTCAGCAGGGGCTCTAACTTAGGTGTTCAACGGGCTTCAAACAAAATCGGAATTAAGTTTTCTTTAGATTCTTATTCTAATATAAATCCTCAGCCTATAGATAATAATGCCCAAGTATTTACAGATTCAATAATTGAAGATACATTAAACTGGGTTAAGATTTTCGGTTCATTTATAGCGGATTCAGGATATCAATATTTAAGTATAGGTAATTTCTTTGACGATTCTTTAACTTCAGTGGTTATATTTGATACTATTGTCCCAGGTGTTGCTTACTATTATCTTGATTGCGTTTGTGTTGCTGAGGACTCCCTTACATGTAATTCTTATGTTGGAATCAATAAACATAATTCTAATCTTCAAATTGATATTTATCCAAATCCATCCCAAAATATAATTTTTATAGAAAGTGGTGTAAATGATTCCTTTAGTTTTGAATTCTATAATTCAGTAGGAGAATTAATTTTAAGAGGATATTCGAAAAAAAATAATATAACATTGGATATCTCCAAATTCTCTAATGGATTTTATGTGCTTATGGTCAGGCAAAAAGAAAATACATTCATAAAAAAAATAATTAAAAATTAAAATCTTATAAAAATGAAAAACAAAAAAAGTAATCAAATCATTCCTATCATCTTAGCAATATTTTGCTATATTGGTAATGTAAAAAGCCAATCAACTTCAACAGGCTTTTTATTACCTGGAACTCCAAATACTCCACAAGTCGGCATTCAAAACTATCTGGGTTGGGCTGCCGGCACTGGATTCTCTCTTACAATTAAAAATGAGGATGCCTTGCCAATAAATTTTCATACTAACACAGGGGCTGTTGGTTTCGGCAACATAAGGCAAACAATAATGGGCAATTACGGAGCTTCAGGAGGCTTGATTGGCATGGGAGATATGGGTACAACTTTCATAACCTTTCAACCTCAAAATCTCTTGCATTTACACAGAACCGGTAATACAAGTTTCTGGCAGCAATTTACCAATGATAATACGGGAACTACCAATAATTCAGGTACACTTATTGGATTAGAATACGATCCTGTCCGGGGCGTTTCCGATTTCTATTTTCGAAATTATTTGAACGATGGGCGCTTTGTTTTTATGACAACTGACGCTACCGGTCAGCAACATACGCGCATGAATATTCAAAAGCAAACCTTAATGGGACAGGAAGTAACACGAGTGAAAATAATAGAGGATGAATTGCATTTTCCTAACAGCAACTATCTAATTAATCCTCCTATGGCGCTTCTTCATTTAGGTCATAATTGGGTATATAATCAGGAGGGCATCGTGTGTGGATGGATGTAGGAACTTATATGAATGCGCAATCAGATCAAATTTATATAGGCATGAAGGAAGCCAATAATGATCCGGTAAACCTTTGGACTGGTCACATGGATGCAGTAATAAATTGGGGCGATAACGTACAGGGACCTGAAGGAGCGGATCAACTGCGGGTAATTTTTACAGCTTCACAAATTGCCGGGAATGGTGATGCTGGAGTAGTAGAAGGATTAGAAGTTATGAGATTTACTACTTTGGCACGAACTGGCATAGGCAATTTCGCAGCAGCGAACGGATCAGGCATTCCGCCTGCACGGAGATTGGAAATTTATGATGAACATGTGCTCAATGCAAACTTTGCTCCAGCTACTCACTATAATCCTGCTCCTCAGTTACGATTAACACATACTCCTGATGCAAATCCTGCTAATGGAATATGGACTGATTTTCAAACCACGCCATCAGGAGATTTATATATACATCCGAGTAGTGCTCAAAGAGATCGTTTTGTAGGTATCAATCGTTTTAATCCGCGTAACACACTTGAAATAAATTCAAATATATTGTTTGGAAATGGAAGCAGGGAACCAGCCGGGTTAAGGTTTACCAATTTAAAAGTAGATCTGACTGCCGCTACCAGCTTGATCTATCCCAACCCTTTTTTAACTATAGGCAGTAATATTCCGGCAGTGTTATCTGTTGACAGAAATGGTGATGTAATATTAGTGCGTGATGAACAGGGCAGCGGCACTTTAACGGTATGTAACCCACCGAATGGGCCAGTGACTGACCTTCTGAATTCGATTCCTAAATTTTCTGCACCCGGGTCACCGCCTCAAATGTGCAACAGCCAGATATATGATGATGGAACCAATGTATCAATAGGATATCCGGTAACAGTCATATGTAATCCCTATCCATGTGCTCCCTACAAACTATCTGTTGATGGCGATATAGCAATGACAAAAATTGGAAGTATTTTTAAGGAAAACTCCTCTTCTCCCACTGTCTATGACCGTATTTTTACCTGTGATGGTGGTCCTGGCGGTGCCAATTCTAATACGGCAGGCGGGGTCGGAGCCGGAGTTGCCAGTTTTAGTGCGTCTTATGACGAGAATGTTTATTATGGATATTTTGCCGGAAGTTCCGATGCCGGTTCCTCGGGCAATAGTTTCATAGGAGCGGAAGCAGGAAAAAGTTTCGTTAGTCCCGGTGACAATGGAAACACTTTTATCGGATTTCGTTCAGCATTAATCATGACTTCGGGTAAAAATAATTTTATTGCAGGAGCGAATTCCGGTGTCGATGTGGCCGGAGGCGGAGGTCTGGGAAGCGGTGATGATAACGTAATTATAGGAAACCAAGCTGCATTTTCTGCAACTGGCAGTGCTTTGAATACTTCCATCTGTTTGGGCACCAGTTCCGGTTTAGGCATTACCGCTGGCGATGATAATATAATGATAGGAAAACAAACAGGAACTACCGTTTCAGGAATAGCAAAAAACAGAGGAGCTTTTGGAGTAGGTGCAAACTCTGATTGTGATGATTGTATAGGGTTAGGTAATAACAGTCAAAGAATCGGAATGGGCACATATAATCCTGACAATGATGCAAGGTTAACTGTGAATGCAGGTAGTTATACTGATGCTGCACACTTTATTGATGATATTCATGTGGGTGATATTTCGGGCGGAATTGGAAATGCTTATTTTCATAATGAGGTTTTTGATGGGACCGTTTAGCGGAGCTACGGGTTTGGCAAGATTAAATGTTGATCACTCTCCATTTACAAATGCAGCTATTTTTAATGGAAGAGTAGACATTACCGGAGATGTGGGTATTATCGGAGGTGTGGGAATTACCGGAGACATTAATATGGTTGGAAATATTTATTTAGATGGTTCGGGATTTGCAACGGTGGGAAATGACTGGTTTCCTTCCGATTCTTTATTAAAAGAAAATATTCAGCCTATGGGAAATGTTCAAGCAAAGCTTGATAGCATCATTGCTTATACTTTTAATTATGATACTTTAGCGTTTCCGAATTTAACATTGCCTAAAGGAATTCAAGGCGGATTTCTCGCCCAACAACTTGAATTAATTTTTCCTGAATTGGTAAAAAGTTTTCATTTAGATGCTGTCTATGATAGTCTTGGTAACATTATACAAGATTCCATCACCATTAAAGCGATTTATTATCCAGGCTTAGTACCTTATCTTTTAAAAGGATTGCAGAACCAACAGCAAGTAACCTATTTACAGCAACTTTCGATGGATTCGTTAAGAGCTTTAATTACTACTTGCTGTAATTTAAGTCCTCGCATAACCGGTTCAAACGATTTTCCTGTAAAACAAATTATCAATCTTGCTTCATCTGATCCTATTTTATATCAGAATATTCCCAACCCTTTTAATCGTTCTACTGAAATTCGTTATTTCATCCCTGAAAATGCAATTAATCCAAAAATTATTTTCCAGGATGATACCGGTCGAACCATAAATGAAACTGCAATCAGAGAAAAAGGCCAGGCATCGATAGAACTGAATGCAGTATCTTTAAATTCCGGAATCTATACTTACAGTTTGCAGATTAACGGAAAAATTATTGATTCGAAGAAGATGCTGAAATCTAAATAGCATATCGGGCAAAGCAACCCGTATATACTTAATGCTGCATTAAAGGATACAGCAAAAACAAGGAATTTATTTTATTTCTTACACATTTGATGTAAGATTTGCTCTATTGCAATCGCGGCAGACAAATTTGGTAAGTCAAAAGCGGTCTTTGCATTGTCGGAACACAAATTTGGTAAATCGGAAGCGGTCTTTGCAATGTCGAAACACAAATTTGGTAAATCAAAAGCCGTCTTTGCAATGTAGGAACACAAATTTGGTAAATCGGAAGCGATCTTTGCATTGTCGAAACACAAATTTGGTAAATCGGAAGTGGTCTTTGCAATGTCGGAGCACTGATTTGATAAATCAAAAGCGGTCTTTGCATTGTCGAAACACTAATTTGGTAAATCAAATGCGGTCTGCATGAAATAAAAACTGTTCTACTCGAAATCAAAACTGTTCTACTCGAAATCAAAAGTGTTCTGCTTGAAATCAAAAGTGTTCTACTCGAAATCAAAAGAGTTCTGCACAAAATGGAAACTGTTCTACAGGAAATAGAAACTCATCTGCAGGAAATCATAAACGGTTAATACGAAATCAAAAGTGATTGTTGCAAAATCAAAACGGTTCTTTTGATTCGTTACAAATGCTTTTTCAAAAACTCCACAGCAAGTATATGAGCCGCCTCCGCTGATTCCTTATCATAATTGGGGTTGCTCGGATTTGCAAATGCATGGTCGGCTTCATAAGTTTTAACAGCAAGAAATTTGTTTAACTGTTTCATATCCTTCACAAAACCGCTCACCACTTCGGGAGTGATCCATTTATCTTTAGAAGCAAAAATTCCGAGCACAGGAGCATCAAATGCTTTGAGCTTTGCCTGGTCCTTTTCGGGCATGCCGTAATACATAACACAACCGGCAGCCTGTTTGTCAGCCATGAGCGAAGCCTGGAGGCTCCATCCTCCGCCAAAGCACCAGCCAATGGTTTGAATTTTTGCATCTTTTCCTGCATAATCAATCACCCCGCCAATAATGGAGCGTATGCGTTCTTCTTTTGTTTCACCCATATATTTTTGTGCATCTTCAGGAGTGGTTGCCACCTTACCCTCATACAGGTCAATCGCAATCACATTTACGTTCATCAGTATGTTTTGCAATTTTTCGGCTTCCTGTTTTATGTAATCATTCAATCCCCACCATTCGTGAATCACAAATAAATAATTGTTAGTCGGCTTATCGGCTTTCACTTCAAAAGCAGCA
>JBDSOU010000165.1:0-11794 GCA_039914625.1 Bacteroidia bacterium | reverse complement strand
GAGGGTACGTTATATTATCATCTCCTGAAATGACAAGGAAATTAGCCGGGCGGTCTTTTATAATATGCGTGATTTGGTCAAAGTTTCCTGAAGCTTCCTTTATACCAACTATGTTGTCAAATTCATTGGCAAGACTTAGTGTAGTCTCAGCCGTTATGTTTGTTCCGGTACGGGCAGGGACGTTATAGAGAATGACAGGTAAAGGAGAAGCATGAGCTATCATTTTAAAATGCTGTTGCAAACCTTTCTGTGAAGGGCGGTTGTAATAAGGAGTAACCGAAAGAACAGCATCCACATTTTCAAAATCATACATTTTAAAACTGTTCACCACTTCCTGTGTATTGTTCCCTCCTACTCCAAGCACAAGAGGCAGGCGCCCATTATTGACTTCTTTGGTGTAATCAAGCAATGCGGTTTTTTCGTCTTTATTCAACGTCACCGATTCTCCTGTTGTGCCGAGGAGAACAAGGTAATCGGCTTTACCGGCAATGAGGCTTTCAATTAATCTTTCAAGTGCTTTAAAATCTATCGCTCCGTCCTTGTGAAAAGGTGTTACCAGGGCAACACCTGTTCCTTTAAGTTTTCTGTAAATCGGCATTTCGAAGTTGGTTTAAGTAATGCACCGTAAGTTCAATAAATTTTCCGAGTGAAACATTTTCATCAGTTTGAATCATCATGTCATAGTAAGCAGCGTTTTTTTTATCATATTTCCCGATCTTAAATTTTGCTTTTGTCTTTGCAAAAATATATTTCAACGGAAAATTTTTTTCAATAGTAAGATTAATCAGGATGTCAAATTTTGCGTTGATAAAATTGCTGATAGCGGCTTGATTCGGCTTCAAATGCCAGTTCAGAGATTTTTTTGTAAAGAAATCAAGGCCTAATTTCACATAGCGCATATTGGGCAATTCTTTCGCGTTGTAATAACCGAGCGCAAGAACGTCCTTTTTTTGTTCGCGAATTTCTTTCACAAATTTCTTTACTAACTCGTAATCTCTTTCGTTTGTAGCATCATAAAGTATTCCAATGGTTTTTGCTTCACTGAACGGAACAGACTTTTGTTCACGTTTATAGTAACGCATTTCCCTTTCAAAAAGAAAATTTGCAATCTTGCTTCTTAATTTTTTATTTATCCCCATCTGAAAAAATTCTAAATTCTAAATTTAATAATCACATTTTCAAATCTTCAAATTATCTATTTATCAAATTAATAAATTCCTCTTCCGAAATTATTTTTACTTTTAATTCTTTTGCTTTTGCAATTTTACTTTCGCCAGGTTCCTCACCTGCAAGCACGAAAGAAGTTTTTGAACTGACAGAACTTGCAGCTTTTCCTCCGTTTTGTTCAATCACTTCTTTTATTTCATCTCGTTTATAATTTTTTAGTGTTCCCGTTGCAACTATGGTCATGCCTTTTAATTTGGAACTTGAAAGGTTATTAAAATCTTCATGAATGTCAAACTGCAATCCGGCTTTTTTTAATCGTTCAATACTAATAATATTTTTCTTTTCTTTGAAATACTCAAGCACACTTTCCGCAATACGCTCACCTACTTCAGGTGCTTCGGTCAGTTGTTCACGTGATGCATTCATCAGCGCATCAACAGATTTAAAATATCGTGCAAGTTTTTTCGCAACCGTATCTCCGACATATCGAATTCCAAGTGCAAATAAAACTCTTTCATAAGGAACTTCTTTGGATTTGTTAATTCCGTTGATGAGATTTACCGCTGATTTCTCACCCCATCGCTCCAGTGACTCCAGTTGTTCTTTTTTTAAATCATAAATATCTGCAATGTTGCGAATTAAATTTTCTTTAAACAACAGTTCAACTGTTTCGGCTCCGAAGCCATCAATGTTCATCGCTTTGCGTGAAGCAAAATGTTCCAGCTTTCCTTTGATCTGCGGAGAGCATCCCGATTCGTTGGGACAATAATGAACTGCTTCTCCTTCCCTGCGAATTAATTCGCTTCCGCATTCCGTACAATTAGTAACGTAATTTGTTTTTTTCAAACCTTGCGGACGTTTTGAAAGATCAACAGCAGTAATTTTAGGAATAATCTCTCCTCCTTTTTCAACAAACACTGTATCACCAACACGAATATCTAATTTTTCAATCTGATCTGCATTATGCAATGAAGCTCTCTTAACAATTGTACCGGCAAGCGTTACAGGCTCCAGATTTGCCACAGGTGTTATCGCTCCGGTTCTTCCAACCTGGTAACTGATGGAATTTAATTTGGTTGAAGCCGCTTCCGCTTTGTATTTATAGGAAATCGCCCAGCGTGGCGCTTTTGCCGTGAATCCTAATTCTTCCTGATGCCTGAATGAATTTACTTTGACCACTACTCCGTCAATTTCAAACGGTAGTTCCTCTCGTCCTTTTTCCCATTCTTTAATGTATTCAAAAACCTGTTCTAAACTTTTGCATTTCGCAACATGGTCTGAAACTTTAAACCCCCACTCTTTTGCCTTTTTCAATCCGTCATAATGGGTTTTAAATGAAAAATTATCCCCGTAAAGAGCATACAGGTAACAATCAAGTTTTCTTTGTGCAACAATTTTTGAATCCTGGAGCTTTAATGTTCCTGATGCAGTGTTGCGAGGATTACGGTATAAATGTTCCGCGGTCTCTTCTTCATTATAACCTTCGTCTGCCAGTTGAGCAGAAAGCACTTCATTCATTTTTTCAAAAACTTTCAGCGGCAGAAAAACTTCTCCCCGAATTTCAAATTCTTCGGGATAATCTCCTTCTTTCAATTGTAAAGGAATGCTCCTGATTGTTTTAATGTTGGCAGTGACATCATCCCCCTGCACACCGTCACCACGCGTAATTGCATGAATTAATTTTCCTTTTTTATAAGTAAGACCAATGGCAACACCATCAAATTTTAATTCGCATACATATTCAAAATTAGTACCGATTGCCTTTTGAACACGTTCATCAAATTCTTTCAGCTCATCTTCAGAGTAGGTATTCCCCAACGACATCATCGGGTATTTATGTTTTACCGTTTTGAATTCTTTTGTGATCTCCCCTCCTACCCTTTGTGTTGGTGAATCTGCATACCCAAACTCAGGAAATTTTTTTTCCAGGTCAATCAATTCATGCAGCAACAGGTCAAAATCATAATCGCTTATCGCTGGTTTTGACAGTACATAATAATTGTAATTATGCTGGTCAATTTCATGAGAAAGTTTTGTGATTTTCTTTATCGCCTCTTCTTTAGTCATCGTTAAATTTAATGAATTGTAAATATAAGAATGTGGTTGAAATAGCGTGGTTGAAATTAAATCGTTATAATTTCGGCTCACAAAACTACTGTTTTACTTTTTCAAAAACCCTTTTCATTTCTGCTGCTTCCAATGAAAAACAATTCATCCGGGACTACATCATCATCTTTTTTTCCAATTAGTGAGAATAAGGTTTTCAAAAACCTTACATCTTTTTTACAAACGCCCCTGAAACAATTATTAAGATTCAGAGTATTACTTTCTTTTAACATAAACTGAAACCATTATCATGAAAATTAAGTATAATTAATCGTTTTTAAAGAAAGCTTATCACGCATACGTTACAAACTTTTTATACCTTATGAAAATAGAACAAAAAAAATGGACTAAGGCCTGCGGCTGGGAAACATTAAGAAATGATAATCTCGATTACTTGAATTGCAATCTTGTCATTGCCTTCGGCAGCACGGAAATATTAAGTGACTCCTTCCTATATGACAGTGTAAAAGCTACCTATCCCAATGCCAACATATTGATGAACTCCACTTCAGGCGAAATTATAGACAGGCAGGTGAACGATGATTCAATTTCGCTGGTAGCTATTGGGTTTGAAAAAACAAAAATTAAAACTGCCATGACCCAAATCAGCGCTGTAAGAAACAGTTTTGATGCAGGATATTTTCTTGCAAGAGCATTGGATCCTGTTGATCTTATAAGTGTATTAGTCATATCAGACGGGCATAAAGTAAATGGCAGCGATCTTGTTTTAGGATTACAGGAATTTTTACCGAAAGGTACAATCATAACAGGAGGACTTGCAGGTGATGGAGATCGTTTTCAAAGAACATTAGTCGGTTTAAATGAAACTCCGTCAGAAGGGGTGATTGTCGCTATCGGTTTCTATGGAAAAAATCTCACTGTAACACATGGCAGTGTCGGAGGCTGGGACTCGTTTGGTCCCGAACGGCTGATCTCAAAAGCAAAAGGGAATATTCTATATGAATTGGACGGGCAACCAGCACTTGATATATATATATCTTATCTCGGTAAATATGCTGATGAACTTCCGGGATCCGGATTGCTGTTTCCATTAAGCATTCGCAAGGATAAAAATTCAGAAGCTATTGTACGCACTATTCTTTCTATTGATGAGGATGCAAAAAGCCTCACGTTTGCAGGAAACATGCCCGATGGATTTTACGCTCAACTGATGAATGCAAACTTTGACCGTTTGATCGAAGGGGCTTCTGATGCAGCATCTCACAGCATGAATGGTTCATTGACCAAACCAGATCTTGCCATCCTGATCAGTTGCGTGGGAAGAAAATTAGTCCTAAATCAAAGAATAGAAGAAGAAGTCGAAGTGGTAAAAGCAATTTACGGAGAAAAAACTGCTATTACAGGGTTTTACTCTTATGGAGAAATTTCCCCTTCATTTAATTTCAAGAAATGTGAATTGCATAATCAGACGATGACTATCACAACCTTTTCCGAAACAAATTAAATGTTCAATAAGCTTTTAGAAAGACAATTCAGCAAATATCTGGAGGGACAAAAAAAAATTTCCCCTCAGTTGCATGACTTTTTAAAAGCTGTAAGTGACTCGTATGATCATTATGAAAAAGACCGGAATATTCTGAAGCGCACTATGGAATTAAATTCGTCACAGCTTACTGAAGTGAATAATAAATTAAGAGATGAAGCGGAAGAGAATGCACTCGTTTTTAAAAAACTTCGCGAATCCCTCCTGATGTTAAGAGATGAAGAAAATGATTCAATAGAAATTTTAGAAATTGAAGATCTCAAACTGCTCAGCATAGCCGAACTTCTGAAAAACGAATCGCGCAGAAGAAAAGAAGCCGAAAGCAAACTCAAAGAATACCTACGCGATCTGGAAAAAATCAATAAAGAGTTAGACCAGTTTACCTACGTAGTATCTCATGATCTGAAGGCTCCCTTACGGGCTATTTCCAGTCTGACTACATTTCTTGAAGAAGACCTTTATTCCACAATGAGTGAGGAGTCAAAACAAAATTTTTCTCTCTTACAAAAAAGAGTTGTAAGAATGGAAAATTTTATAAACGGGCTCTTGAAATTTTCCAAAGCAACTAAATCTTCTCATCTTGAAATGATTGACAGCAGGAATTTAGTAATTGAAATTCTGGAATGGATAGACTTACCGGAACATGTCACAATTAATATTACAGGGAATTTCCCTATTTTGAACACTGAAAAAATAAAATTCGAACAGGTTTTTGCCAACCTTATCAGCAACGCCATCAAATACAATAATAAAGAACGGGGAATCATCGAAATCGGTTGTACTGATTTTGAAGAATGGTGCCAGTTTTATGTACAGGATAACGGATCCGGAATTGAAAAACAATTCCAGGAGAAAATTTTTGAACTTTTTCAAACGCTTGAATCACGTGACCTATTTGAAAACACCGGAATCGGACTCGCAATTGTCAAAAAAATAATTGAAGATCAGGGTGGAAAAATCTGGGTGGAATCCAAACCGGATGAAGGAGCAAAGTTTATATTTAATTATCCGAAAATAAAATTAATTGACTTAGTTAAAAATCATTAAATCATGCAAGAACAGGTATTCAACATTCTATTAGTAGACGATGATCAGGTGGATATTATGAATGTACAGCGTGCATTCAAAAAAAATAATATTACCAACCCGCTTCATATAGCGAATAACGGGATCGAAGCATTGGATATGTTGCGCGGCACCGAAGGCAGAGAAAAAATTATCCCGGTTCCGCGGATAATTTTACTGGATATAAACATGCCTAAAATGAACGGCATTGAATTCCTGCGCGAACTGAGAGCGGATGCAAAACTGCATTCAATCAGCGTATTTATCATGAGTACTTCCAACGATGATAAAGACAAATTTGATGCATATAACCTCAATGTAGCCGGGTATATTGTGAAACCTGTTTCGTTTGAAAAATTTGTTGCAGCAGTTTCTGTCCTTAACAACTATTGGAAGCTATGTGAAATGCCTGCTCAACTTTAAGATATAAATACCTATATAAAATAAGTTTAACGTTTCAATTTATGTCGGATAAACAAATAAAAATACTGATCATTGATGACGATGAAGTAGATCGCATGATGATTGAGAGGGCTTTGAAAACTGCAGGCTTTACTGCTGAAGTATTTAATGCTACTGATTCTGATACCGGAATTAAACTTGCATTGGAAGAAAAATTCGATTGCATTTTTCTTGATTACAATTTGCCGGGAAAAAATGGTTTTGGATTTTTGGAAACTTACAGAAGCAGAAACGGAAAATCACCGGTAATATTTATTACAGCTCATGGTAATGAAAAACTTGCCGCTGAGGCGATCAGCAAAGGAGCAAGCAATTATATTCCTAAGAATATGATCAGCTCTGAGCGTATTTCACAGATTGTAAAATACAATATGCAAAGCATGCAGGAAAGTGCTACTGTTAAGGGACTGCCATTCTCAGAAAACGAATTAAAACTTGAAACAGTAATAGCAACTACTCCGTTTATATTTTTTTCAATTGATCAGAATGGAACTTTTGATTTATTTAAAGGAAAAGGAATTGAAAATTTGCAGGTGACACCTTCAGCTATTTTAGGAAAATCAGTTTTTGAAACAAAAGATTATTTACCTGTGCAGCCGGCAGATTATAAAAATGCCCTGTTCAACAATAAATTCCGTTCTTCTGTTGAATTAAACAATCGCTTTTACGAAGTTCACTATTCACCTGTGGTGGACCATGAAAATAATCCGATTGGCATGAACGGTGTGGTCATGGATATGACGGAAATAAAAATACAGGAACAGGAACTAAAAAATACATTAGCCCTTTCCCGGGAAACACAAAAAGTAAAGGAATTGTTTCTTGCAAATATGAGTCATGAAATCCGTACCCCCATTCATAACATCATGAACCTTACGGATATTTTGCTTAAAACAGAAACCACTGAAGAGCAGTTTAAATACCTGGATGCCGTTAAAAAATCAGCAGGCAGTCTTCTTGTAATTATCAACGACATTCTTGACCTCTCAAAAATTGAGGCGCAAAAGATGAAGTTTGAAAACAGGCAATTCAAGCTGACTGACTTGCTTCATGCAGTTATCGAAACATTCCAACCAAGAGCGGATGAGAAAAAAATAAAGCTGACTTTAAAATATGCAGAGGATTTGCCTGAATATATAAAAGGAGATTCCATACGCCTGAGCCAGGTACTGAATAATCTGTTGAGCAATGCAATAAAATTTACGCACGAAGGAGAAGTGAAGATGGCTGTTCTGATAGCAGAAAAAAATGAAAAATTTTGTCTTATTACTTTCAAAGTTTCTGATACGGGAATAGGAATTCCTCAGCACAATCTGACTTCCATTTTTGATTCCTTTTCGCAGGCAGGTGATGATATCACCCGCAAGTATGGCGGCACAGGACTGGGGTTAAGCATCTGCAAAAAATTAATTGAGTTGCAGGGCGGTATGATCGTTTTGGAAAGTACTCCGAACAAGGGTTCCACGTTTACAGTCAAGTTGCCGTTTGAGAACATTGGTGTGACGGAAATTAATTCAGCTGATACCATAACTAATGCATCAGCGATTTCTTTTACTCAAGAATTAAAAATTCTTGTGGTGGAAGACAATGATATCAACCGCATGGTGATTAACATTATGATAAGAGACTGGAAATTTAAAGCCGATAATGCAACAAATGGTTCGGCTGCCATTGACCTGATCGAGCAAAATCATTATGATGTAGTGCTCATGGATATAGAAATGCCGGGATTAAACGGGTATAAAACTACAGAACATATACGGAAAAATCTGCCGGCACCCAAAAACGCTATTCCTATACTTGCTATGACTGCCCATGCCAATACATCAGAAAAAGAAAAGTGCCTTATTGAGGGTATGAACGATTATGTATCAAAACCGTTTGATGCAGAAGTCTTGAAAAATAAAATCATTGCATTATATAATACTGCTTCAGAACGCTCTTCTGAAAATAAAAATTCCGGCAAAGAATTAAGTACCGAAAAATTCACTAATCTCACGTTCTTAAAACAGCTTGCAGACAATAACGAATCCTTCTTTAAAGATTTCATTACACTATTTTTGCAAAACGCTCCGCAATCTATCAATGATCTTGAACTATCGCTTGAAAAAAAAGACTGGCATGGTGTCAGCCAGGCAGCACATAAAATAAAGCCGACACTAAGTTATCTCGGAATGAAAGAAATTCACCTTGCAGCTGTCAATATTGAAACATACGCCAGGAACCGGGTTAACTTAGACGAAATCCCTGCGTTGGTTAAAAAAATTAAAGATACCTGCAACAGTGCGTATATTGAATTAGAAAAAGAATTAAAAGAACTATCCATCTAAACTAAATTAATTAAAATAATTTACTATGGCAAAAATTTTTATTATAGAAGACGATGCAATGATTGCAACTTTAATGAAGCAAACACTTGCTAAAACGCCTGAACACGAAATTTTTCATTTTAATTCAGGTGAGGAATGCCTGGACAATCTTCATCAACGACCTGATATTATATCAATTGATTATAATTTACCGGGAATGAACGGGCACGACCTGATGGAAAAAATAAAGGCATTTGACCAGAACATTATGGTTATTATTGTTTCAGGCCAGGAAAGTTTAGAAGTGGTAGTGAGCACGTATAAAAAAGGCGCTCATGATTACATTATGAAAAACGATAACCTGTTTGTGAACCTGGAAAACTCCATTAAGAATCTCAACATGAATGTGGCACTTCGCAAAGAAGTGGAATATTTAAAAGACCAGATTATTGACCGCAACCGTTATTCAAATATTCTGGGAAACAGCAACAGCACGCTGCGCATACTAAGGCTGATTCAGAAAGCTGAGAAAAGCAACATCATGGTGTTAGTAACCGGTCAGAGCGGCACAGGAAAGGAATTGGTTGCAAAAGCATTGCACTATAACTCACCGCGCAGCCGCAAACCTTTTGTTATAGTTAACATGGGTGCAATTCCCGAAGAGTTAGTGGAGAGCGAATTGTTCGGTCATGAAAAAGGAGCCTTTACGGATGCACGTGACCGCAGGATAGGAAAGTTTGAAGAATCAAATGACGGAACTATTTTTCTTGACGAAATAGGAGAAATGAACATGAACCTGCAGACAAAATTATTGCGTGTATTGCAGGAAAAAGAAATTACGAGAATCGGAAGCAACAAAACAATTAAGCTCGATTTTCGAATGATAGCTGCTACTAATAAAAATCTTGCGCAGGAAGTTAAAGACGGAAAATTCAGGCAGGATTTATTTTACAGGCTGCAGGGATTCCTTATTCACCTGCCGCCATTGAAAGAACGGGGTGATGATATTATATTGCTTGCAAAAAGTTTTCTTTCTGATTTTTGCAAAGCAAATAAGATGGAGCAAATCACCATTTCAAAAGAAGCAATGAAATACATGCTCGACTATGAGTGGCCCGGCAATGTCCGTGAATTGAAAGCGGTGATAGAACGCGGTGCTTTGCTTACCGAGAATAATACGATGCAGTTGGAGGATTTGACTTTTGTGTCTGCCTGATGGAAAATTGTTTGAGGTTTAAAGTTTAAAGTTTTTAATTTATTTCGACTTGATTCCGTTTTTCAACAAAATTTAAAAAATCTTACATATTCAGAAAAAAATGGTTCCTGAAAGAACCATTTTTTTTTTTTGTGGTATAAAAAATAAAACTCTGTAAAAATTAATTTATGGCTTCATCAAAAGAAAATTCTCAGAAGCAAATACTCCGGTTTCGTCAGAAAACAAAACAAAGAGTGGTAATTGCCGGAAGCTGCGTAATTGCCCTTTCTGTAATGCTGCTAATTTATTTTAACATAGCAGAGGTAAAAGAAATGAAGGCGGGGAGCAATTCCAATAACATACCTGTTGAAAAACCGGTGGATATGAATGTAAGCCAGGTCCGGATTGATTCCGCCTCGATAAATCATACAGGAGCAGATTTTAAAATTGCCAAACCGTTGGAAAATAAAGACAGTGCTCACTAAAGCTGAGCATATAAGAAAAATATGAACAAACGCTTTTGTCTTTTACTATTGAGTTTTAAAAAACACTATTGTTTTTTATTTACATGTACTTTTTTATTTCTTCCGGGGTTTTTCAATGCGGCCAGGGCAATAACAAAACATTCAACAGCTTCCGGCACCTGGAACAACCCGGCTTCCTGGTCGCCTTACGGGGTTCCGCAATCTATTGACAATACTATTATTCTTTCCACTCATACAATTACAGTTGATAATGCGGCCGAGGCCAATTCAATTACCATAGATGAAAACGGGGAGTTAAAATTTTTACAGGCTAAAATTCTGACCCTGCATGCCGCGCTTATCGTGTATGGAAAAATGACCATGAACAATGGCGATCTTCATTTCAGCAGCGGATCATTTATTCTTGGTCCCAATTCCACTTTCACATGGGAACCAAATAGCAATACACCCGCAGGAGCGTCTTTATTTACTAATGGAACAGAGCATTTCGATCCTTCAAGCACACTGATTATTAAAAAATGGTATGACTATTCATCCGTGCCACTTGGGAGTGTGGTGACGGGAGATTTCGGAAATGTAACACTCAATTCGCTTTCCAACGGCTTGTTATATGAATGGAATCAGAACAATCAGTTTGAAACGCATAAAATTTTGGGGACACTCACCATTGACCAGGGATGGATTGTTCTCGATAAATCCGGTTCAATAGGAAATACTGTTATTGGAAATATCATCCTGTTAACTCCAAATTCATTTCTTGATTTTCACAAAGGAACTCATAACGGCTCTTTTATTGTTACCACAAAAAATATTAGTAATACGGGAGGCAGCTTAAACGGGATCTACAACGGAAACGGAACTGTTGCACTGAATGTAACAGGCAATTTTTATAATCTTGGAAATGTTACCTTAATTTATAATACCGGAGTTTTTAATGTTGGAAATGGCAATGCCACATTAAATGTTGCCGGTGATTTCAATCAGTCAGCGGGTGATTTCAGGGCAATATTCAATCTCACGACAACAAATGCAGGAGTAGCCGATCTTACATTCAACAACATCAATTTAACCGGTGGCATTATGATAAGCCATTACGCCTGTCATTCTTCCATAGCATCCTGTAATTTTAAAGTTAATGGAAATCTGAATATTAATTTCAACAATACAACTGATAAATTCAGAGTGGTTGGCCTGACATCGCTTTCAGGAATATTCAACAATGCAAAAGCAAATCTTTCAGTAAACGGAAATTTAGTGATAGCAGGCAACCCGAATGCTGAATTTACTTCAAGCGGTAGTGTGGGTGCAGAAACTGTTACCATCGGAGGTAATATCTCAATAAGCGGAGGTACAAACAATTTTAACATGGGATCACACCAGGTTACTTTCAACACTAACGGAGCTATTCAAATTACAGGCGGCACAACAGCGCTATCAAAGTTTCCCGGTACTGCAACAGTGAAAATAGGTGGGAACTATACCCAGTCATCAGGAATTTTTT
>JBDSOU010000213.1:0-13044 GCA_039914625.1 Bacteroidia bacterium | reverse complement strand
GAAAAAATAAGAGCTTCTTAAATTATTTGGAGTGGATTATAATGTCCCAATGTCGAATATAAGAGTTAAGAAAATATCCCGTAGGGATAACAGCTTGGTAAGAGAAGAAATGTAAATAACTTTATGTACGGTACGGACTACCCTTTTTCATAGAGTGCTGTAATGGGTAGTCCGTACCGGACATAAAAAACTAAAGTGGTAACTTTTTTTACCAAGCGGTAGTCCGTACCGGACATAAAAAACTTTAGGGTGTCCCAATGTCGAAAACAGGAAGAAGGTTTATAAATAATTTCCATTTCATTGCAGCATCTTTATTTTCTTATCAAGAAAAGAAAGAAATTCTTTCTCCGAAATTTCTTCTTTTTCTTTCATTCCTTCTTCAATCATTTCACCTAAATACAAATCTTCCCAATGTTCGCCTTTCAATACGTGCGCATTTTTACGATAGCGCTTAATCATGCGTGCAATAAAATCAGCATCACGCTTATTTTCAAACCGGGCCACAACTATGTTTTGCATATTATTTTTAATCAAAAATTAAATATTATTTCTTTTCAACTTATCTTGAATAATCCGGAGCTTCTTTCACAATAGTAACTCCATGCGGATGGCTTTCGCGAACACGGAAAGATTTTACTTTCTAAAATATTTTGCTTTAGGTTCAGCAACTTTATTTACAGGTTGAAAAACATTTTTCACTTTAATAATATATTTATGAGAAAGCGCTTTTTCATTCTTTATCGGAAAATCTTTTTCTATAAATTCGATCTCACATTTACCGGGCAGTTTCAATGCAGCAGAAGGGTTTTTAATAAGTTCTCTTACAAAATCAAAAGTTAATCCTATGTTTCTGTTTACAGTTTCTTTCTTAGTCATTTTTTAATTGATTTTAAATACCGCTGTTTATAAAATTCCCATTTATCTTTAATATCCTGTTCTGCAAAGATAGAAGCTTCCTGCAAGCCCGTAATTTCAATCACAGTTTTTTCTTTCTCACCATTTGGTTTCAAAACATCTCTGTGAAAAAAATTATGCGCCATATCATACCTGACAATTGGTGTCCATTTTTTTTCTATTAATGATTCGTATTGAAAAACAATATCTGTTAATTCTCCTTTTTTAATTGTCAGCCTTACACGCATACGTTCATTATCATCATCATCCAGAGATTTTAAAAATTCCTTTATCATTTTGGGCAATATTAAAACCCTTACCGGGAATAATTCGGAGCCTCTTTCACAATCGTAACCCCATGCGGATGGCTTTCGCGAACTCCGCTTTGAGTGATGCGGATAAATTTTGCCTGCTGCAATTCTTTAATATTTTTTGCTCCGCAATAACCCATGCTCGCACGCAAGCCGCCAACCATCTGGTACATCTCTTCGGCTAAAGTCCCTTTGTAGGGAACCCTGCCCACGATTCCTTCGGGAACTAATTTCTTAATATCATCTTCGGCATCCTGGAAATAACGGTCTTTGCTGCCTTCTTTCATAGCTTCAATGGAACCCATGCCGCGAATGGCTTTAAATTTTCTTCCTTCAAAAATAATGGTTTCACCGGGCGATTCTTCAACGCCTGCAAATACAGAACCTGCCATGATGCAATGCGCACCGGCTGCAATGGCTTTTGGAATGTCACCTGTAAAACGAATGCCGCCATCAGCAATGACTGGCACACCTGTATTTTTCACTGCCTGCGCCACTTCATACACCGCAGAAAGTTGCGGCACTCCCACACCGGCAATGATACGCGTGGTACAAATAGAACCGGGACCTATCCCTACTTTTATTGCATCAGCTCCGGCTTTTATCAGTGCAAGCCCTGCTTCTCCGGTTCCGATATTTCCGGCAACTACTTCCACTTTCGGAAAATGTTTTTTTACATTCTTTAAAGCGATGATAACTCCTTTTGAATGGCCGTGCGCGGTATCAATCACAATAGCATCAACACCTGCATTGACCAATGCCTTCACACGGTCAAGAATATCGGCAGTAACACCAACGGCTGCGGCTACCCGTAATCTGCCTAATTCATCTTTGCAGGAATTGGGGCGCGATTTGAATTTTAAAATATCCTTGTAAGTAATCAGCCCGATCAGCTTCCCGTCTTTATCAACCACAGGAAGCTTTTCAATTTTATAATCCTGCAAAATCACTTCGGCCTTTTCAAGACTGGTAGCTCCTTTTGAGGTAATCAGATTTTCTTTCGTCATTACTTCCCGCACGGGGCGCGTCATCTTTTTTTCGAAACGCAGATCACGGTTGGTTAAAATGCCAACGAGCTTTTTATTTCCATTAATTATAGGAATGCCGCCAATGCGGTTTTCTCTCATAATTTCCAAAGCCTGCCCGATGGTTGCATTTTCATGAAGCGTTATGGGATCCTGGATCATGCCGCTTTCAGAACGTTTTACTTTGCGCACTTCGGCCGCCTGGCTTTCGATGGTCATGTTTTTATGGAGCACTCCTATGCCGCCTTCCTGCGCAATAGCAATGGCAAGAGCAGATTCAGTAACGGTATCCATTGCGGCAGAAACCAGGGGAACATTTATTTTAATGTTTCGGGTGAACTGGCTGCTCACATCCACATCGCGGGGCAATACTTCGGAATATGCGGGTATCAACAGAACGTCATCATAGGTGAGTCCTTCGCCAATAAATTTATCTGAAAGTTTCATGGAATAAAATGTTAAAGATTATTGGCGGTCAAAAGTAGAGAAAAATTAGAAGCTGGAAGTTGGAAGTTGGAGGTTAATAACTTCAAACTTTAAACATTAAACTTTAAACTTTTATTTTCCTACTTTTGCCCATGTAATTTTAATTTGCATAATTTTGATAATTAAACTCCTAAAAGAACCATGCACTACACATTAGACAAAAACGAAAAATACGCTGTTATTAAATTGCATGAGCAAAAGCTCAATACATTGATTGCAGCTGAGTTGAAATCAGAACTGTTAATTATCAACAGCCAGGGATTTAACAATATGATTCTTGACCTCACTGATACGCAGTATTGCGATTCATCAGGGTTGAGCGCCATACTTGTTGGAAACCGCGTTTGCCGCAACGGAAGCGGTGCATTTATTATTACCGGTTTGTCCGAAGCGATAAAAAAACTGATTTCCATTTCGCAATTGGAACAGGTATTGAACATTACCCCTTCGCTGCCCGAAGCTGTGGACCTGATTATGATTGATGAAATAAAAAATAATTAGTCAAACTAAAAATAAATTATCATGAATAAAAAAATACTTAGCCTGATTTTCCTGCTTTTTACTTTTTTTCAAATCAACAAGAGTATGGCGCAATGTACGCCTAACCCGACTAATACAGCTTTAATCACGCCTGATACTATTACAAATTTATCACCGGGAACTGTATCTGCTCCTTATTCGCAGATAATTTATGTTCATCCTCCAATAGACTCAACAGTTACTATTGGTGCCATACCTATTCATCTCAACCCGGTTGACAGCATTGTTTTGAACGGCATAGGAAATTTGCCTCCGGGCTTGTCTTATGCATGTGTGCCTGCAAGCTGTGTATTTCCGGGAGCCACCAGCGGATGTATCGCTATAACCGGCACTCCGACAACAGCGGGTATGTATCCACTCACAATTGATATTACAGCTTATGGAAAAGAAGCCACAACAGGATTTGCATTATTTTATCCGTTCTCTATTACCGCCTATCGTATAAATATAAATATAACGGGTGTTGCTGAGCTAAGTCAAAATTCAAATTTCCAATTGCTGGATTTCGGTCCTGACCCTGTGCAGGAGCATCTATCATTTAAAATGAATTCGCCTGTAAACACCACCGCTGATTTTTCTGTTTTTAATATTCTCGGAAAAAATGTTTACAGCCAGCCCGCTTCTTTAAAAAAAGGAATTAATACCATTGAATTGAATACAAAAAATCTTGCTGCCGGGGTGTATATTCTCACTCTGAAAAAAGATCCCTATGTATTGCTAAGACGATTTGTTATCGGGGGTAAATGAAGTTTGAACTGACTATTTTAGGAAGCAGCTCCGCCACACCCATTTATACAAGACATCCTACCGCTCAGGTGCTAAACGTACGTGAGCGTTTTTTTTTGATTGACTGCGGTGAAGGCACGCAAATGCAAATGATGCGCTATAAAATAAAAATGCAGCGCATCAGCCATGTTTTTATCAGTCATCTTCACGGGGATCATTATCTTGGCCTGATGGGAATGCTTTCCACTATGCATTTGCAGGGCAGAAACACAGAGCTTCATCTTTACGGGCAACAGGAACTTATGGACATCCTGGAAATGCAATTGCGGTTATCCAATACCATACTTCGCTATAATTTAATTTTTCATGCGGTGCGTCATTATGTAAGCAGCCTGGTTTTTGAAGATGAGGATATACTCGTGAGAAGCATTGTGCTCAATCACCGCATACCCTGCACGGGGTATTTATTTAAAGAGAAGCAAAAACCACGTAAACTCGTGATCAATAAAATACAACAGTATAATATTCCGTTTGTTTATTTCAATAAAATAAAAAACGGGGAAGATTATGAAGATGATTTTGGAACTATTGTTAAGAATGAAGAACTGACTCTTCCCTCTCTCCCGCCCCGTTCTTATGCTTTTTGCTCGGATACGCTTTACGATGAAAATATTATAAACGATGTGCGCGGAGTGGATCTGCTTTACCATGAATCAACATTTTTACATGAAATGGCAGACCGGGCAAACGCAACATATCATACTACCAGCCTGCAGGCAGCTCAGATCGCAGAAAAAGCGGAAGTAAAAAAACTTTTAATAGGACATTTTTCTGCACGCTATAAAAATCTTTCTCCGCTTCTTGAAGAAGCACGAAGCGTTTTTAAAAATACAGAACTCGCTTTGGAAGGATTGAGATTCGAGGTTTAGAACCGGGTAAATCCTTTCTTTTAAGCTTCGAACTCTAAAGCAGCTTTTATAAATTTCACAAAAAGCGGGTGCGGATTTTCAACCGTGCTTTTATATTCGGGATGAAACTGAACACCGACAAACCAGGGATGGCTTTTCAGTTCAATAATTTCAACAAGGTCTTTATCAGGATTAATTCCCGAAGCCATCATTCCGGCATCTTCAAATTTTTTCAGAAATTTATTATTGAATTCATAACGATGGCGATGACGTTCTACGGTTTTCGATTTTCCATAAATGGATGCTGCTTTGCTTCCTTTTGCCAATTGACAGGAATATTCACCAAGACGCATGGTGCCGCCTTTTGCAGTAATGCCCTTTTGTTCAGCCATAAGATCAATTACCGGATTCCTGGTTTCTTTATTCATTTCTGTTGAATGGGCATCTTTGAATTCCAGAACGTTTCTTGCAAATTCAATGGCGGCACATTGCATACCAAGACATATTCCGAGAAACGGAACATTTTTTTCTCTTGCATATTTAATTGCATCTATTTTTCCTTCTATTCCGCGATCACCAAACCCCGGTGCAACAATAATTCCGCTTAATCCATTCAAACGGTCTTCAATATTTTTTTCATCAATTTTTTCGGAGTGAATCCAATCCACAATAACCCTGCATTCATTTTGAACACCTGCATGAATTAATGATTCAGCAATTGATTTGTAGGCATCTTTCAGCTCTATATATTTTCCAACCAACCCGATTTTAACTTCAGCGGTCGGGTTTTTTAATTTGCCAAGGAAATTTTTCCATTGCTCCAGATCGGGATCCTGCTTTGACGGCAGCTTAAGCTTATTCAAAACTACTTTGTCGAGCTGCTCCTTCAGCATCATGATGGGAACATCATAAATGGATTGTGCATCAAGCGATTCAATTACAGCATTCACATTTACATTGCAGAACAAAGCAATTTTTCTGCGCATCTCCATGTTCACGGGCTTTTCTGAACGGCAAACAAGAATGTCAGGCTGAATTCCGTATTCGAGCAGCGTTTTTACAGAATGCTGGGTTGGTTTGGTTTTTAATTCACCGGTAACGGATAGGTAGGGCAACAGGGTAAGATGGATCACTGCTGTATTGGTTGAACCCATTTCCCAGATCAGTTGCCTCACTGCCTCAATGTAAGGTAATGATTCAATGTCACCAACTGTCCCTCCAATTTCGGTAATAATAATTTCAAATTCCCCAGTGTCGCCCAATAGTTTTATTCTTCGTTTGATCTCATCCGTGATGTGCGGAATCACCTGCACAGTTTTTCCAAGATACGCACCATTTCTTTCCTTATCAATAACGGTTTGATAAATGCTTCCGGTAGTAACGTTATTTGCCTGACTGGTAGGAACATTAAGAAACCTTTCATAATGTCCGAGATCAAGGTCGGTTTCTGCGCCATCATTGGTCACATAACACTCTCCGTGCTCATAAGGATTTAACGTGCCGGGATCAACATTAATATAAGGATCGAGTTTCTGTATAGAAACTCTGTACCCTCTTGCCTGAAGTAATTTTGCAAGTGAAGCGGAAATAATGCCTTTCCCCAAAGAAGAAGTAACACCACCGGTTACGAAGATGTATTTTACAGCAGACATGAAAATGATTTAGAGTTTAAAGTTAAGGGTTCAGGAATTAAAATTTTGTGTTTTATGCTGTGTGCAAAAATAGATGATTTAATCCGGGTTAAACAATAGATTTATTTGTGAAAATTTATTTCGGTGAAAAGTTTGTAAATCCATTTAAGTTGCATACTTTTCGCCTCCCATAATTTAAAATTAATTCCAAACAACAGTCCCATGAGAAAAAGTTTATTATTATTATTATTAGCCTTTGCATTCAGCATTGGTTTTGCTAATGCTCAAATTTGCACGCCCGATCTTTCTTTTACGGAGCCGGGAATGTATCCCGGTACAGACGTCAACTTGCCCTATGGTTATGCGGGTGTCCCCTACAGCACATCTGTTCAGTTCAAAGTTTTAACGGATACAACGATCAGCGGAACTCACGTAACCGTTACAAACATAACGTTAGACAGTGTTTCGGGAATGCCTCCCGGATTTTCATTTTCCTCGACCCCTGTCAATCACATATTTCCTGCCGGAAGCAACGCCTGTGCCTCACTTTACGGAACTCCCACAGTTGCCGCTGTCGGAACATACCATCTTGTGGTGCATGTAATGGTTCGTGGTCTTGCATTTGGTTTTATCCCCGTTTCGCAAGCACAAACTGTTACAGGCTATAAGATTATAATCAGTGGTCCCCCTATTGTTTATTTTTCGGGTACACCAACCACTGTATGCCCCGGAGAGGCGGTTATTTTTGATAATAACACCACAGGCAAACCAACAGTATGGTCCTGGTCTTTCCCCGGTGGCACACCCTCATCTTCAAATTTACAGGTTCCTCCTCCTGTAGTTTACACTACTGCAGGCACTAAAAGTGTAACCCTCACCGCTTCCAGCCCTGCCGGAACCGATACAAAAACAAAAGCTACTTATATTACTGTTAACGGCACATCAGTTCCTGCTACGGTTACACCGGCAGGCAATGTTTCTATCTGCCAGGGAGCCAATGTTACGCTTAGCGCTAACACCGGCACCGGGCTGACGTACCAATGGATTGAAAACGGAGTGGATATTACAGGAGCCACTTCATCAACCTATATTGCGGCTATTGCAGGAGATTTTTCGGTGAGAGTAACTAATTCAGGCGGTTGTTCAAATGTCTCAGCTAAAACCACAGTAGCTCTTTCACCTGTTACTGCCTCCATAACACCTGGCGGGCCTATCACCTTTTGTAACGGAGAAAATGTAGTATTGAATGCAAATACAGGAAGCGGGCTAACTTATCAATGGAGAATAGACGGTGTTAACATTTCGGGAGCTACAAACAATTCCTATACTGCAACGGTTGCCGGAGCTTATAAATTGAACGTTACAAATGCTTCAGGATGTTCAGCATTATCCGGTGGAGTGATTGTTACGGTCTACAACGTGCCTTCAGCGGCAATCACACCAAGTGGCCCTGTTACATTTTGCAGGGGCAATGATGTCGCTCTGGCTGCTAACACCGGAACAGGGTTGAGTTACCAATGGTCAAACGCATTTGTGCCTGTTACCGGAGCTACCGGCAGCACTCATGTTGCGGGTAACAACGGTTGGTTCAGGGTTACTGTAACGAATTCAAACGGATGTACAAGAGTGTCTAACATGATCCATGTATATGTTGACAGCCTTCCTTCTCTTTCAATGAGCGCAAGCGGCCCGTTAACATTTTGTGACGGACAGAGTGTGATGCTGACTGCGAATACGGGAATTGGTGTAATGTATCAATGGAAAAAACATAATGTGGACATGCCCGGTGCAACCACCAATTCAATTACGGTTATTGCTGCTGGAAAATATTCTGTTGTGGTAACCAATGCAAAAGGATGTACAAGTTCGTCTTCGAAACAGCAGGTTATTGTAAACACTTTACCATCGGCTACCGTTAGCGCTAATGGTCCTTTGACTATATGCGAGAAGCAAAACCTCATATTAACTGCAAATACGGGAACAGGTTTTTCATATCAATGGAAAAAACATTTTGCAGACATTTCTGGTGAAACCGGCAGTTCATTTTCACCACTCAGCTCGGGCAGCTTCCGCGTACTGGTAACAAATACCAATGGATGCACAAGGATTTCTCCTGCAAAAACAGTCATAGTCAACAGTTTGCCACCGGCTTTAATTACTGCAAATGGCCCGTTAACATTCTGCTCAGGACAAAATGTACAGCTCATTGCAAATTCCGGAGCAGGATTAACATATCAATGGACTAAACATGGGAATGCAATTTCAGGAGCAACTGCCAAATCGTATATTGCAACACATACAGGTGTTTACAGGGCTGTAGTCACCAATTCAAACGACTGCTCCAAATCTTCTAATCATAAAGATGTCGTAGTTAATTGCAGACAGGATGGCGATGCCCTTGCTGCTGAAGGAACCAGCGCAATCCTTTACCCGAATCCGGCTTCATCAATTACAACTATTGAGATGAACCTTGCACATCCGGGATTGGTTTCAATAAATATTTTTGATATGGCCGGAAAATTAGTTGCTGTTGTTGCCGAAGGAAACTTTGTACAGGGCAATCATCAATTTGATTTTGATGCCTCACAATTGCAGGCAGGCATCTATCTTGTAAAAATCAGTTCGGGTGAGACAGTAAAAACAATTAAACTGGCGGTGAAGAAAAATTGAATTAAGCCTTAAAATTAATCAAACGGGATCTGGTAATAACCTAATCCCGTTTTTTTTCGTATTAACAGGTAACTTTATTAACACATTTTCAACTTATTTATTAACAAATCTTTATTCCACAGACATTTCACCGACTTATTCATATTGTTGAAAATATATCTGAAAATTTAATATTAAATTTGAATCAATTAGTAATTTTAAAAATAATAATCCATTCACTTAAATTCTAAAAATACCTCCAAATGAAAAAGCAGAATATCATTTATCTCGCAGTTGTTATTGGCCTCATCATTTCATGCAGCAAAGCAAAAGATACAGTTTTACCTTCCGATACCACACCGCCAACCATCACCATGCTTGGAAAAAATCCTGACACGTTAATTGTAAAAACTGCAACGTCTTATAATGACCCCGGTGCAACTGCCATGGATGACAAGGACGGTGATATAACAAGTAAAGTTGTTATTGCCGCACAGCCCTTTGATGTTTCCGGGCCTGGTAGCTTCATCATTTATTACAGCGTTGAAGACAATGCGCATAACTCTTCCGTTAAGCTCAAAAGGACCGTTGCAGTCGTACAAGCAGATGCAACTTATGATGCTACCACGACATGTATTGGAAATTCAACAAACAGCGTAACCATTACTTCTTATTCAAATAATGATTCCATTACAATAAATAATTTTTATATGGCAGGTTCCGTAATAAAAGCAGGGTTAAATAATTACAAATTCAAAATTATCCCCATGACAATGTCCGGGGTTACCGTAAACGGAGATTTAACTGCCGCAGGAACCACTTTGAATGGAAACATTTCCATCACCGGAGCAATCAACACCACTTGTCAATCTACTTTTATCAGGCATTAAAATTTTTACTCTTCTTCGTGTATTCCTTCCGCAATTTCTTCAATCATTTTCCTGCAAAAAGCCGGTAAATCATCAGGATTACGGCTTGTTAACAATCCATTATCAACCACAACTTCTTCATCCACCCAATTTACTCCCGCATTTACGAGGTCGGTTTTAAGAGAAGGGTAGGAAGTCATTTTTCTTCCATCAATCATTCCCGTTTCAATTAATATCCAGGGTGCATGACAAATGGCAGCTACAGGTTTACCTAATTCTAAAAAATTAGCAACATAGTTCACAGCATCAATGTTCATACGCAACTTGTCAGAATTTATTATCCCGCCCGGAAGCATCAATGCATCATAATCTTCTGCATTCACTTCTTCAATTGTTTTATCAACATTTACTTCATCACCCCAGTTTTTTGTTTTCCATCCGATCACTTTTGCACCTTTAAGCGAAATTATTTCAACGGTTGCCCCTGCTTCCTTTAGCGCCTCATAAGGCTTTTCAAATTCTGATTGTTCAAACCCATCAGTCATCAGTATAGCCACTTTTTTATTTTTTAATTCCTCTGCCATTTGTTAAGAATTTATATGTGAATTTATTGATAGTTTGGTTCACTTATCATCATCAGGTCATTATTTTTATCATTGCCCAATTCATTGCCCAGGCTATCCAGTAAACGTAATTGCGATTTAGAAATTATTTTGAATTTTTCAAATCCCCTTATTTTGTCGCTTGAAACTGCACTGATTATATTTTCTCCTTCCATCAGCCATTTCCCTTTTTCATAATCGGTTGTATCCTTTTTACCGGAATTATAAAACTCTTTTGTAAGCGTATATTCCTGATTTGAATTTAATGAAAAAGAAAGCCTCACACTGTCATATCCTGCGATGCCAACGGTTCCTTCATAAACAGCAGGAAATCTCGCCAGGGCTTCTTCTGTCTGTTTCATATTCTGTTGGGATTCTTTTATTTCATCTTTGGATGGATTTGGTTCCACGCAACTTACATGAAATAAAATCAGAACGGCTATAATTAATATTGGATTTTTCATGACTTTAATTTTTTGCTTTAAATGCATATTCCTAATTTTTTTCACACCTAATTGTTTTACCCCATTGAATTTAAACATAAAAAAAAATTTACGAGGAATTCTCTTGATCATCAAAATTTCATGCCATGCCGGGAAGAAGACATATAGTGTGGAATTAATTTCCTGAATATGAAGGACGCGCGAGCTTTTCAAGTTTTACACACGAATCGAAAGAAATTATTCGCTGACATCACGAAGCTAACGCTTGACGTGCTGCCTTCATGTTTTTTTCGAAGCAGGCCACAAGTTCTTCCGTGGTCCGGGGATTATCGTGTTTAAAGGTGACAAAATCAATTTCGCCTTCAGTAATCATGGAGGCAACCCATAACGGAATTTCAGCCACAAGCTGAGAAAGATAGCCCAAGGTCATGATTTGGGATGCGGTTTGTATTCAAATAACTCACCCGGAATTCTTTCAAGGCAGGCACGGGTGGCTCTATACTCAAGGTTTAATTCCTTTAGATAATAAGAAGTAAGAGTTGGAGTCATAGTTTTAATTTATTAATTTTTTTAACAATAATGTTCAGGTGTAACTATGGAATTATTTCTTTAAAGCCCCACGCATCTTTGGTGCAACCTGGTTGCCAAATATTTCAATAGATTTCATTAGTGATGCATGTGAAGGTCCTCCAACATCCATGTGTGCCGAAAAACGTGTGAGGCCGAATAATTCGTGCAGGTACAAAATTTTATCAATGGCTTCACTGGCATCCCCTATTAAGTATGCACCTTGTTTTCCCCTGCCTGCATCAAACTGGGGGCGTGTGTAATGCGGCCATCCTCTCGTGCGGCCTATCCGGTTCATTTGTGCTGAGTAAACGGGATAATAATCATCGGCAGTTTGCCTGCTGTCATCTCCAAAAAAACAGTGCATGTGCACACCCACTCTGAACTTGCTCATAGCATGTCCTGACTGACTGTAAATTTCTTTGTAATAATCAAAAAGAGGTTTAAACTGTACGGGGTTTCCGCCAATGATAGCAAACACTACCGGTAAACCCAATTTTGCCGCACGTACCACTGATTCAGGAGTTCCGCCAACAGCAATCCATATATCAAGATGATTGTTTACCGGGCGGGGTAATATTTGCTGGTTGTTCAATGCCGCACGGAATTCCCCTTTCCACGTTATCGGGTTTAACTTGTTTATTTTTACAAGAAGGTTTAACTTCTCCTCAAACAGCTCATTATATTCTGCAAGGTCATACCCATATAAAGGAAAGGATTCTGTGAAGCTTCCCCGACCTGCTGTAATTTCCGCACGGCCATTACTTAGCTGATCAATAGTAGCAAAGCTTTGGAAAATCCTCACAGGATCAGAAGAACTCAGTACAGTTACTGCGCTTCCCAGCCGTATATTTTTTGTAACAGTTGCAGCGGCAGCGAGGATAATTTCAGGAACTGATACTGCATAATCAGGGCGATGGTGCTCACCGATTCCGAAAAAATCCAAACCCGTTTCATCCATCAATTTTATTTCCTCCATAAGCTCACGCAGGCGTTCACCTGCAGCGAGCGGCTTACCATATTCATCGTAATGATTATCTCCAAACATGCTGATCCCAAATTCCATATTTTTTTTTACAAAAATAATGAGCCTGCACTTGATTTATATGTCGTTTCAGAGTATGTTAATATTTTCAATATTCTTTTTATTGCAAAAGACCTTCTTTTAACATTCCGCTTTTATCTTATATTTGTTTTTCATCCGAGCACATTAGCGGTCCCGGAACACACGATTCGCAGCAGACTGAGACGATTTTGGAAATCTCATTCCTGAGATTTATTTTTAAAATCTACTTTATTATTTATTTTACGATCTTTAATTAATTCAGTCTGTTTTGTTTTTTTTATAAATCGTGTAACACCTGTTTCCTGTTGTGTGCCCTTGGGAACAATA
>JBDSOU010000048.1:0-19337 GCA_039914625.1 Bacteroidia bacterium | reverse complement strand
GGCTTTTCATATTTGTTTCGCGCTTCTTCAATATCCACTTCAATGTAATCAGTAATGCCTTTTACAAGCGAATGTGAAATGCGTTCTTCAACAGTTCCTTTTCTCCACTCTTCGTCCTTCACATCTTTTTCTTTACCAGCACCTCTTACTTTTTCGGCATGATTAATTAATCGCTCGGTTGCATCATCACGTCTGTCTAACAAAACATCTTCAACTAATTCCAACAATTCTTTTTCTATTTCATCATACACAATCAACTGTCCGGGATTTACAATGCCCATGTCCATTCCATGTTTTACGGCATGATATAAAAACGCAGCATGAATGGCTTCGCGCACATGGTCGTTGCCACGAAATGAAAATGAAACATTACTCACACCACCACTAACTTTTGCATACGGAAGATTTTCTTTAATCCATTTTGTTGCTAGAAAAAAATCCAAAGCATTTTTGCGGTGCTCATCCATGCCTGTTGCAACAGGAAAAATATTAGGGTCGAAAATAATATCCTGCGGTGCGAAGTGAACTTGATTAACCAAAATATCGTAAGCGCGTTTGCATATTTCTATTCTGCGTTCTAATGAATCCGCTTGCCCTTGTTCATCAAACGCCATCACAATTACAGCAGCGCCATACTTCTTTACAATTTTTGCCTGACGAATGAACTCTTCTTCTCCGCCTTTCATCGAAATAGAATTTACGATTGATTTTCCCTGCGTGCATTTTAAACCCGCTTCAATTGCTTCAAACTTTGAAGAGTCAATCATGATGGGCACTTTTGAAATGTCGGGTTCACTTGCAATAAGGTTTAAATATTTTGTCATTGCATAATTTGCATCCAACATTCCTTCGTCCATGTTGATGTCAATCGCCTGTGCACCACCTTCCACCTGGTCGCGTGCAACGCTTAATGCTTCATCGTATTTATCATCTTTAATTAATCGAAGAAATTTTTTGGAACCCGTAACATTAGTTCGCTCACCAACATTCATAAAGTTGGAGTCGGGACGATAAGTCACTGCTTCCAATCCAGACAAGCGTAAATATTTTTCTATGGTTGGAATTTTTCTTGGCGGAGTTTTGCGCGCATGTTCTGCAATGTGTTTGATGTGTTCAGGAGTTGTACCGCAACAGCCACCAACAATATTTATGAAACCACTTTGTAAAAAATCATCAATCTGCACACACATCTGCGCTGGTGTTTCATCATACTCGCCAAACTGATTTGGCAAACCTGCATTAGGATAACAGGAAACAAAAAACGGAGCTTTCTCACTCAAATCCTCCAAATACGGACGCATATCTTTCGCGCCAAGCGCACAATTTAAACCGACACTTAACACGTCAACATGAGAAATGGAATTTAAAAATGCCTCAACGGTTTGTCCTGATAAAGTTCGTCCGCTTGCATCAGTTATAGTTCCCGAAATCATTACCGGTAACGAAATATTTTTTTCTTCAAACACCGTTTGTACAGCAAATAATGCAGCTTTTGAATTGAGCGTATCAAAAATTGTTTCAATCAAAATTAAATCTACACCACCATCAATCAGTCCGCGAGTTTGTTCAATGTACGCATCAACCACTTCATCAAAAGTTACTGCACGAAAACCTGGATCAGAAACTTTTGGACTTAAACTTAATGTACGATTGGTGGGACCGAGAGCACCTGCTACATAGCAGTTGGCAATTGGCAATTGGCAATTGGCAGTGAATTCTTCTACTGCTTCCTTTGCAATTTTTGCTGAAGCTAAATTCAATTCGTAGCTCAACTCTTCCATGTGATAATCGGCCAAAGAAATTTTTTGGGCATTGAAAGTATTGGTCTCAATTATATCGGCACCGGCATTCAAATATTCTAAATGAATGGCTTTTATGATTTCAGGTTTTGTTAAACTCAACAAATCGTTATTCCCTTTCAAATCACTTTTCCAGTCTTTGAAACGATCACCACGATAATCTTCTTCAGCTAATTTATATCGCTGAATCATAGTACCCATTGCACCGTCAATGACGAGTACTCGCTTTTCTAAATCCTTTTTTATATCTGACATATTTTTTTCTTTTATTTGACTGCGCGAATCATTTCCCGCTTTCCTTTAGCACCTTCCAACGACTTAACTTTAAATCCAACTTTTTCCAATGTTCTTTTCACTTCTTCCGTGGCGCAATAAGTAACAAGAATCGCATTCTTATTACAAGCCTCATAAATTTTATAAAGTACTTCAAATGTCCAGAGTTCCGGTTGATGATTGGGAGAAAATGCATCGAAGTAAACTAAATCATATCCTCCGTCCAATTGCAATTCGAGCATGTCTGCATTTATTTTATGCAAAATCAAATTTCCAAATGAAATATTTTCAAACCAGTTGCATGCATGCATTTTTTGAAAGAACGGCTGCAGGGGTTTTCCGAAATATTCGAAATAGTTCAGTTTATCAATTATAGAAGCCGGTAATGGATGGGCTTCGACAGTTGTATAATGAATATGCTTTTGTAAAACATGATTTTCACGGAAAGTCAATAGCGCATTTACCCCTGTACCAAAACCCATTTCAAGGATTTTTATTTCCGACAAGTTTTTATTGACTGTCAGCAATCCGTTTTTAATGAATACATGCATGCTTTCCTGTATGGAACCAATTAATAAATGATAGTGCTCATTAATTCTATTGTTAACGAGTGTGTGAATACTCTCTTTAGTTTTCACAATTTCAATTTCAGCATTTCCAATCATTGTTATTTGTTTTAAATATTTAGCAGCCAAAAAAAAATCTCTTCAACACAAGCCGAAGAGATTTATAAATATTTTAAAATCGTTTTCGACTCATCATTTCCCGAGTAAAATCGGGATTGGTTTTAGCACCTGGCTCCCGACTAAAATCGGAACGGTTGCTAAGGTTTCACAGGGCCAATCCCTCCACCTTTCTTGATAAGCATTTTTAAAGAACTGGCGCAAAGATAGGAGAAAATTCGGAGTTTAAAAAAATTATTTTAAAGGGGTACTGAAAATCTTTGACTTTTTTATTCCTTTTTTCTGCAGAAAATACTGAAGGCTGACACCGAGAACCCCAAGTCCATACTTAACACTCCTGCTGAAATTGATGGATGATGCTTCATCAAAATATTTTGTCGGGCAGGTTACTTCTGCAATTTCAAAATCAGCATAAAAAATTTGTGCAAGCATTTGGTTGTCAAAAACAAAATCATCAGAATTTACCTTATAATTTATTTTATTCAACACTTCCTTTGAAAAAGCCCGGTAGCCGGTATGATATTCAGAAAGCTTTTGATTCATCAAAATATTTTGAGATAAAGTGAGAAAGCGATTAAAAAGATATTTATACATAGGCATGCCTCCTTTTAACGCACCCTTTCCTAAAATTCTTGAGCCTAAAACTACGTGGTATATATCATTTGCAATAATGCTGCTCATGGCAGTGATTAATTTAGGTGTGTACTGGTAATCGGGATGCAGCATGATGACAATATCAGCTCTCAATGAAAGCGCTTTATCATAACAGGATTTTTGATTGCCTCCGTATCCTTTATTTTTTTCATGCTTTATAATATGCTTTATTCCGAGCTTACTTCCTACTTCAACCGTGTTGTCTTTACTTGCATCGTCCACCAAAACTACTTCGTCAACAATATCAAATGGAATTTCTTTGTAGGTTTGTTCAAGAGTTAAGGCTGCGTTGTAGGCGGGAAGAACTATGACTACTTTTTTGTTGCCGATCATTTAAAAATAATTCAGATTAGAAGAAATTCTTTACCAATTTAGTGCTGAATAAAATATAGGTAACAAAAGTGCAATTATTTTACTTTGTAAATTCGAACTTCAAATTTGCCATTATTTCCGACAAATGTTTGCAACAATTGGAGGGATTTATTGTTTTTTAATTTTTCAACTGTAACCCTGCCTTCATTTGATCCATAATGCGTGTCCCATACCATTACGCTTCCTTGTGGAAAATAAGAGGATGGAAGGGGTTCATCAAGGTTAATGTTTACAATAGCTTTCTTGTTATCAAAAGGATCAATTTCATAAAACAGGGGAAATGACACAGAGGAGTAATAAATTTTTGAATTTGCAATATTTTTACTCTTCATCCATCCAGCAGCTTCTTTTGTCACGAGTTGTTCATCATCAAGTCTGAAGGGATAATACGATTGTTTAAACGGACTTATAAAAATAAAAGCAGAGAAAATAATAACAAGGGCTGTTGTTAAAAACAAATTTTTTTTAACAGGTGAAATAAGAATATTTAAACCTCTTAAAGCAATTAAAGCTGCACAGGGAATTAGTGTTACCATATACCGGGTCATTCCCAAATTATTTAAAACACCCGGCAGGCAATAGGAAAGCGTATGTATCAGCAGGCAGGCAAAAAAAGAACCGTAAATCAAAATTATTTCTTCAGCTAAAAAACCTTTATTGGTTTTGTTGACTAAAACAGAATATGAATTATACATTACATAAATAAGTCCTCCAACCAATAGCAAAGAAAGAGAAGCGCCCCAAATTTCTTTGTACATTTTTGGATAATGAAAAAGTTCTCCTTTCATTCCCGGATAGCCCTCATCAAAAAAATTCTGACTTTGATGGATCACCCAAAAAGAATCACTGAAATAAAAAGAGCCTATAATTGAATAAATGATAAACCCTGTTAATAAAAATGGAAGTGCTGCAAATTGTTTCCTGATACAGAAAATAAACGCAATGAGAGGAACGGTTACATAGGCATCTACCCTTACAAACGGTAATAGAGAAGCAGCAATTGCAGCAACTACAAACCGTTTTTCAAAAACCATCCATATCGAAAACACCAATACACATGCAAAAAATATTTCTGTAAGTCCGCTATTGATAACCGCAAAATAAATAGGGGTAAAACAAATAAAAATGGGGAGCAACCATGCGAATCTCAATTCAAGTTTTTTTGCAATCTGAAAACAAAAGAAAGAAGTTGCAAGTCCGCATACTATTTGAAATACATTCATTCCAACTAATCCAAATTGTGAAAAGGGTGAACTTGCAAGAGTGAAAAAAGGCTTACCCCAGTGATGTAATAAAAGCTCTGGATGTTTCCATGAATAACGTGAAATAAAATAATGTGTAAGTCCATCCCCGGAATCATAGGTAGCCTTCGCCCCATTAATAATATAGACGAGAAAAAGAAAAATAGAAATCATAAGACTAAACAAAAGTATTCTTTCCGATTTTTCGCTAAATGTTTTTACCATAAATTAGTTACTATTTTTTGCAGAATCGCATTGCGAAATAAGTTCAAAAGATTCTGAATTATTTATTTCGTAAACGCCACTGGTTAATAACTCTGGCTGCTTTTTCTTCAAGGTAATCAAGGAACCGTTACAAGATTTTAATGCGAATTTGTGATTATCTAAGTCTATTATTTTAAAAATTTCAGTTTTCTCAGGTATCTCTTTATGCGCTCTGAGTGGTGAATCATTTTCCGATGTAATACCTAAAAATTTTCCTTGTGAAGACTGTAAAGTACAAACATTTCCAAAATATTTCCGCATTAGAAATGTTTCCCATTCATAGGGCTGATCCCTATTGCAGATTATTAAGCCGTCATTATTTGCATCAGCGCAAACAAATTTATTATTAGCCCCTTTAATGTTCACCTTGCACGTGTACAGCAGTTTCAGATTGTTTACTGAAAGATCAAAAACATCTCTTTCAGGTAATCCCTTAAGGGCCTTATCAGCGTCAGCTGGAGTTACCATTAAATCGTAATTATCAGGCCATGTTCTTGTTCCGAAGATTTTAAAATAAAGGGTAACATTCATTCCTTCCCAGTGTAATAAAGTTGATTTTGCCTGTTCCGTCTGGAACAGATTCAGTGTAGTAAATATAATAACACATGTTATTAAAATATTTTTTTTTAACTGTTTACCTGTTGTAAATTTTTCTATAAAGGTTCCAAGGGGCAAAGCTAAAACAGGAAATGAATCAATAAGAGGGCGGGAACCAAAGCTTCCCCCATACCACCACGACCACCAGCTAAATATTACATACACATTTACAATAAAAAAAACAATAACGCCCAATCCAAAAATTTTATGCTCTTTTAAAGCCATCCAAAATCCGGGAATTATCATAAGCATTGCGGGAGCATAAATAAAAAAGCCTTTCCTAAAGCCAAGCAATCCCAACCAAATATGCGGATTGTTAAAGAAAAACCTTTGATCACCATAAGAATAACAAACCCAATGCCCGCTTACATACTTCCAGTAGATAAGTTGAATGGATAGTGGAATAAAAACAGACGCAAAAATAATAGTCATATTCAATCCATTTTCTTTAATAAATCTGAATTTATTCAAAATGGATTTTTTATCGGTAATAGAATAAAGAATAAAAAAAATAAAGATTACGCAGTTAGTTGGACGCACTAGTATGATCATGCCTAAAATTATTCCTGTTAAAAAAGAATTAAGGACCACAGGCTTTTCATGCCATTTTATCGTATGCCATAGAAAAATACTAAAAAGACAAAAACTGTAAACATGTGACATCCCGCTTTCATAACTTGTGTAATAAAATAGATTTGTACATAAAGCAATTACCATTAATGTCAAAGCAATTGTCCATTCATTGAAATTTTTTTTGAGAATTTTTCTCAAAAAAATCAAACCGATTGCAAAATAGAATAAAGCAGCAGCAGCAATTGAAAACTCATAAACTTCCGTGTAACCGTTTGCGGGTAACGAACTCAAAATTGAGTAAAAATGTGCTATCAAAAAAAAGGGCAAAAGCAACACAGCAACACCTGATGTCATTTTTTGCACTACAAGATTGTCCTCATTAAATGGAGTATAAATTTTAGCCTGTATTTCTCCTGGCAGATTACGAACAAATCCAAATGTTAAATCATGATAAATAAATGTTGCAGGAAGGTAACTATAATAAAAAATAACATCATTTTGAATGATGGATCCCGTTTTCCATCTTTCATTTTTAAAACTACAAACTGTAGTGAAAAGAATGATTATGAATAAAAGGGTTTTAGAGTTAGCTAAGGTTTTGAGCATCAGTTTAATTTGCCACTGAAACCGGGATTTTATTTATAAAAATGTGAATAAATAGGAATATTTTAATTATTAAAAATATAAATTTTATCTGCACCAATTAAGTAATTAACATTAAAGGAAATTGTTATTCTGGTATTACCTTTCGTTACCATTTTTAGAATCAATATCATGGCAAAATTTATTAAAACAGATTAAAGAGAATTTATTTTTTTATTTTAATTTTCTGTCTTAAGAAGTTTTCTAATGCCAGATTTAAAATCAATGTTAGATATATAAATTAAAGTAAAAAGCGGTATAAGCCAGATTACCCTGCTCTGATACCTTCCGCCAATTGTAGAAAGATTGCTGCACACGATGGCATTAAAAAACAAAAACAATAATAACGAATTAAATAGAAATTTTATTTTACTTAATTCCGGGTCATTCAGCGTTTTATTGTAGTAAACAATTAAAATAAGCAAAGAAGAAAAAAACACAATAAATAATTGCAATTGATTCAACGTTTTAAATTCAAGTTTTCCCTGAACTTGTTTGTTTGCCCAATAGGAATGAAGATCAGCGTGGATGCATTGATCTATTGCATTTGCTGGTGGACCTTCAGCATCTGCTTTGGTGGCGTCTCCAGTTTCGAAAGTGAAAAACTGAAAAAAAGCGGACTCAATGCTTTTTCTTATATAAATCTTTAAATATTTTTTCTCGCTTAAAACGTCATGAATGATTTGATTGTATTCCTTTTCATGCGCTTTCCATCCTCCGTTTTGGTTTGCCGGACTATCATAGTTCCACATGAAACCCCAAACTAATTCTGCTTTATCTTTATAGTCACAAAGTGAATAATGCTGATCGTTACAATGTTCCTTTAAAAAATCTTCTAATATTCCGAATTCAATTAATTTTTCCATTCTAAAAATATGAGAGCCATTCGAAAAAATAAACTTTTTGTCATATAAATAATGAGTTCCTGGCACAACAATATAGCAACTTAAAATCAATGACATAGCTAAAAGTAAACGTTGTTTAATGAACAAGGATTTATTTCGTTTTACCAAATAAATTAGTAATACACTCCCCGCTGAAAGTGTAATTGTTAAAATGTTTGACAAATGGGTTATTGTACTGAATACAAAAATTAAAGAAAGATAAGTTATTTGTACGGAATTTAATTTACTACCAAAGATTATTAAAGCGAAACTAATAAAACACACAGGGGCAAATACATCGGGTATTAATTGACTTACATTGAAAGAAATTCCCGTTGTTATTGTCAATAATAAGGAAGAACATAAAGTCCACAATAATGGATTTACGGTATTGCTGAAATTCTTAAATAATAAATATAACAATGATGCAACCATTAACCCCTGCGCAAAAACTACCAGCAACAAAGAAGACCCTAAACTAACATGCCTGATAAACAATCCATAAAACACTGGGCGATCATCAGGATAAAAATTTCGAAACCCTGATAAAATATATGTTCCGGTATCATTATAAACCAATGGATATTGATTATAAAGAGCATAATAGCAAAGAAAAAGGGAAGCTAGAAGAATTCCAAGAAATATTTTCACTTTGGAAAATTAAATAATTATTAAGTTCATAAAATTAGCATTCAACGTCAATTATTCTGTATTCATTCAATTATTATTTCAAAAATATGCAAACTAAATTAATGTGCAATATGAAGAGAAAAATTCAATTATTCATCTTTTCTGACCTCTAAAATAAATTTTTCTTCTTTGCTTATTGAATTACTTTTAGCGCAAAGATGATATGATTTTTTATCCACACTTAAATATTTTCCATTAATGGCTTTAAACGAAACTAAATCATGATCAAAATCAAATTTTTCAAACAGTTCCTTTTCACTTATTTGTTTGCTAAGGGCATTTATTTCATCAGTACATCCGGAATCACACGATAAAAATAAATTGTGAAAGGATAATAATGCGTATTTATTATTTTTAAAAGGTATTAATGTAAAAGTTTCCCATTGATTTGCTTTGTCCCTGTTAGCTGTAATAAAATAATTTAATGATTTGTCAGCACAAATGTATTTGTCATTTTCAGCTTTTAAGTTTATTTGAGGATAGTCTTCCCATTCAGAATCAGATTCATTAATTTTTAGAATCAAGTTTTTATTTAAATGATTAAACTCACACCATTTATTTAACGCTTTTCTGTCGGCTTGTTTATAAAAATCAATAAATGCTGTAGGACTGTACCCGGTATAAGCATTTACGCACGAAATATTTAATTCTTGCGTGGCAAGCATTACATCGAGTTGTCTTTCAGTTTCAACTTCCATAATGTTTTTGGGTTTGAATGCAATAGCAATATAATTTTTGTTATACTTATTCATAATTTTTTCCTTAACAAATTGAATCTCTTTTTGTGACTCGCCTTTATCATATACTTTAATTTCTTTGGGATCAATCAGGTTATCAATAATAATCAACAAAGGGAAACTGAGAATTAATCCATTTATCATGCGATAAGATTTACTAAGTTCATTAAAAACAAAAACAAATATTAAAATGAAGAAAAACACTTCAATATTCATAATTCTGTTCATCGAACGCATGGATGAAAAACCCGGTATTTCATAAATTATTCTGTAGAGGGTCAATCCATTTATGTTTAAACAAAAGGTCAAACTCAGAAAAAGAGCCAAAGTCCAAAAATGGAGTGATTTCTTAATTGCAGGATTGATATCTTTAGACAGGAGTAAGAAAGGAACTGCGATTATTCCCAACCAGGGCAAACCACCGATAAATAAAAAGTGAAACCACCAATTTGAAGAGATATGAGTGCCATGTTCAGATAATAGTCCCCATACAATAGGAGCTTTGGAAGTAAAAAAATAGGAGCGTAGTGTGGGAATAGTTGAAATCATGTCTTTAAATTCAGGCTTCGCCAATGCCTCTGACGCCTTTATATATGGTAACATCAAAGGGGTCAATAAAACAGCAGTAAGTAGAATTATAAGTAGGAAATATATTGTTTGCTTTATTATTTTGAATTGTGTGAAAAGGGATTTGTCCCTGTAAATAATTAAGTACGCAGCAGTTAAAAACAATAAAGAATACACTAATAAAAATCCAAGGTAAATGCCGCAATAAAACTGGAATACAACTCCAATTGATGTGAACAGAAAATATTCTATTCTTTTTTCAGAAAAATACTTCCATATCCAAAAGAAAACAAAAGGAACAATAAATCTTGGAAATGTTTGAACATTATAAATATTTCCAACTATAAATATTGAAAATGCAAAAATATAAGCCCCTGTAGCGGCCAATAAAGAATTAGCGATCCAGTGATTTAAAGCCAAATAACAACAAATAAAATTCAGCACAAACAATGTAAACAGCCACAATTGAAAAGAGGTCTCCCTGTCAAAGCCGGAAGCCCTGAACACAGAATAAATTGGAAGGGTGCCGAGCAGATTATCTGAAAAGGCAATAACGTTTTTGTAAGGGTACATAAACGGGGCATCCCAGAATTTATCTACTTTTCCTGTCAGGTAATTATATCCATGTTCGAGAATGTAATTATTAAAACGTGCATCTCCAAAATCACCAGGAACCTTGGAAAGGTTTGTTTGAAATATTTGTATGGGGGTCAGGTACAAGCCCGCTACAAGAAGCAGTAATGGCAA
Organism: Bacteroidia bacterium; assembly: GCA_039914625.1. Lineage (GTDB taxonomy): Bacteria > Bacteroidota > Bacteroidia > AKYH767-A > OLB10 > DATEMK01. The sequence goes on along the minus strand of JBDSOU010000048.1, from coordinate 8,614 downwards.
GACTACTCTATAAATTTTCCTAAAGTTTTTGAAAATCATAATTCCACTCTGCCATGGTTGGCAATAGAATCAGACGAAAGTAAAAATTTTATTTTATTTAAATATTAAAAAAATTTGACACAATCTTTTCGATAATGATAAGGACATCAAATTTCTTTGCATATTTTATGAAATGATTCAACAATTAATTTAGGGGAATTGCAAACCAAAACAAAAATTTTGCTTGACTTGTTGAACTTTTAAGTGCAAATAAAAATAAATATGACATTATTTAGAAATGAAATTTTATTATATTTGAATTTCAATAAGAGAGAAAAGAGTGCTTTGACAGAAAATTAATTTTATATTAGTATTATTACTATCCTCCATTTTGACTTATTTCTAAATGTTGGTAAAGGAGTACTGACAAAAAAAGAAAATACCTCAACAGTTTTGAATAAAAAAATAAAATACTAAAACATGAAACTTTATATTTCTACAATCTGTGTTCTAGTCGTCAATAGCTGGTTAGCCAAAGGCCAATCACCTGTTCCGTTACGTCCTGATATTTCTATAACGGAAGTCATGACCATACATCCGGGAACCCTTCGAATCGCTTACAATAATATTGACAGTTCGTTTTATTGTGCTACTATAAGCGGTAACATTTACAAAGTGAATCTTGATGTGAATGGCCTTGGCACTGATACACTCTTATATACTAAAGCAAATCATGGTATTGACAGGATGCAGGGAATGGCATTTTATGATTCGTGTTTATATGTTTCTGGTAATCTCCAGCCCGACTCGCCTTTAACCACTGGTATTATAATGAGAGGTAAACTTCTCACCGGCTATCAGCGCAATTGGACGACAGTCGCCCAGACAGTACCATATGAAACAGCAAATGCATGGGATCATTATTTCAGCGGACTGACCGTTAATCTGAGCGGAGACACTCTTTTTTTGTGCAGTGGGTCGCGCGGAGATCACGGAGAAGTAGAAACACGCAACGGAATGTATCCAGGATTGAGAAACCTTCCTGTAACATCGGTTATTCTCCAGATTCCTACAATAGCAATCAATCTCATTATTCCTAATGACTCGCTTGCTCTTGATCAGGCAGGTCTTGTACTTGCGCGTGGTATCCGTAACACTTTTGATTTTGCTTACAATGCAGCAGGCGATTTGTTTGGTGCTGAAAATTCGTGCGATCGTGATATGGAAGATGAACTGAACTGGCTGCGTCCTGGTAAATATTATGGCTTCCCATGGATGATGGGTGGTGCTTATAACCCTCAACAATTTGCAGGGTATGACCCAACAACTGATTCGTTGCTAAACCACAATAGCCTTGCCTGGTTGAATGGAGCATTTCATAATGATCCTTCATTTCCCCAAATTCCGACAGGATTACAATTGACAATGCCTTGCAAAAACTTGGGTCCAGATGCTTCCTTTTTGCGAAATAGCATTACCGGGGTTACTTATAATGCTGCCGCAATTGGCGATACTATTTACAGTTTTACACCTCACCGCTCGCCCCTTGGACTTACATTTGACAGGGATAGTATTTTAGGAAGTGATTTGCGTGGAAATGGTTTTGTGCTCAGCTATACCCGTGGTGACAGTACGCTGAATAATGCTTCACCGTTACTTGTTCCGTTTAATGATAAATCAGAAGATCTGCTCATGCTGAAAATGGAAAAGGATACTGCTGACGATACTTACCTTTTCCATGCTTATAAAATAGCAGAAGGCTTTCTTGAACCGGTTGATGCTGTCTTGTTGGATACAAATATGTACATTATAGAATTCGGATTCAGCGGAACTGAATCGCTTTGGAGAATCAACTTTCCGGTGTTTATAACGAGTTTCAATACGCTTTCCAAGGCAAATAACCCGGTTATTCTGGTTTACCCGAACCCTGCATCCAATATTGTGAATTTTTCTTTCAATTCCGATATTCATGAATATTATAATTTAGGTATATATGATATGTACAACAGGTTGATTTTTTTTAAAGACCATATTAATTCAAAAGAGCGGTTTATACTAAATACCTCACAAGTTGAGCAAGGAATTTATTGCTGGAAACTTTCCGGAGAGTTCATCAAAAGCGGTGGACGATTTGCTGTGATGCATTAATCTTTAAACAGCTAAGTTATATTTTAGTATAAACTTTATAAGGTGCATAAGCAATTTTAAAATATATCCAGTTTAAGTCGTCCTTGTCCCAATAGGGCCACCATACTAAGCATAAAAATAAAAGGTTCGCGTCCTTTTCAATATAATACCTGTTCTTATCGTCAGTGAGAAAAAGTGTGACAGGCTGATTGAGTTTACATGTGCTTAACATTAGTACATCAATAGATGTGGACCATTCATTAAATTTTAAAATATTTGAATCAAAATCCGAATAATTGGCTATCAACTTCGGAATGTTGTTTTCAGCCTGGTAGCGACTGATGCCTTCCAGCATTGCCAGGCGTTTTGTAAATGGTTCGCTTCGATGTACTATTTCTTTGAATGAAAAAAAACAAGAGACTGCCAATGAAAAAAACAAGAATAGATTACCTTTCGAACTTTCATAAAAATTAATTGAAAATAATATTGCAAACATAAAAATAGCTGGCATAAATGCTTTTTCCATCATGCCATCTGTATCCCCTTTATTAAAAGTTATCACGGTTGAAACAATTAAACATAATGAAAATCCCATGCAGATGAAAAGCTCCATGTATTTTCTGTTAAACAGGCTCGCGATGATTGAGGTTGTGATTAATATACTTGGTGCCACATAAACAGTATCGTATTGACGGATAAGGTAACGGATAGGGAATAAGTCAAAAAAATCACCAATCAGGCTGTTAAATTTAAAAAGTTCATCATACTGTCTCGCATCATACGGCTCTTTTAATATGGAAACTCTTAATAGTGTCATTAGAAGTACAAATGAAAATAAAATCAGGAACCATTTTCTCTTCGCTTGCGTTGAAATAAAAGCCAGAGCTAAAACAAACGAAACGGTATAAACTGCTATCGGATGGGTTACCAAACACCATATTTCAATAAGTAGTGAAAGTACATAAAAACCATAAGTTGATTTTTCAAAGCGGACCGAAGTCAATACGGCAAATAACAGGCATGATAAAGCCAACGCCTGATGTGTTTCTGTTACAGGGTGAAAAAAACTATAGGCCACACCAGAAATTAAGCTTAGTATAACCGCAAGTGCTGCTGCTTTGTTTTTTAACACTGCACTGCATAACCATATTATTAATAAATATAGGAACGGGAAACTAATAGAGTAAATATAAACTAGACTTTTCAAGCTGAAATTCATTTTAAGAAAAACTATTACAGGAAGCTGCGATAGCCAATTTCCATATCTCTTTTCTGAAAAATTAAAGCTCCCGCTGTTAATTATTTGAAAAAGATAAAAGCTGTTATCAATATTTAAGATCCTTTCATACGTATAAAAAATACAATAAAGGAGATAAATGAACGCAATGAGATAAGGGAAATATTTCCATGCATCCGTCTTTTTAAAATTTACAAGGGCATTCATGCAGCATATTTAATGTCCGAAAGATTACGTTTTAAATATGTTATATTTAAGAATACAATATAACGCTCTGAAGCCATCTTTCCAGCCAATCTTCTTTCCTTCTTCATATGTACGACCGTAGTAAGAAATTCCGACTTCATAAACCCTGATCTTTTTTACCCGGGAAACCTTTGCCGTTACCTCAGGTTCAAAACCAAACCTTTTTTCCGTTAGTGTTATTGACTGAATAATTTTTGTATTGAAAAGCTTGTAACATGTTTCCATATCGGATAAATTAAGATTGGTAAACATATTTGAAAACGCGGTGAGGAATTTATTGCCTATCGTGTGCCAGAAAAATAAAATCCTGTGCGGGTTCCCTCCCATAAATCTTGATCCGTAAACCACGTCTGCAAAACCATCAATAACTGGTTTTAAAAGTAAATTGTATTCTTCAGGATCATATTCAAGATCGGCATCCTGGATAATAAGAAATTCACCAGTTGCCAATTGAATTCCTTTATGCAATGCCGCTCCTTTTCCCTTGTTATATTCCTGATTAAATAACCTGATATTATTGGCGGTATGTTCTGAAATATATTTTTCAATAACTTCTTTGGTCGTATCAGAGGAGCAATCATTAACAATAATAATTTCCTTCTCAATATTCATAGTAAGATTGACTTTTAAAACCTTATCAAGAATCAAGTGAATAGTTTTTGCTTCATTATAAGCAGGAATAATTATCGAAAGTTTTTTTATGGCGTCCATTTTCCAAATTAAAGAAGAGCTATCGGTTAATTTTGCAACCGGGTAAAAATAATCTTTTATAAATTTCTGTTGGTAAAATATTGTTTATTATTTTAGTTTTTTAATTATTTAAGCCAATAATTTTTACATTTGCCTCTGTTAAAAGTGTATCCTATGAAAAAAACCAGTAATTTATTAGTTTTATGCGTATGCCTTTTCCTTACTAACAGTTGTTCTCATAAAGAAGATAAATTTAAAAACAATCTTTACTATGCGAATGATTATGAAACTGCTCATGGCTGGTATGATGATCCTCGCATAATCAGGTGTATCGCTCACTCAGGAAAATTTGCGTGCAAGATTGATAAAGATCACCTTTTCAGTACAACCTTTGTTTCAAAAATTAATGAAATTAGTGCCCAAGGACTAAAAAAAGTGGCTATCAAAGCATGGATCAAAGTCGAAAATCCGAAGGCATGGGCTAAGGTTGTTTTAGAAGTAAGAGATACAAAAGACAGCATTGTTTTTTGGAACGGTGGCAAAACGGATGAATTTACAATAAGAACAGGTGAATGGTTTCCTGTTTCGTTTAATTATGATTTACCGCCTAACCTGAATCCGGAAGGAGTGATTAAAATTTATTTATTAAATCAGGCAGAAGAAGGCTTGCTTACTGATGATCTGGAAATTCAGTTCGAAGAAAAGAATTGAGCCTTATTCGTTCAGGTTAAAATTTCGAGAAAACATACGAATGGCTCACTGCCAGATCCTCCAATGAATACCTTTTATATTTCTCTGCAACATCCACTGCTTTTACTTCTTCAATATTAAATTTCCTGTTTTGAATTTGAGTTACCGGGATATTTAGTTTCCGATAAATTTCCAAGTAATCATTTATTCTAAGCCGGTTCATTGGTTGAATCGAATTGTTGATCCATTTCCATTTGCTATCGGAAAATTTTAAGAAATTATAAATGGTGATTGTTTTATCAAAATGAGCGAAGTGATCAGAAAGGTCAATAAAATGTGACATGACACCTCCGATGGGTTTTGTTATTCTTTTAAATTCAAGTAGAATTTTTTCCAGCACTTCTGGATAAATATGTTCAAAAGTGTTGTTGGAATTTACAAGATCAAAATAACCGGAAGGATAATCTGTTTTGGTTGCATCTGTAACTTTATATTTCAGATTCAGAGAAGAGAGCATTTCATTCAATGATGTTGAATCTTTTTTAGTAAGCAGTTCATTTAAAATTTTTATTCTGATATTTATCAAAGGCAATCCTGTAAATAATTTTTTCTTTGAAGGATTGTTCAAATAATGAACATACTTTACAAGTGTTGTTATCAGAAAATCTTTGTTGGTTAATTCTGCAACATCAATGGAATGAATTTCGTCAGCACCGCATAAAAATAATGTGATAGGTACAACAGGATACCATCCGGTACCGAGCTCAAGTGCTTTGGCCGGAATATTTTTGCCGGATAGTTTCTGATACCCTTTTAAATGATTGGAAGCATGTATGAGGCGATCTTCAAAATAGATGTCAGTTAAGAAAAGTCCCTTGGTAACATATTTCTGAAATAAAAAATTAATTCTGTGCTTAAAAGGCAAAAACGAAATTGTTTTCTGAACAATAGCTTTCAGTATCCATTTTTTCATTTTTTAAAAATATTTTATAAATAGCCCTTCTTTTGGATCAGGGGTGTTAAATTTTTATCTCCTCACCCTTCCCATTAAAAAAATGATATTCCATTAAATGATACGCGGTTACGGCTTCTGCTTTTATTTTGCTCTTGTATTTTCGTTTCCATTTTTTTACGATGGATGAAAATAGTCCTTTGTTAATATAAGATTCAAGAAAGGGATGTACTTTGAGTAAAAGAGATTTTTCGTTTTGTTCTTCTGCAAAATATCGGATGTTGTTTTCAATGTCATCCAATAATAAAAGGCTTGCTTTGATTTCACCGGTGCCGTCACATGCGGGGCATTTTTCAACGGTTTCAATCTGCATTTCGGGGCGCACGCGCTCGCGTGTAAGTTGAATTAAACCGAATTTACTGGGGGGAAGAATGGTATGTTTCGCCCTGTCTTTTTTCATTTCATCTTTGAGACAGTCGTAAAGCTCTTTACGATTTTGTGTGGTGTGCAGATCAATAAAATCAATGATGATAATGCCACCCATATCGCGCAAGCGTAGTTGACGTGCAATTTCTTTTGCTGCCATCAGGTTTACCTGCAATGCATTGTTCTCCTGGTTATCTCCGCTACGGCTTCGTCCGCCACTGTTTACATCAATGACGTGCATGGCTTCTGTGTGTTCAATGATGAGATACGCACCGTTTGGAAGGTTTACCGTTTTCCCGAAAAGAGCTTTTATTTGTTTGTCAATTCCGAGGTTTTCAAAAATGGGAACCTTGCTTTTTGTGAATTTTACAATTTCCTCCTGTTCGGGAGCGATGGTGCGGATGTAGGATTTTATCTCTTCTGCTACAGCAATATCATTTACATGAATGGCATTGAAATTAGGGTTGAGCATGTCGCGCAAAATGGTGGACGTGCGATCCATTTCACCCAAAACTTTTTGCGGTGGCTTGGCAACCTTCATTAATTCATAAGCACTGGTCCATTTTGAAATGAGGTCTTGAATATCAGCGTCTAATTCAGCAACTTTTTTTCCATCGGCAACTGTGCGAACTATTAAACCGAAATTTTTCGGCTTTATGCTCATTGCCAATCTTTTCAAACGTGTACGTTCTTCGGAACTTTTTATTTTTGAGGAAATAGAAACAATATTTGAAAAAGGAACCATTACTACAAATCTTCCGGCCAGCGATATTTCGGAAGTTATTCTCGGGCCTTTTGTTGAGATAGGCTCTTTCGCTATTTGCACCATCAGCCATTGATTGTTGGACAGCACCTGAGTCATCTTGCCCGTTTTTTCAATGTCTTTTTCGCATTCAAAATTATTCAGCATCGGCTCTAACTGTTTTTTGCCCGTGGTGTCGTTCATGTATTTGACTAATGAACGCAGCTGCGGACCTAAATCGAGATAATGAAGAAAAGCATCTTTCTCATAACCGATGTCAACAAATGCGGCATTAAGACCGGGCATGATTTTTTTAATCCTGCCCAAATAAATGTCGCCAACTGAAAAGTTGTTGTCTTTTTTTTCTTTACTTAATTCAACCAGTCTTTTTTCCTCCAGCAACGCAATGTTGACTTCGGAACCTGATGAATCAATTACTAATTCACTGTTCACTCTAAAATTGTTTTAATTAAAAATATATAAACATAAAAACTGTGTTACCCGTTTGGTAATACACAGAATTTAAAAATGATTTCTCCTTTAAATACCAGAGAATCAACCAATCTAAAAAAACGTAAAATGCAACAGTGATGGTAAGGCATGCTGACACACCATCACTGGTTTAAAACAGATTATTTCTTTTTGTGCCTGTTTTTTCTAAGTCTTTTCTTACGCTTATGCGTAGCCATTTTATGTCTTTTTCTTTTCTTTCCTGAGGGCATATATGTGGAAGTTTAAAGTTTAATGTTCAATTCAATTATTATTTTTTCAATTCGGCAAGGTATTCATTCACTTCCTGAATCATATTCAGGTCGGTTGACAGCTTTTTATATTTTTCAAAGTTATCAATTGCTTTTTGTTTTTCATTCATTTGAACGTAAACCTGTGCTTTAAGCAGGTAAGCGTCAATATGTTTGGGGTTTATTTCAAGCACTTTATCAAATCGTTCCAATGCTTTTTCGTACTGGCTGGATTTTACTGAAAGAAATCCCAGGTTCAATTGAGCATTTTCGTGATTTGGATTTGTGGCAATTACTTCGCGCAGCATCATGATTCCTTTCATAGGATCGGGAGTTGCTTCGGCATAGAGAATGGCGAGGTCGGTTTTTGCATCAAGGTTGTCAGGATTCAATTCAAGCACTTTTGTATAATTGGTTATTGCCTTGTCAACCATGTTTATTTTCAAAGAACTGTCACTGGCGTTTTTATACGCATCAAAGAAACGGAAAGAAGCGCTGATGTAGCTTTTCTCTGTTTTGTCTTTTGTGGCTTTTTGTTCATAATAATAGGCAGACAATGCAAATATTTTTTTCTGGTCCCATATTCCGGCAAGAGAATCATACAAACTAAGATTGACTCTTGATGCAGGCTGCTGAATGTCTTTCATCCAGGTTTCTGATTTGGTGCGTTCTTCTTCAGTAAGGTTTTTATTTTGGAGGGTAAGCAGGTCATCAAAACTAAATTCCTTTTTTACGAAAGGGCTGCTTACAATCATTTTATCGGGAGGAGGGGGTGCTTTACGGGG